>NZ_JAUFQQ010000005.1:1670210-2004252 GCF_030409845.1 Flavobacterium branchiarum | reverse complement strand
CAAAGTTTTTATATGGATCACTTCCAGTTCCAATATCAAAACCATCGTTGATTAAATGCTGTGTAGTCATTTCTATTTCGCGCATGTTTACACGACCAGACAAGTACAAATATTTATTTAGTAAATCACCGTGACGATTTTCTTCACCTGTCCACTGTCTGATCCATTTAGACCATCCGTTTCCACCGTTTTCTACTTGATTAATACCTTCCACATCCATTAACCATGATTCATAAGTAGGCAAAGCCTCTTCAGTAATGGTATCTCCAACTAAAGTTACCCAGAAATCATAAGGTAAATCTTTAGCAATTTCACGTAGCTCTTTTACCTCATCAAAAAAAGTATCACTTTCTGAGTTAGGTAAAAAATCTGACGGCTGCCAAATTTTCTCAACAGGTATCAAATACTGTTCAACGAAGCTGTCTACGTTTTTCTCTAAAAACTGCATTACTTCTAATCGAATGTTTTTTATTGACATTTTATAATAATTTAAATTTTAATTCCTTCTACTACAGCCTTTTCCGACTTCTCCATTATCGTTGCAAAATCATAATCTTTAACTGCCAACGGTTTATGAATGGTAAAGGTAAGGTGATTTCCTAAACCCACAGGAAAAAAGCCATATCTCACCATTTTCCATGAGTTATTAATACTAACAGGTACAACATATGCTGATGGCGCATATTTGCATAATATTTTTAAACCGCTTTGTGCAAATTCCTTTGGTTTCCCGGTTTTACTTCGAGTCCCTTCGGGGAAAATAACAGCTGAACGTTTGTATTTTTCTATATATTCAGACAATCCTTTGATTGTTGGAATGGCTTGCTTAGGGTCTTTTCTGTCAATAAGAACAGATCCTCCATGACGTAAATTATAAGACACACTTGGTATTCCTGAACCTAACTCCTTCTTGCTTACAAATTTACAATGAAAACGACGTAAATACCAAATCATTGCCACAATATCATACATACTTTGGTGATTTGAAACAAAAATAAGAGGAACTCCCTCAGGAATTAGTTCCCTATTCTCAAATTTATACGTTGTTCCTATAATATTGGTGCATTTTACCAAGAAGAAATTAAGGTAATCAACACTTTTTTTATGTGCTTGGTAGCCAAAAACATTAAAACAGATCCATTGTATTGGATGGAAAATTGCTAAGCAAAATCCAAAACACAAATAATAAACAACGGATATGGGATACGAAATTAGTTTTTGCATGCTTAAAAAATTAGCTGCAAAAGTAATAAATATATTTTTAGCTCTAAATAAATCGTAAATAATAATAGGTTTGTTGTTAAATTGTACCTTTGTTGCATAATTCATAGTATTTTCCTAAAACAAAAGATGAGCTTTACTTACCCAAAAAACGAACGCCTTAAAAGCAAAACAATAATTGGACTACTTTTTTCTGAAGGGAAATCAGTGTCTAAATATCCGTTGCGATTGGTTTATTACTCAGGCCCTTTGGAGGAAAATCAGCAAATAAAAGTGGGCGTTTCGGTATCCAAAAAATATTTCAAAAAAGCCGTTGATCGCAATTACTTCAAACGTGTTTTGCGCGAAACGTACCGTTTAAACAAACATATTCTACTTGATAATTTAGACAAGCCATATTCGTTTATGCTCTTTTATCAAACAAAAGACAGGTTGTCTTATCAAGAAATCAATACTAAGACCATTCAATTGTTTGAAAAATTTCTACTTCAAGTAAACCCAAAACCCGAAACGGAAGCTGAAACAGATTTACAAAACGATACCATTCAATAATATTTTGACTTCATAAATCGTGTTTCCCAATAGACACGTGTTAATGTTGCTGAATTATTCTTATTTTAGTACTCTGAAATTAAAGATAAATCACAAACATGGTCACGTTTTTCAAAAAAAAATTCATCATTCCTGTCGCTGCAGCAGGATTTTTATTCGTTGGAACTAGTTTCAAAGATGACTTCTTCGAAATTGCTAAGCAAATAGAAATCTTCACTACCTTATTTAAAGCAGTCAACACCAATTATGTAGACGAAACCAATCCTGGTGATTTAATGGATAAAGCCGTTAAAAGCATGTTGGCGAGTTTAGATCCTTACACGGTTTACTTTAACGAACAAGATGTCATCAATTTTAAAATCAATAATAGCGGAGAATATACTGGTATTGGTGCTATGATTACTCGTAAAGCTGATCGTTTAATTATAAAAGAACAATACAAAGATTATCCTGCCGATAAAGCGGGACTTAAAGCTGGTGACGAAATTATTCAGATTGGCGATGTGCTAATTGCTGATTTTAAAGATGATGCTTCGCAATTGCTAAAAGGAGCTAAAAACACTAAAATCGCTATTAAATATCTTCGTCAAGGAAAAACCAATACTACTACTATTGTTCTGGATGAAATTGATATCAAATCGGTTCCTTTCTTCGGAATGATTGACTCTAAAACCGGATATATTGTTTTGGCTCATTTTAACCGTAAAGCTTCTGCAGAAACTCAAAGTGCTTTGGAGCAACTTAAACGTGATGGAGCTACCCAGATTGTTTTGGATTTGAGAGGAAATCCGGGTGGTCTTCTTAATGAGGCTGTGAATATTTGCAACCTTTTTGTGCCAAAAAATGAGGTTATCGTT
The DNA here is from genome assembly GCF_030409845.1 of Flavobacterium branchiarum. Lineage (NCBI taxonomy): Bacteria > Pseudomonadati > Bacteroidota > Flavobacteriia > Flavobacteriales > Flavobacteriaceae > Flavobacterium > Flavobacterium branchiarum. Next base: position 2,001,622 of record NZ_JAUFQQ010000005.1, on the reverse strand, counting down.
ACTACGAAATCAAGAATCGAAAAACACAACAACACATACAAAACAACTAAAGAACCAATAGATACACAAATTCCGTTAGCAATTTTAGTCAATGGAAGAAGTGCTTCGGCATCCGAGATTGTCTCAGGGGCACTGCAAGATTTAGATCGTGCTGTTGTTCTTGGAAGTCGTAGTTTTGGAAAAGGACTGGTTCAACGCTCTGTTGATCTTACTTATGGAACTCAGTTAAAAGTAACTATATCACGCTATTACACTCCTTCTGGAAGATGTATTCAAGCATTAGACTATGCTCATAAAGACAAAAATGGTGTTGCTATAAAAACGGATGCTAAAAACTTTAATGCTTTTAAGACCCGAAAAGGAAGAACGGTTTATGATGGTGGTGGAGTTATGCCTGATATTGAATTAGCAGAGGCTAACTTGAGCGCTATCACTAATGCTTTATTAAAAAACGATGGTATTTTTGATTATGCGACGACTTACTATTATAAAAATCCAAATCTAGGAACTCAAATTCCGAACTTAACAGATGCTGATTATAGTAGCTTCAAGCAATTTTTAAAAACGAACCAAATTACTTTTGATACCGAAACTGAAGTAGCACTGAAAAAAACATTGGCTGCTGCCAAAAAAGAAAAAATAGACGAGACTATTACTACCGAATACCAACAATTACTGAATGCTCTTGAGAAAAGTGAAACTACTTTGCTTGACAAAAACCAAAAAGAGATCAAAAATTTGATTTTAGAAGAGTTAATAAAGAGGTACCAATATCAGGAAGGTTTGTATCAATACTACATTAAAAACAACGCTGAAATTAAAAAAGCAGTTGGTGTTTTAAACAATCAAACAGAATATAAATCAATATTAAAGATGTAAGTTATCTTTTAAGGATGCCCTAAACTGATATAATACTCTTTCAATGAGCCTGAGGTCTTCTGTAACAATAACAGCCGTCCCAAATCAATTAATAAATCATAAAAGCTTTATGAAACCATCATATATGCCAATGAATTTATGAACATATGAAATAGTATAGAAGCAATTATTCCAAATTTTAATCTTAAAAGGATAAAAATAAAACCAGCTATAATTTTTGAAAACAAATAGGCTATTACTACAATATCAAATAGAGAACAGTCTTTAAAATTGGGCACATGATATAATCCAAAAAGAAAACATGATATATAAATTAGTAATGACAAATACTTGCTTTTATCTAACTGCCTATTAAGTTTGTAATTAAGTTTTTTAAAGAAAAGAAGTAGTAAAAAAAAACCATTAAATACATAATAAACAACTGTTGACAAGATGTATTTTTCATACAAAACAAAAACTATTAGGAAAACAGAAAATATAATTAAATTAAATTTGTTTACTCTTATCAATAATCGGAATATGATTTCTTCCATGATTGGAGCAAAAACAGCTACTTTTAAAAATAAAATATTTGCTGGCAATACGATGTAAGACTCGCTATTAAAAAAGTATTTAACCCACCCAACAAATATCGACAAGGAAATTAAGAACAAAATGAAGATAAAATAATAGTAAAGGACCAATCTAAAATTAGAAGAAAACCCTAAATACTCTATTGAATTTGGAGAGAAAAAGAGATCTCTAATATCTTTCTTAAAATTTTTAAACATTCCTCTTATTTTTTGTAATTACAAAGCTTCTTCAAACATTATGGGACACAATTTAAGGTTATAGAAATTTCAATTTTAAATTAACTGGGTATTCAGCCAAAGAACAATGTCGCTTATTAACTTTCCAAATTGATTGAATAAACTATGTTCTGAATTTTCAAAAAGAATAAACTCAGACTTAAAACCATTTTTTAAAGTCTTTTCATAAAGCTCTTTACTATCAGATACTGCGACTTTCTCATCCAAATCCCCATGAATAAACAAAAAGCTCTCTTTTTTATTTAGAACTGAATCAATCTGAAATATTGGAGATATTTTATTAGAAAAATAAATAGAGTCTAATGAATAATTTCTAATTCTATTCTTGTAAACTTCGAACATTTCTTTTCGCTTTGTTTTAAGAATATCACTTGGCCCTGCAATGGTAATAGTTGTTCTAATTTTTTTTGTTCTTTTTAATAATTGGAAATTAGTGATACCACCTCTACTCCAGCCTATTTGAGCAATTTTTGTTGTGTCAGCCATTTCGATACTATTGATAATATTAAATAACGACAGTACATCATCGATCTCTTTTCCTCCAAATTCATCTATGCCTTCACTTCCATCTGAACCTCTTAGTTGGGAGCCAATTACGATAAAGCCTCTACTTGCAATTTTGGATAAAAAAGTTACAATATATTGATCGTTGACCATAGCATAACTTCCATTTCCACCTCTGTTATAGATTATTACTGGATATTTTTTTTGATTTTGATTAGGTAGTAGTACAAATCCTTTAACTCTTGTCTTATCAAAAGAAGTATAGGTTAAATCGTAAATGTTTACTTTTTCAAGATGGGAATGGATTTTTTTCATTTTGGCATATTTATCCAAAGGAAATCTATCATTGAGGATATAATCTCTATTTTGTAGTGTAGATTGAGCACTTCCAACAAATACAAAAAACAAAGTCAAAATAAGTAAACAACATTTCATCAAATTGGTTCTTTAATTCTTTACTAATCAACAATCAAGCTTTCATATTTGACCCTATAAAACGAGCCAATTAACGACATCTTTAAATACATCGTCCCAATGGTAACTATCTTCTAATGCGTTTCCGTTAGAATCGATTTCTTTCTTTTCATAATTATGTCCATAATTAGGATAAGCTTTGAGTTTGATGTTGCTTTTAGGTAGTAAGAAAGGTAATAAATCATTGTGTGCTGACCCAATATCGGCTCCACCATAAACGACCAATATTGGATTCTTAAATTTCCCTAGGCTTGTATAACTTGAATTTTCGTTATAACTCAACCAGTTATTAAAATTTACATTATCCTTAAACGCTATTTTATTTACAGAAATATTTTTGTAATCCTCTATTAATTTATCAATTTCTAATTGAGAAGCTTCATCATTATTGGCTCCAAAACCTTTAACTCGCTCTCGCAAAATACTTTCAGATACTCTATTAAAAGGATCTGCTGACATACAAACTAGTTTAGCAATTTTGGTATTGTTCTCTGCCAGTTTACAAGCTACTCTATAGCCTTCTGAATGTCCGATGACGAAGATTGAGTCTTTTTTAAACCTTTTATCAGCATATAAATAGTTAATAACCGCATTAACTTGACTCACTCTGTAGCCTAGATTATTGTTGTCACTGTACTCTTTGGGAACTTCTCCTTTTTCATCAACATACCCATTTGCATCTCTATCATAAGTTCCAATTAAAGGAATTCCTTTTCTTGCAATAATGACAAAATTGAATTTTTGTGAATACTCTTTGATACTAAACGGAATTAAGGAATTCGATCCATCTTGATCATAAAAAAGAATAGGGAGAGGCAATGAACCTTGAAGAAATAAAATTGTAGGTTTTGGTTCTTTAGATTCACTTTTAGACATTAAAAAAACAATCGTGTCGTTCTTTGCCTTTACGGTTAATTTCTCAAAACCTGCTTTTTGCAAATGAAAATTTTCCTCATTTTGCGCGTTTATAAGAAAACAAGAAAAAAATATCGGAATGACATATTTAATAAGGCTCATTTATATGATTTGAAATTGTTTCCATATTCGTACAGAAACAAAGATATACTATAAATATCTTTTTAACCAATCGGTTATTTGATTTAATAAGTTATCGTTAACTATTTCTAAATCATGACCTTCATTTTCATAAACCAATAACCGTGTCGTATACTCTTTTGAGTTTAACTTAGAATAAAAAGTAAACGCATTACTAACATCAACCTTGACGTCTTTATTGCCATGAATAATAAAATGTGAAACTTTTTTATTCTGAATAGAATCGATTGCTAACAAACTAGAACGCGTTTTTAAAACCGAAACGGAATCCTTTGCATAACCCGGAATTCTTTCTCTATAAACGCCAAACATCTCAGGGCGCTTTGTCTCAATTAAATCGGCTTGACCTGCAATTGCAATATTGGTCTTGATACGATTGGTCTTTTTTAGCATTAAAAAATTTGTCATAACGCCACGACTCCAACCAAACACACCAATCCTATTTTTATTGGCATTGGGTAATTGATCAATAATATCAAAAAGGCTTAAAACATCATTGACATCTTTACCTCCAAATTCATCTTCGCCTTCACTTACAGATGTACCTCTGAGCTGCGAACCGATAACTATATATCCTTCGTTGGCTATTTTACTTAAAAACTCAGTTAAAAAAACTGAGTTTACCGCACCAAAATTACCATTACCACCACGATTGTATATTAAAACGGGATAGTTCCCTTTCTTTTTAGGTTCTATCAAAAAACCTCTAAGTTTTAGATTGTCAAAAGACTTGTAGTTGATACTACGGAAATTTAAAGAATCTAGAAATTGATACTCCTTTTTTAAAACTACCTTGTCATTTATCTTTTCTGAAATTATGGGATTAAAAGGGTAATCGGTAACCTTTCTACTTTCTAAAATAAAACTTGGCTTTGATGTTTGTGAAAAAAGGAAATTAAAAAAAAACAGTAACGACAAAAAGGTAATTTTCTTCATGCTGGATTTAAAAATAGATTTATAGGCTCACTTGGATACATATTTACAAACTCAACTTTCTAAGACTAAGTTCTGAAAGGGAAGTATTGAAGCCTTAAAAAAAGACAAAAACCTTAGTTTCTTACCATCTCTATGTGCGGAATATCATCTTCTAGATACATTTCGCTAGTTTGTATAAAACCGTGGCTTTCATAGAATTTTTTTAAATACAATTGCGCTCCAATGGTGATAGCTGTTTTTCCAAAGTGCGATTTGACTCCAGCAATTGCTTCTGTCATTAAATCATGTCCCCATTTTTTATCTCGGTAATCGCCACTTACCACAACTCTTCCTATTGACGCGTTATCAAAACTAATTCCTGCATCAAAAAGGCGCGCATGGGCTACAATTTTACCTTCATATTCGCCTATTAAGTGTAATGCTAGTTTGTCTTTACCATCAATATCCAAATAAACGCAGTTTTGCTCCACGACAAAGACTTCACTTCTTAATTTTAGAGTATCGTATAGTTCATGAACAGTTAATGCCTCAAAAGGCTTTATTTTCCAATTTAGTTTCATCAGTAATAGTATAATGTGGTTTTAATAATAAGAAAATATTATCGGTTGTTAATTTTAACCGATTTGATAATAGCTTCCAGTTCTAACATTGAGTCTCGTTCTTCATGCGAAGGAGAATAACAAAAGCCCTCCAGGACTAATATACGATTATAGGCTTTATCAACAATAGCGTAATTAATGAATGGGCCAGTCATAAAGTCGTTTCTTAAATCCCAAGTTCCTTTAGTTTCGTAAGCTGTTTTTCCGTCAAGGGTAATTTTAGAAAAATAAGGCGCATAGGCTTCTTCTGTAATCATTCGAGTATTGGGTTCTCTGCCTTTTATATATCTTCCTACCGAATCCCGCATTCTCACAATATTGCCCACGATATTAGAACTATTGGTTATGTTATTTATCGGAACTTGATAAATGAGTAAACTAGTGCTTCCACTTGCCATTTCTTTTTTAAGCCAAATAAAATTACGCTTATGCAACACATATTGATATCCCGTTGGAACATCTAATTTGATATGAAACTTGTTATTAAGAATGGCTGGATCCAACAATGATTTACTGTTGATCTTTTGGCATTGAGCAATTTCGGTTTCCCTGATGATTCGAATGATCTGTGGGGTGTGTATTTCAAAAGCATTTAAAATATCCGAAACTGATTTTCCTGATATTCGGAACACATTCTGAGGTGCTGTGTATACATTTTTGGTAATTTCGAATTTATTAACATTCGATTTTTTAACCACAATAATATTTCGCCCATCGGTCATAAAACCTTCTAATAATTTGGCTGGATATTGATTTATGGTAAATAAAGGCTCTTCTTGGATAAGCCCAACAACCGGTGAAGCAAATTTATTTCGGATGCTGTCTCCTACTTCTCCGTACCACAACTGATCATCTATAATAATCGAGATTGTGTTTATTTTACTGCTATTCTTGTGCTGATGTATCCTCTCATTCTTTTTAAGACATGAGAATAACATAAACGGAATTATAAGCAATAAAAAATGGGTTTTATTCATTTTTAATTTTTAGTTAAGTTCTGAAATAAAACCCAAATTTATATACAATTTTTGATTATCCGTTTATTTTAAGTTTCATTCCTGGTTTAATATCACCGTTTTCTATATCATTCCACTTTTTAATATCCGAAATGGTTACCCCTGGATATTTTTTTGCGATGCTATATAGCGAATCTCCTTTTTTTACATAATAATCAATTGCATTATTTTTTGCAGTGGTTCCTTTTTTCTTATAAGTATCAATGCTGTTGGATGCAACTAAAACTTCTGGTTTGTTATCAGACTCTTCTTCTTTCGATTGGATAACTAACTTTTTCATTGGAGTTACCATATCCATGTTCTCAGCTGTTAATCCGTTCCATTCTTTTAAATCAGCAACCGATACATTTAGTTTTCTTGCAATACTACTTAAGTTATCTCCTGTTTGCACTACATAAAGTGATGCTTGTGGTTCTTTCGTATTTTTATCTTCAACAATTGCAATTGCTTCTTCTGTACGTTTTTTATCAACAGCAGGAGCTAATTTCACTTCATTAATGTCTTTCTTAATAATTTTAGTTTCAGAAATAATTTTTAAATTTCTTCCTAAAGCAATGGAGTTACTTTTTAGATTATTCCATTTCTTTAACTGAACAATTGAAACATTGTATTTACTTGCAATTGCTCCTAAATTATCACCTGAACGAACTTTATAAAGTTGTGTTTTTGATACGACTGTTTGTGTCGATCTAGGCGAAGCTACTTTGGTCGAAGCGATTAAGGTTTGTACTTGATTAGATTTCGGACTTGAATCATAATTCAGGTAAGCGTAAATCTTATCTTCATTGGAAGCAAACACAGAAGCTTTTTCTTTTGGCAACCTCAAAAAATGTTCTTCATCTTGATAAAATGGAACTACATTGAGTTTATATGACGGGTTTAAAAGCTGTAATTGTGCTTCGGGAACATCTAGCAAATTGGAGATTTGCTTGAATGTCATCTTCTCTTTAATTCGTATCGTATCTGTTTCAAAATGTTGTACAACAGCTCTATCTGGATTTATACCGTGTTCTTTATGGTATTCATAAAGATACATTGTTGCTAAAAAAGCGGGAACATATCCTTGTGTTTCTTTAGGTAAGTGGTTGCGAATATCCCAATAGGTTTTCTTTCCACCAGAACGACGAATGGCTTTTGATACATTTCCTGGACCTGAATTGTATGAAGCAAGAACTAGTTCCCAATCGCCAAAAATTTTGAACATCTTTGACATATAATCGGCAGCTGCAACTGAGGCTTTTAAAGGATCACTGCGTTCATCGATAAACGAATCTATTTTTAGATTGTATTGTTTACCTGTGTGGTACATGAACTGCCAAAGTCCTGTGGCGCCCATTTTAGAAACTGCTTTAGGGTTTAAAGCAGATTCTACAACGGCTAAATATTTTATTTCTAAAGGAACGTTCTGTTTAGCAAATGCTTCTTCGAACATCGGAAAATAATATTCTGATAAAGCCATTAATCGAGAAAATGATTTTTTACGATTTTTTAAGAATGACTTTATAATATTTTCCAACCCTTGATTATACTGAATGTTAAAGGGTGATTTCTCGTTCATTGCCGCCAATCGTTGTTTGAGCAACTCTGTTGGCAATTCATAATCTACCTTTGCATCTGAATTTATGGTTTGGATATCTTTTGTTAAATCTTCATAAATATCTAAACTCACTAATTCTTTCATCCAAAGACTATCTACGCGACTTGCATATTCATCATTTACGAAAGATTTCTTAACTGAATCTAAATACGAAATTTTGATTTCCGGTTTTACAACGGTATTTGTTTGTGCAACTTCTTGTGCAAACAAGCCCATTGTGGATAACAGGAGTACTGATAATGTGGTATTTTTTACAATCATAATGTATATTTCTACTGGCTATATTTCAAACAATTATAATGCCATTATTTGCAAACTTAATAACTACAATCTAAAATACTCTTTAAAAAGTGTTAAAAATGAGATAGTTAGTCTAAAATAGCTGCTATTCCAGGTAAAACTTTACCTTCTAGCATTTCTAACATTGCACCACCTCCGGTAGATACGTAACTCATTTTTTCTTCGAAACCAAATTGTTTTACAGCAGCTACAGAATCTCCTCCACCTACTAATGAGAAGGCTCCATTTGCTGTTGATGCTGCGATATAATCACCTAAAGCAATTGTTCCTTTGGCAAAAGATTCCATTTCAAAAACTCCTAATGGACCATTCCATAAGATTGTTTTCGAATCCATGATTACTTTTTCAAAGTTTGCTAATGATTTAGGACCTGCATCAAGACCTTGCCATCCATCAGGAATTGCAAATACATCTACTACTTGTGTGTTTGCTGTATTTGAGAAATCATCTGCAGCAATAACATCAACTGGAATATGAATTTGAACACCTTTTTCTTTAGCTAATCTCAAAATTTCAAGTGCTAATTCTAATTTGTCATCTTCACAAATAGAATTTCCTACTTTACCACCTTGTGCTTTAATGAAGGTAAAAGTCATTCCTCCACCAATAATCATATGATCTACTTTGTCTAAAATGTTTTCGATAACTGTAATTTTCGAAGAAACTTTAGAACCACCTAGAACTGCTGTAACTGGTTTTTCACTATTTTTAAGTACTTTATTTAAGCTTTCTATTTCTTTGGCCAATAATGTTCCGAAACATTTTTCGTTAGGAAAAAATTGGGCAATTATTGTTGTCGAAGCGTGTGCTCTATGTGCTGTTCCGAAAGCATCGTTTACATAGATATCACCTAGTGATGCTAATTCTTTTGCAAAAGCAACATCTCCTGCTTCTTCTTCGGCGTGAAAACGTAAATTTTCTAGTAATAAAACTTCGCCTGCTTTTAAATTTGCAGCAGCTTCTTTGGCTACTTCTCCAACACAATTTGTAGCAAACTGTACTGGAACACCTAAGATCTCTGATGCTGTTTTTAAAATATGTTTTAAAGAGTATTTTTCTTCAACTCCTTTTGGTCTTCCTAAGTGTGACATTAAAATCACGCTACCGCCTTGTGCTAAAATTGCATCTATTGTAGGCTTTGCTGCTTCTATACGTGTTGCATCTGTTACATTAAAATTTTCGTCTAATGGCACGTTAAAATCAACACGAATTATTGCTTTTTTATTCTTAAAATCAAAATCTTTTAAAGTTTTCATCAAGGTAAGTTTTTAGTTTTTTTTTGAAAGAATAACAAATATAGAACTTTTAACTTAGTTATAAATTTGATAAAAATAAAAAACACAGCTTTCTATAAACGAAAACGTTGTAATTCGATAATTATTTTAAATAAAACACAAATCTAAAAAAATAGCTAAAATTAATTATTAATCACGAACCGGATTTTGGGTACATGGACAATTACTAATTGCTTGAAGGAAATCGAATCCTATGGTTACAACATGTGTTCCCGAATTATAGGATCCAATACGGTTAAGCGAAGCTTGGTATGAATAACCGAAGTAAAAATCAGACTTCTTGAATCCTGCCATTGGACCAACCATTAATGGCTGAAAAAACTGGTCATTCAAGAATCGATAAGAAACTCCTAACCAATAATAATCTTCGTAACGGTTGTATTGTCTGAACTTAAAGTTGAAATCGGTACTTGAACGACTATCTCCTGCAAATATTTGGTAGTAAACAGAGGGTTCAAACTCGATTCGGTTATTCTCTGCACCTCTAAAAACATAACCTGAATAGATTTGATAATTACGAAGCAAATTAGGCTCTATACCGTCAAATCTATCAATTTCTTTGTTTAGGATGTTACTTGCATTAAGACTTAAATAAAACCCTTTATTACGGTATAAAACCCCTACATCAAAGTTGTTATTAGAAACGAAACGATTATCGGTAATACTTGGATCCGGTAATGGATTCTCGTAGGTTGGAGTAAACTCGTTTATGTTAATCTTAAAATTATTGATGTTATACGAAATACCGAATGATAGGTATTGCTTCGAATAATAATCAAGAATCAAGTGGTGCGCAAATGATATTTTGGCTCCTGTTTGTCTTGTGTAACCATTCTTATCGTTGTAAAGAGAGATTCCCACTCCCGAACGATCTAAAATTCTAAAATCGGCATAAAGCGATTGATTGTCTGGTGCATCCTTGATACCTACCCATTGTGTTAAACCATTGGCACGGATTCTTAAATTGTCACCAATACCTGCAAATGTTGAAGATACTACAAATGGGTTATCGGCTAGATACTGCGTAAAAACTGGCAAGTTTAACTCCTGGCTGTAACCTGTTGTTACAGCCATAAGTAGAAATGATATGATAATTTTTTTCATTGTATTTTTAATTTTAGATAACATAATTATTTTGTTATTAGTTATCTGTAAAGAGTGAAATGTCCAACAAACTCTCTGTCATCTTTTTTGTCATTAAGCTTCAATACATACCAGTAATCACCAGATGGCAATTCGTTACCGTTGTATCTTCCGTCCCATTTTTGACCCAATTTGTACTTGCAAATTACACGACCGTATCTATCAAAAATATCGAATGTTAAATCTTTGTAATTCACTGTACATCCTGGTGCCCAAGTATCGTTTATGCCATCTCCATTTGGAGTAAAGTGATTTGGAATACAAACATCGATGTATTCAAAATATCTTGTTGCTGTAGCTGTACATCCATTTTTATCTGTTACAGTAACTGTGTAAGTTCCTGATTTGTAAATAATGAATTTATTAACTGATCCGTAAGGTTCTCCATCTAGTGCGTATTGGTAGTTACCACCACCACCTGTAGCTGTAGCAACAATTTCATTTAATCCACCATCAGCTAATGTTAATGTTAATGGTTGAACCTCATCAATAATAAATGGTACTGTTGTTTTCTCACAACCATTAGCATGTAATACAGTAACAGTGTGACTACCCTGAGGAACATTTACAAATATGTTGCTAGCTTGAGGAGCAGTTCGGTCTAAAGAATATTTCAAATCCAACGGATTGGTATTTGATTGATCAACAGTAATTGTAACAAAATTAGCACCGAAATTATCCACACAGTCCGTATTGATACTAGCTATAGGATCCAGTTTAACTGATTCTGGGGTTTCAATTTCTTTATCTCTTCCACAATCATTTGCATCCTTGATGTAAACAGTATGTACACCTCCCACTAAACCTATAAAGGTATGCTCATCACCTAAAATTTGCTCATAAGTTCCCTTTTCATCATCTAGAGCTACTCTGTATGGCGCTGTACCTCCAATTATTTTAATTTGGAATGCTCCATTTTTATCATCTACACAGAATTCTGGTAGTATAGTACCTGCTATTAGATTAAAATCTAAAATAGGTGGCTCTTCAATTGTAACTGGAGAAACAACTGGACATCCATTTTCGTCTTCGACTAAAATAATGTAATCACCTGCTGGTAAATTATCAAAAACATTAGATTCAAAGAATTCTTTGAAGTTTGGTGAAATAGCATATCTAAGAGCTCCTGTACCACCTGTTGCATTAACAACTATTTTTCCGTTAGTAGAATTATTACATGTTACATGTGTAGGAACAGCTGTTGCGCTAACACTTGTAGTAGGCTCATTAATTGAAACTGGTACTGAAATAGTTTTACAATCATCACTATTCACTCTCACAAAATAATTTCCTGCCGGAAGGTTATCAAATTGTCCTGGTTTGATTTGTATCGCTGCAGGCTTGATTTCTGCTCCAGCTGCATCTAACAAAGTATAAATATAATTCCCTAAACCACCTGCTGCAGTTACAGTGATACTACCTGTACTCGATCCTTTACAGTTAACATCATCCGAATCAACTTTAGAGAAAACTAATTCCGGAACTGGTGAAAAAGTAAATCTTACAACATCACTTATACAACCTAATGCATCTTGTACGTAGTATATATACTCCGTTTTAACAGTCGTTTCTGGTAATTTAATATCTGTTGATGTCGCAAATGACCCAGAGAAATTATTTCCATCTGTACCATATTTATAAGGTCCTGTTCCTCCTGTTGCACTTAGCGTAACTACAGGCGGTCTATCACAACCTTCGATTGTTTTAATGTTGTAAGAAGCTTTTACTTTGGCTGGGTCTTTAATTTCTATTGAAGAAGAAATACCTTCACAAGTCCAATTATCTGAAACGAAAACCTTGTAACTTGCTGCATCTAAACCTGTAAACACATTAGAATCTTGTGGTCCGTTTTTAGTTACTACTCCATCTGCATATGTAGCTTCTAGAGTATATAAATACTTGCCAGAACCTCCTGTTGCAGTTACTGTAATCGTAGCACCATTATCACCAAAACAAGTTAATTCTAGTTTATCTGGTACAATTGTAGCGGTAATTTCTTTTGGAATTGCTAACGTTACATCTTTAGAAACCTCACATTTACCAAGATCTCTAAGTTTTACAACATAATCACCAGGGCCTAAATCTGTAAAATTATGCATCGTAGTCCATGACCATGGTTCAACTGCTATTCCAGGAGCTCCTTTTAACTCCAATTGGAATTCATATGTCCCATACCAACCACCTGTTGCCCAAGCTGTGATGATTCCATTATTATTTGCTTCACAAGTAATATCTGTATGAAACCCATCTAGTTCCAATGCAGAAATTGGTCCTGCAATTGTAAAATCAGCCTCTACTGGACAAAATGGTGAATCTTTTAAAGTAGCCACTATCTTGTATAAACCTGCTTGCAAATTATCAATTTTAATTGGCCCATGATTTAGACTTGTAGCTGTAATTGGTGTTGCCATTGGCCCAGTAATTACATAATCAAACCCATTAGGTAGAGCAGTTGGAGTTAGTTTAGAATCTACCAAAGTAAATTCAATACTTCCGTCTGCGTTACCAAAACACGTAATATTAACAACATTACTAGCTACTAAGCTAAATGTATTTGGTGCATTTACGCTATGCGGTCTTTGTAAACTACAAAGTGTTTCAGGATTAAATACCGTAATAAGATATTGTCCTACTGGTAAGTCATTAAATACTCCTGTTCCTGTTGGATCAGTTTTTTTGTTACCATTCTCATCAGTGATAGAATACACAAAAGCTGGTGCTACTCCAATTCCTGTTGTAGTTGGAACAACTTTAATATTCTGACCGTTATTGGTACATGTAATTACATCAACCACCGTAATAACAACATCATCGATACTCATAAATGGATTAATCGTTGCTGTAGTACTATCTGAACAGTTATTTTTATCAGAAACAGTTATAGTATAGCTACCACCTGTTAAACCAAGCTCTGTGTACGTATTTTCTTTTCCTGATTGAACAATTATATTGTCTGCAGTCGTAGCACCATTTTTAATAAATACATATTTGTAATCACCATTATCTGGTGTACCATCTGTAGCTGTTACAACGATTGTAGCAGTATTAGACGTATTCGTACCTCCAGTACAAGCAAATTGAGTTACAGCTGGAGTAGAAATTCTAATAGCTGTTGGTTCTTCAACTACTGTTGTTGCAGATCCTTTACAACCTCTACCTGAAATAACTGTTATTGTATAGGTATCTGCTGGTAAGTCTTTAAAGAAAGGACTCGCTTGAGCAATTCTTGTATGACCTTTAACTCCCTCTAAACTAAACTTATAATCAGGGTTATTATTTCCTGCATTTAAAGCAACTGTAATAGTACCATCTGTTCCTCCATTACAAGAAACGTGAGTTGGTGTTAAATCAGCTTTTGCAATAATAATATCAGTTGCTACAGGTATTTCTTTTGTGATACTTGTAGTACAACTTGTGATCATGTCTTTAATCCAAAATGTATGTGTTCCTGGCGAAAGACCTCCAAAGACATTTTTGATATCAAAACTATCAGTACCAATAGCATATTGGTAACTAGTTGTTGGTGAAACTGTACCTCCAGTTCCAGTTAGAGTAATTACTCCTTTATCATCATTACAAGTTGGGTAAGTTGTAATTTCTGCCGATAATCCTAATGGATCCAAGATTGTAAATGCTGCTTTTACGTTATCACTACATCCGTTTGCATCTCTTGCATATACAGTATACTCTCCTGGCGATTTTACAGTTAATGGACTCGGTTTGAAATTAAAACCATCTAAACTATATTCAAAAGGTCCAACTCCATCAGCAGTAACATTTATTACATACTCTTTTGTTATAGGATCTAAAAGATTAAAACACTGACTAGCTACTCTAGCTTTAATGTTTGATGGAATTGGGTCTGCCTTAATAGTTTCTATTTTAGAAACATAACAACCATTCTTATCTCTTACATAAACATCCCATTGCTCAAGTGGAGCCGTTAGTTTTGTTACAGGAATTATTATAGTTGGAACTTCAGAAAAAACAACGTCTTCATAACGAGTACCTCTAGGTGCAAATCCGTATGTATAATCAAGAGTTCCACCAGTAACCGTTTTAACTGTTAGTACCGCTCCTGCAGTATTACAATTTTGGGGAATATTTGTAACTTCAATAAGCTTCAATTCCTCAACTGGTTCAGTAATAATAACCACATTAGAAGTCTTCTCACACGATGGGAATTCAGTTTCTGTTACTACAACTGTGTAGTCTGTACCTGCTGCTAACAAATGAGGAAGTACAAAAGGATTAACATCCGTATGACCTGATCCGCTAAGAACGGTATTCGCTACCCCTCCTACAAGAATTTGGTAATTATAACTTCCTTCATAACCACTAATATCAATAGCTATTTGTCCTGAAAATTCTCCTTTACATCCTACTTGAGTAGATGCATAGGCTACTACTTCTATTTTATTAAATAATGGAACAGATACAATATCAGATAGAATACTACAAGTCGTTTTTATATCAAAAATTTCGAATTGATATGTAGCTCCCGCTGTTTTAGCTAGGTATGTAAATGTGTTTCCAGCTACCGTTTGTCTTGGTGCTGAATCAAGAACACCATTTATATATACTTGGTATTCGAACGGATCTAGAGTATTTGACCCTCCATTTATAGTAACGTCAATTTCTTGCTGTTTGTTAACACAATCTATTAAGGTCGTACTTAACTTAACCGTAGGAGCAGTTAATTTAGGGAATGGAGCAATTGTAATCTCCTTACTAAATACACAATTATTAGCATCTTTTACATAATAAGTAATTGTTTGAGGTGCTTCAGTATCTATAACATTGAATGTGTTGCTATCAACCCAAACATTATTATCCTTACTATATTTATATTTTGTGATATCTCCGTTAGCTGCTCCTCCTTCTGGAGTAATAGTAACGATTATGTCTTTTAATACATTTGTATCACATTTAAACTCATCCTGAACAACTGTTGCAGAAACTGGTGTTGGCGCTTTAATGTTAACTCTGATCGTTTCTGCACAACCTCTTCCAGATTTTACAGTAACGTCATAATCTCCCGCAGCTAGTCCATCAAAGTAACCATGTATGTTCGTTTTAAGTCCTGCTACTGGGTCTGCAACTGGAGTTAGGATATATTTATACTCCGGATTATTGTTAACGGCTTGTAGATTAACTTTAATTGTTCCGTTGCTGTCGTTTCCTTGAGCTGGAACCCCTACAGGATTCGTACAATAAGGTGCTGTTGTAACTATATCTTCTTTTACTAATACTACTAGTGTAGGAAGAGGAAGATCAACATCTACAGATTTATCACAAGTGGTAATTTTATCTATAACAGTAACAGTATAACTTCCGGCAGCTAAATTTTCGAAAATACCTGTTGGTTGAGTTACTTTAATAGTAGGTGTCGCTTTATTTACAAGAATAAACTCGAAATCACCTGATCCATAAGTAGCAACTGCTGTGATTGTACCATCGGCATTTTCACAAACAGGTGGCGTTGTAAAACTTGCTTTAAGGTCTAACGGTTGAAAAATTTCTAATTCAACTTCATTACTGATACAACCATTTAGGTCTTTAACTTTAATTTTGTATTTCCCAGCACCCAAATTAGATATTGTAAATAATGGTGCTGTTTGAGTAGAAACATAATTACCTCCATTTAAACTATACGTATATGGCCCTACACCAAGCGTAGTTATATTTACATTTATCGTATAATTACCATTAGTTGCTGTACATAAACTTGGATCTATATCAGCAGTAATTACAGGTGAAGCGTCTAATTCCACTGTAACTGGTTTAGAGGTAATACAACCATAAGCATCACGAACATATACCAAATAATTTCCTGCTTCAACATTAAAAGTGTTTGATGGATGTGGATCAATATCAAAAGATGCTTCCGAAGGTCTATTATCCTCAGTACCTTCACCTAAAGGTAAATTATCAACAACTATTTGATACAAATAAGGAATCGCTGGTGAAGCTGGAATTGCTGGTTTCGCCGGAATTGCAGGTACTCCCGG
This sequence comes from Flavobacterium branchiarum, assembly GCF_030409845.1. Lineage (NCBI taxonomy): Bacteria > Pseudomonadati > Bacteroidota > Flavobacteriia > Flavobacteriales > Flavobacteriaceae > Flavobacterium > Flavobacterium branchiarum. Next base: position 1,985,003 of record NZ_JAUFQQ010000005.1, on the reverse strand, counting down.
TGTAGCTGGTACTCCCGGTATAGCTGGTACAGCAACTACAGCTGCGAAAGTAGTTCCACCTTCTGCGAAAGCTACAACTATACCTTGATTTGGATTACAATTAGCATTTTTAGTTGACTCAGCTTTAAGCTCTAAAGCTGTAACTGAACCTGTTATTTTAAATTTAAGACTAGCTACACTACATGCAGTTTTAATAGGTGAAGTAGTTCTATCTAGAACTTCTGTTACCAAAACAAAGTAATTACCAAATGGAAGATTCCCAAAATTATCTATTTCTAAATACGCTTTTGGTACTGTAGCAGCAGGTACTATACCTGTTCCTATCCCTCCCATTGGTGCTAATGTTAATTCATTGAAAATCTGATAATTAACATCTGTTGGTACTGTATAAGGGCTAGAAACTTTTAACGTTACATTACCATTGTCAGCGCCTAAACAAGTAATATTTTTAGCTTGTAAATTATCTATTTCTAAATCAGAATTAGTAGGGATTTTTTCTTCAGCTGTTTCATAATAATAACATCCACTACCTGTACCACCATGAGCAGCATCACTATCGTATACAATAAAAGTATATTTAACCCCAGGAGTTAAATTATTGAAAGTTGCTTTCTTACTTTTAGGCCCATCTTCAGGCAACCAAGCAAATGCACCAACCGGATCAGGGAAATTTGGTTTACTACCATCATAAATAGCAAAATAAAAAGGGCCATCTCCAGTAATAGTTCCTCCAGTAACAGGCAGGCCAATAGATACGACAGCGCTACCTCCAGTAGAACAATCCGCAGGTGGTGCTTTTACTTCAATATCTAAATCATCCGGAGGAGATGCTACTAATATATCAGATATAACTTTTGAACATCCATTTTTATCTGTGATTGTAATTTCATAGTAACCAAAATCTACAATTTCAAAAAATTCCCCTGAACCATCTTTATCTGGACGCTCTTCGTTATAATTAAGCCCAGTTACATGGTAAGTGTAGTTTTTTGTACCTCCAGTAACACGATCAATAAAAATTTTTCCTAATGAAACCCCATTTGCACCACAAGTAATAGGTGTAACCCTGTATTCTGCAACAATAGGATCCGGTTCCACAATACTAATATCTTCATCCTTTATAAAAGAACAAGATTTTGAATCTGTTACTGTAACCCTATACTCACCAGCAGGAAGCCCTGTTGTTTGTGTAAAATAAGGGGTACTAGTAGTTTTGTTGTAAACATCTATTACATAAGGACCAACTCCAAAATTAGTGTCTATATCTACAGTAATTGAGCCTGAATCAGCACCATTACATAAAATACTAGAATTTGCTGTAGCCGTGAATACAGGATCTGTTTTTGGTTTTACAATAACTGTAGAAGTCGTTATACATCCAATTGCATCCTTTATTTCAAATATATATTCTGTATTACCATTAGCTGTTGTGGCAACAACGTTTGTATACAAGAATTTATTATCGGTTATATCTGTAACACCAGGCTCTGCAACACCATTTACAGATACGGTATAAGTGTAAGGCGCAGTACCTTCAAATACTTCACCTGCAATGATAACATCTGGTGTAGTAGTACAATCAACCTCTTTTGTAACTTTTACTGATGCCGTTAATTGTTTGGCAATTGTCTTAGATGGTAAATCAATTTTACAACCCGTTGCTTTATCCCAAACTCTTACAACATAATCTCCTGGAATTAAATCAGAAAATGTTCCCGAAGGTTGATAATTAATTCCTCCATCAATACTATATACGTATGTTGGAGATGGATCAATAGCTGGTTTTACAACTATAGTTGCTTTATTAACCAAATCATAACATAAGTCTGAAGTAGCATCAATATCAGCTTTAGGCTCAACTATTGGATCTAATGTAAACACACCTGTAACCTCACAACCTTTTGAATTTACTACAAGTACATTATACTCCCCTGTAGCAGTTAAATTTGTAAAAGTGTTACTGTCTTGTGGTCCCACTTTTGTTGTTCCATCAGGTAGTGTAATAGTATATCTATTACCTCCCCAACCTCCTGTTGTATTAACCACAGCTTTACCTAGAGTAATACAAGTTTGTGGTGTAACTGTTGTTGGCGTTATTTTAAATTCATCATCCGGAGCTAAGATTTCCACTTTACCTGAATACGGACAATTTGTTGCTGTAACCGTAAGAGTTAATGTATGCTCGCCTTTTGCTAGATTATCTGCATTTACAATAAGTGTTGTTGATGCTGGAGCAGGAAGTGTTTTTCCTGTAACTACAGTCCCACCATCAATTGTATACGAGTAATCAACATCATTACCCAAACCTGTAATTGTAAATTTTGCCTTACCATTTAATTCTCCTAAACAAGAAACATCTTTAACTACCTCGCCTCTTATAACGGCTGGTACTAAAGGATTAATAGTATGTGGAGCTGAGTAAATACATCCTTTGGCATCTTTAACCATAAATGTATACGTATCTGGAGCTAATTTTTCAAATTTATTCTCTGGTTGCCAACTTATTGTTGCTCCTACTGCTGGCTGTATTGCATATTGAAACGGTAACGTTCCTCCTGTTACACTAGTTATTTCAACTTCTACTTCATTAGATGGACATTTAAGATCTGTATTTTTAATTACCATTGCCGTAGGTGGATCTAACTTTGCGATAGTAACACCAGTTTCGGTAACAGTACATCCTTTGCTATCGCTAATTGTAACTGAATAACTTCCATCAGTTAAATCTTCAAATATACCTGTAGTGTTTGTTTTTGTAGTTGTTACACTATTTCTGGTAATATTTAAAACGTAAGTATAAGTCGTTCCATTACCTCCTGTTGCAGAGGCTGTAATTGTAGCTTTGTGTTCACAAGTATATTGTTCTGATATACGAACCGTAGGTGTTATTACATCCGGTTCAGATAACTCGATGTATTTCACTTCCGAAACACACCCATTAGTATCCATAACCTGATATGGATAACTAACTCCTGCTTTTAAACCAGTATAAATAGTTTCATCAGTAAAACTGGTTGAATTAAATTTATATTTATAACTGCCAGAACCCAATGAACCTAACAATGTTACAGATCCATTGCTTTCACCTTTACATTTTGGGTTTGTTGGTGTTGCTGTAACATCTGGATTTGTAATTGCTGCTACAGTTCCCTCTGCTTTTGTTGTACACCCGTTTTTGTCTGTAATCTCAAACGTATATGTACCTGCAGTACTTGCTTCATATGTGAATTTAGGACCTGGAATAGGTGCTGTACTAGTAGCTACTTGGTTACCAGCACTATTTTTAACTATATAAGTAAATGGACCAGTTCCGTCTTTAATTGTTACTTCAATTACTGCTTTTTTAGGATCAACACATGCTAAAGAAGAAGTCGTAAATGCTTCTGCTGTAAGTATTGGGTTAATTGTTTCACCCACAGCTAAAGCTGTACATCCAAAATTATCGGTAATTAAAAAATCGTATGTTCCTGTAGCATTTGCTTGGTAATTAAATAAAGTCCCGTTTACTTGAATTTTATCACTATATGTTCCTCCATTATATTTAACTTGGTAATAATAAGGATCTACACCATCGGTAATAGTAACTGTTAGCGTTGCTGTACTTCCGTTAAAACATAAACCTGTATTTTGTTCAATTTTTGCTTTTGGAGGTATTGGAGCATCAATAACTAAGGCCGTGTCTTTATTATCTGAACAACCATTAGCATCTACACCTGAAACGATGTAAGTTCCTGGTGCAACTTTAGTTAATATTCCATCACTTGGAAAATTAACTACATTAGGTGGTGTTGCAGAATCTGTTAGTGTAAAAGTGTATGCTCCTGTACCCCCAATTGCGCTTGCGGTAACTTTAGCACCTTCTAAACAATTGGCAGCTGTAGCATTAGCATCAACTACAAACGCATCTGGTGAGCCTATGCTAGGGGTAAAATTAAAATTACATCCAGTTACATCCTTACTGAAACGCACTCTTATATCCTGAGGACCTTCGGCCAATCCTGAAACAATAGTCTCTTGTGTTTTAGAATTAATCCAATTAAGTCCTTTATCTATAGAATATTCAAATCCATTGGTAGTATCAAAATTGTATGCAAATATTGTTACACTTCCGTCTTTATTTCCTTTACATTTTGTGCTAACAATATTTTTAACGGCTGCACTAAATTTTCTATCTGGATCTACAACAACATCAAACACTTGCGTTGATAAACATGATTTTGGTAATTGATATACTTCTATATCATCAACCGCGAAATCTATTCCATCTATCTGAGAAACTTCAAGTCGTAATACAAAGTCCAATGTAGTATTATCACCTGGATCAATCGTTCTGATGTACTCTACCCAACCATCCGTTTTTGGTATTTTACCAGTAGATTGGTGAGATAACGCAACTCCTGCACTATTTTGTAATTCTACTGTAAGAGAAGCATCTGGTTGTGTATTTCCAAATTTTAATAAATTGGTTGCAAAAAATCGAACCTGTATTGGCTGGCCTTTTATTATATCTTTAATTGTTTTTCTATACAGTACGGCATTGTTAGGAATAGCCGTTCCAGCATCAACTGCTAAATATTTACGTAAATGATTGTCCGTAGGCATAGGCTTACTTGGATCGTAATGACTAGCAGGGTTATGCCATCCTGGGTATGGATTATTTTTAAGAGAATTGGTTACTGTATATTCTCCATTTCCAAAGAGTTTATCATTATTACATTTAGTTGCTTCAACTTGTCTCTCAAAACAAAAAGCCTTATTAATACCCGGAGATTGTGTATCTGGAGAATTAATATTTGCTTTAACTCCAAAATCTTCAAGTAATAAATTACTATAAGTTGGTGCTGAAACCAGTTTATAATTAACTGATATTTTATGTGGATTTCCTGGAGTTGAAGGAGGTACGTTAATAAAAACATTCGGTGGATTATTTTTATTTTCTACTCCATTAAATAAATAAACATACTCATATTCATTTCCACCCGTATTGGTAACCGTAACAGTTGTTGATGCATTTCCGTCACAACTAAAAGTAGGTGTTGAAACCTCTATTGTAGGAGCATCTGGTTTTTTCTTTAAAATAATACCTGCCATTGGAAAAACACAACCTGCCGCATCTTTTATATAAAAAGTATATGGAGTTGGTCTAGGGTCAATGTAGGCTTCATTTGAATCTATCCACGTTTTTTGATCATCAAAGCTATATTTGTATAAATTTGGTGCTGCAAAAGGCGTTCCTCCTTCCGCATTTGTAATTCTAACTTTCCCTTGCAACTCATTTCCTTTAGGTCCACAACCTGATAGTTCAGAGATTCCTGCAGCGGCTGTTAAAGCTGAAGTAGAGCCACCTATTGTTATAATTTTAGATTCATCAAAGCAGTCTATATTGTCAAACGTATATTTTACTACAACATCATAATCTCCAACAGGTAAATTTTTTATCGGATTGATTGCACTAAATGGACCAGCTGTACCATTAATACTATATGTTGCAGTATATGGTGAATCAGTAATATCTAAAGAAATTGAAATTTCTCCTGTCTCACTACCAAAACAATCAATATCTTTCTTAGCAATAGTAGCTGTTGGTTTTATATTATCTTTAACTATGATAGTCGGAATTGTAACACTACAACCTTCTCCATCTACAACAACTATATCATACTTTCCTGCTGTAGGCATACTAATAACAGGGTTTGTAAAAGGAGTGGTTATTTCATTAACATAATAATAATAATACGGTGGAGTACCAGCTACTGGTTTTCCTCCTGTTACTACCACAGTAATCTCTCCATCTTCACAAGTAAGTGGTTTTGTAATTGTTGCTGTAGCCTTTAATGTATAATCATTGATTGTAACATTTTTGACTTCCTTACATCCATCTTCCGAAGTAATTTCAACATTATATTTACCTGGAGCAATACCTGTAAAAAGATGAAAGTTTGTAGGATCAGCAATTTGTCCTGAATCTCCTTTTAGATCTCCATTTAAAGAATCAAAAACTCTAAATTGGTAAGCACCGTTTACTCCATTAGCAGTGGCTTTTATTGTACCTAATTCTCCAATACAAAGTGGATCTGTTGTTTCAACAGTAGTTGAGAATTTTAATTCAGAAATTGTAACATCCACTGTATATATACACTTTTCAAATTTATTATCAACAGCGTTTGTTTTTATATGAACTGTGTATCTTCCTTCAGCAACATCATCAAAAACATTTGAATCTTGGTACGTTTTTCCATCCAAACTGTACACATAACCTAATCCGTCATTTGGTTTAGGGTTAGTTACTGTTATACTTCCTTTTGTCCCACAAACAATATCTTCCTTGATAAAAGTAGGATCTAATAAACTTTGGGTCACATTAAAATAATAGGTATTAACACATGAATTACCATAAGTAACAACTAGTCTAAATGTACCTGCTTTGTTAGCTGTATAGGTTGGACCTACTTCTACTTGTTTCCAATTTTGAGCAGTAACGTCTGGACAAAGATCACTTAAACTTGCTGGTGGTGGATCATTCGTTTCTTGCCAAACGATACTAGTTGCACCTGTAATTTCTGTTTCAATAGTTTTAGTTGCGTTTTTACCACATAAAAATATTTTAGGAAATGGTTTTAAATCATTTTTACATATAAAAGGTAATCCAGTATCTGGATCAATATTGTCTGCAAAATTGTTAATAGGATTATTATTAATATTTGCTGCATAATCCTTAACTATAAACTTTTGTTGTATTCCTAAACATGGAGAAGTAGCAGTAGTGACTACTGTATATGTTCCTGACTTAGTAACTGTCACTTCTTGGTTATTCCCACCAAATACGACTCCTTTATCATCTGTCCACACATACGTTTTATATCCCCCTCCTGCTTTTAGTTTAACAGTACCACAAAGGAATAATGTTTGTTCAAATTTACATTTATCAAGTCCGATAAGGAAATTTGTTGCTGAAGGTTCTCCAACATCACATCCTTCTTCTGATGCAAGACTGTCACCTCCAACTTGAGTTGGATTAATTACTCCTTTATACTTTGAACTTGCAGTATTTTTAATAACATTAGAGCAGGCATCTGTTAATGATTCACAATCTTTAATAGTTTTTACTCTAAATTTGATACTACTAATTCCACCTTTTGCCTTAACTAAAATAGGATCAATATTAAATACTATTGTTCTTGTAGCCTTATCATATGAAGCAACTGTTACTCCAGGGCTCTTGTACAAAATATCCTTTTTTTCATCAAAAATAATATTATGTGGCAATACATCTGTAATCGTAAAATTTACAGCATCATCGTTTCCTTTATTTTGAAACTCTATTTCGTATTTTAAATCTTTATCTATCCCAATATTCTTATTGCTAGCGTCATAATCCTTACCATTTTCATCTGTCCCTATTACTTTTTTAACAAGAACAATCCTTGGAGCAATAATCTCTATAGCAAAAGCATTGAAATAATAAAAATAGACATCTCCAGTACTCCCTAAACTTATTTTTGCAGAGGTGTCGCCGTTTTTAATTACATATCCTCCTGGATGTGCTGTGGTTGCAGGATTATTTACTTCGAAGACTCCCGCATCAAAACCTAATGTATTGGAACTATTTGGAGTTCTATTATTAAGAATACTACCTAATGAAGTAACTGTACTATTGAAGAAATTATACTTTTCTGTCCAAACCCAATGCCACTCCCACTTCCCACCAATCCAAAACGGCTTCTCTTCCCATTTCCCATCTACTGTTGGTCTTTCTGGTGGTACCAATGCCACTCCATTAATAGCTAAAAAATCTCCCACTATTGGCAAATCTCCCTCTAATGCTGAAAAAGCAAATTTTGCTCTAACTGGACCATCTTTAATTGCTTTAAATCCAGAAACTTCTATATCTAAATTATTAGAAGCATCAATCGCACTAAATCCATCAAATGAAGTGATTGCTTTTGCTGGCAAAGTTGCATTTTCATATACAATAAATAATGACCATCCTGCAGATAGTCCTGTATTTGTACTACTATTAGAATTAGAACCCTCTGCAGTTGAAACATTGGCTACTGTATAAACTCCCTGAGGGTTTGGCCTAGGTGATTTGGTAAAATAATCTGTAACATTAGCATAAGAAGCATAAGGATAACTAGAACCAATTACTGAGTTTTTTGCATCATAAATAACGGTTCCTTGTATATCAATATAGCTCCCACCAGGCATTTTAAATTTAACCTTATCTATTGGCTTTGGTCTGCTAGTTTTGTCTCTAGTAACAGCACTCCAGTACAATCCAGCGTATACCACTTTAGAACAAGCTGCATCTGGTAAGGCTAATGACGCACTACTTGAATTAAATGTATCAGGATCTCCATCAATATCAATATATTTCATATTAAAATTATGGTTACCGTCCTTCCCCGTATAAGGAACATCTGGACCATCACCACCCCTGCGATCGCTCGTATCTCTATTTAGGATGCTGTTCCCGATCAAAAGGATATCACCTCGCAAATTTTCATTATTGTACCTGGGCGCAAAATCTTTAAAATTTTGAGAATGAGAAATAATACTTTGTAATAATATCAAAGTAAATAAGGCAATCTTTAAAACAGTAGGTTTTTTCATGGTATTTTTCATTTAATAATTTGCACTATTTTTCAGATGGGGTTTAAGAAAAATAGTGCAAACGGCACTCTAAAATATTTATTCAGGAATATAATCTTCAAAAAAACAGAAGCTAATTTACCTGGAACTTTTTATAATTTTATACAATAATTTTTTTATTCGTTTTCAACTTTTACAATAGACATTTTCGCGTTGTATGGCTTATTACCTTTGGCTTCTAAAGCTTTACTCGCTTCTTGCAAATCATCATATTTTTCATAATAAATATAATATCTACTAGAACTTACGTTATAAAAGAAATTAATATTCGATTGACCTGCTGCTACAGTTTTGGTCAAAAATTGATCTCTTTTATCCGTACTATTATGAACTGCAACAATTAAGTAATAACCACTTTCAACATTCTTAATGTTCTTGATAATTTGCATGTTTGACTGCTCATCTCCAAAGTCAAAATCATTTGCCGTCAATGGTGTGCTACTCAGTTTTGTCGTTTCTTTTATACGTTTTAAAGTAGCGATATCTTGTTGGTAACGCCCTTGGTCATTTTCGAACGCAGCACGCTTAATTCTACGTTTTCTTTCTATTTCTGTTTCAAGTTTAATTTTTTCTAAACTTGCAATTAAGTTTGCGTTATCTCTTTCCGCTTTTAATTGTTCCGCTTTTAACGCCTCAATTTTGGTTAAATAACTTTTGTTAAGTGCATCATTTTTATTTGGCACTTTTTTAAGTCTTTCATTGTACAAACTTGTAAGTCTAGCAAGCGCATCTTTTTGTTCCTTATTAACTTGTGCTATTTGAAGTTTTAATGCTTCTAACTCACTGTTCTCAGACGCTACGCTTTTAAAAGGCTTCGGTTCTTTATATATTCCTTTTTCACTTAAATCATTTTCTTCTTTAAGATCATTAAGGTCTTTTTGTTTATTGGCTACTGTTGCGTTCAATTGACTCAATAAATCTGTTTGTGTTTTATAAGAACTATCAAACATATTGGTTAAGTTATCCATTGATTTAGCAAGTGCATCTTTGGCAGCGTTAGCAGCTGCATTAGATGCTGCAAGTGCATCGGCCGCTTGTTTATCTTTTAATGCTTGTTCTTGAGCAAGTTTAGCCTGAAGCGCAATAGCATCAGCTTGCGCTTTTGCGTCAGCTTCTAATTTTGCTTTTGCATCGGCATCAGCTTGCGTTTTTGCATCTGCTGCTAATTTTGCTTGTAAGGCAATTGCATCGGCTTTTCCTTTGGCATCTGCAGCTAATTTAGCTTTCAATTCTGCATCGGCTTTTACTTTTGCTTCAGCAGCAAGTGCATCAGCATCAGCTTTGGCTTTTGCTTTGGCAGCAGCAGTTTCTTTAGCCAATAGTGCTGCAGCAGCAGCATTAGCTTTCGCATCAGCAGCTAACTTAGCTTGTAAAGCAAGTGCATCGGCCTTGGCTTTAATTTTTGCTTCGGCAGCAAGCTTTGCTTGTAAAGCATCTGATTCAGCCTTTGCTTTGGCATCTGCATCAATTATTGCTTTTAAATCTGCAGCTTCTGACTTGGCTTTCTTCTCTGCTTTTATTTTAGCATCTGCATCTAGTTTCGCCTGAATTGCATCTGCATCAGCTTTTGCTTTGGCGTCTGCAAGTAATTTTGCTTGAAGTGCATCGGCATCGGCTTTGGCTTTGGCATCCGCATCAATTTTTGCTTTTAGGGCAGTTGCATCAACTTTAACTTTTGCATCAGCTTCTAAACTTGCTTTCATTGCTTGAACTGCATCAGCTTTCGCTTTTTCATCTGCAACTAACTTAGCTTGAAGTGCATCGGCATCCGCTTTAACTTTAGCATCGGCTTCTAATTTTGCTTTCATAGCTTCTGCAGCATCGGCTTTTGCTTTGGCATCAGCAACTAACTTAGCTTGAAGCGCATCGGCATCCGCTTTAACTTTTGCATCTGCAGCTAACTTCGCTTGAAGTGCATCGGCGTCGGCTTTTGCTTTAGCATCTGCAGCTAGTTTTACTTTAAGTGCTTCGGCAGCATCCGCTTTCGCTTTAGCATCTGCAGCTAATTTAACTTTAAGAGCTTCAGCAGCATCCGCTTTCGCTTTAGCATCTGCAGCTAACTTCGCTTGAAGGGCATCGGCGTCAGCTTTAACTTTCGCATCTGCAGCTAATTTTGCTTTCATTGCTTCTGCAGCATCCGCTTTTGCTTTAGCATCAGCAACTAATTTTGCTTGAAGTGCATCCGCATCAGCTTTTGCTTTGGCATCAGCGGTTAATTTAACTTTGAGAGCTTCAGCAGCATCGGCTTTTGCTTTGGCATCAGCAACTAATTTCGCTTGAAGCGCAGTAGCATCTGCTTTCGCTTTAGCATCTGCAGCTAACTTAACTTTAAGAGCTTCGGCGGCATCGGCTTTTACTTTGGCATCGGCAGCTAATTTCGCTTGAAGCGCAGTAGCATCTGCTTTCGCTTTAGTATCTGCAGCTAACTTAACTTTAAGAGCTTCGGCAGCATCCGCTTTGGCTTTTGCATCGGCATCTATTTTTGCTTTTAGAGCAGTAGCGTCTACTTTCGCTTTGGTATCAGCTCCAAGTTTTGCTTGTAAAGCTGCAGCATCAGCTTTCGCTTTGGCATCAGCAGCCAGTTTTATTTTAAGTGCTTCGGTAGCATCAACATTCGTTTTTCCATCTGATGAAAGCTGTTTCGCTTTAAGTGCTTCAGCATCTGCTTTAGACTTAGCTGCTTCTAATCTTGCTTTCGTTGTAGCATCGGTTTTCGCTTTTGCTTCTACGGCTAGTTTAGCTCTGTTTGCAACAGCATCAGCTCTAGCTTTAGAATCTGCGGCTAGTTTAGCTCTAACAGCTTCAGCATTGGCTTTAGATTGGGCAGCTCTAGCTTGAACCACTTCTAATCTAGCTTGTGTTTCGGCATTAGCTTTGGCTTTATTATCAGCCGCTAATTTAATTCTTGCTTCTGCATCAGCCTTAAGTTTTGCTTGTGCATCTAATCTTGTTTGTGCTACTGATCCATCGGCTTTCGCTTTAGCCTCTGTGGCTGCTTTAAGTTTTTCCTCAGCATCTGCTTTAAGTTTAGCTTGAGCTTCTAGTCTTGCTTTCATTGCAGCAGCATCAGCTTGGGCTTTTGCTTCTCCGGCTAGTTTAGCTTTTTCAGCTCCATCAGTTTTAACAGCTGGTGTTGTAACCTTGGCTGGCGTTATTCTTTTAACCTCAGTAGGTGCAATAAGTGCTCCCTCATCCTCTTCATTATCGCCATAATAGTAACTTTTACTTTTGAATTTATAAGCAATAACAAATTCATGAGAAGCTCCAAAATTCGAAAAGTTACCTGTTCCTTTTTCGTAATTATATTCAATCGCAATTTTTGGTGTTACATTAACACCAAATCCTGCTGACATACCGTATAATGTATTGTAACCTGCTTGTGCCCAGAATCCTTTTGGAATAGAAATCATAGCCAATCCAGAAATTACAGTTTTATCTTTCTTAAATTCTGATTTTATAAGACCTGAAAATTTACTTCTGTCAAAAAATCCATAAGCATCAATATATCCCGTATACATAAGATGTGCTTCAACGGCTTGTTCTGGATTATCTTTCACCATTTCGGATGTGGCAAAATTGTATAACAATAGGTTATTTACAGACAATCCTACGTCTAAAAACGCATTTCCGTAGTTCACCCCTGGATTAATCATAAGCATTGAATTAGAAGGGATATTATCAATGTTAAGATTTGAATCGTTTGTAATAATCTTTCCTTGGTCCAGTCCGCTTTTATAAAATCCAACATTGGCTCCAAAAGTCAAATTGCTGTCTTCTTGAAGCATTACGTTGTGAGCAAAGTTTCCTACAATTCCAAAAGTGGTCATAAGACCATAGTTTTGCTGGAATAAACCAACACCTATTCCTTGATTTTCACTAAATCTTCCTGAATAACTAAACAAATAAGTCTGTGGTGCATTATCAAATTGTACCCACTGACGCTTGTTATAAAAACTAGCATAAGTATTTTGTTCTCTAACAAAACTGAAAGCAGGGTTAATTATATATCTATTAAATTTTAATGAATTTCTGATAGGTATGGAAAATGGAACAACTCCATCCCCTTTGACAGCGTCTTGAGAATAGAGTACTTGTGTTGAGCCGTAAAGAATAGTAATGAATAGTAAAATTTTCTTCATATTATTTAATTACAGTTATAGATCCCTTTTTTTCATCACTACCTTTTTTTATAATGTAATAATAAACTGGATTTATATTTTTGAAATCTTTTATTTCCCATTTAGTAGGATCATAATCCACTCCGTTAAACATCACCTCTCCTTGTGAACTAACAATCATAACATTTGTTTCTGCATTTTTATAATCAGTAGGTAAATCCCAAGTGTTAAATGCGCTACTTAGGCTTACTATATTCGGAATATTTTTGAGATTTGAATTAGTATCTCCTACTACAAAATTAAATTCTTGAGTTGAAGTACAGCCTGTAGTTTGAGCAACAGCAACTTTATAGTTACCAATAGTGTTTATCAAATACGTATCTGTAATTGCATCAGGAATAAGAGTTCCGTTTAAGTACCATTTATAAGAAGGGGCAACGGCATCATTAGTAACGATAACGTTTAATGTCTCGTTAATTTCGGTATCAATTGTATTACTATTTGGTACATTAATACTTGCGGCAAAAGATCCTTCACTTTGCAAATTAATTGAACCGTTTGCAGTACATCCTCCAAAATCAATTTTTACGGTATATAAGCCACTAACGTTTGTATCGTAAGTTGGTTTATCTGATACTAAAACATTGTTACCAGAACTATCTTTTTTAAACCATTCGATTTTTACTCCACCAGAAACACTTAAAGTAGTGCTTCCGCCGTTTGGACAAAATGGATTCCCAAGACTTGATGTTATAGCTGTACTAGAATTTGTAGTAGATTCTGAAACGGTTACTTGATTAGAATAAGAATCCGAACTTAAGATACAAGCACCATAATTAGTTCTAGCATAATACACTCCTGGTTGCGTAACTGTATAGCTACCGTTAGTAGCGGTAGCTACTAATGTTTCAGGCAAAATAAGTCCGTTGTTTTTATACCAATTATAAGTTAATCCAGAATGTTTTAAAGGCGAATCATTAAGTGGTCCTCCAGGATTATCAATAGTTAAAATATAACTACTTCCTGCGCAAAACGCAGCAACAGGAATAAAATTATTTATAGTGAATTGGGAGTTATGAACTCTATAGTATGCTGGAAATTGAATAGAAGGCTGACCAGTAGAAGCTGGAGCAGTAGCTTTTATTCTAAGTCTATATTTTTCTCCTGCCGTATTAGTCGGAAATGGGAATTTCATTTTACCCGGTGATGTCATAATTTCACCAACAGCAGAGGTATAAACTACCGTTGCGTTAGTAAAACTTCCATCAGGAGCAGATAATTCTACTATAAACTGATTAGTCGCCATCAATCCCGCAACTGGTGAAAAATTAAAATTCACTTCGTAGCTGTTATATCCTGGACTAGCACAAGCTGGGTTAAAACTAAACGTCGGTTGCCCAATAGATATTTGTCCGAATACATTTGTGTTGGCGCAGAAAAACACACATAAAAAAAGAAAGATTATGCGAAGATTAGTAGGTAAATCTTTAATCATATTATACGCTCTTTAATTACATCAAGATCAAAAAATAGTAAACTATCTATAAATGTTTCTGAGAAATCATATTTACAGTTTACGTTTAATGCATTTACAGAATTATTCGATGAAATAGACGACGATTGGGGATCGGCATTAATTTCATTTGAACTATTTACTACCGCTGAATTTATAGCAAAGTAATCCATGGGGACAGATTGCTTTACTATAAACTCGTTTGTAGCACTTAATTCTAAAATTGAGGAAGAGCAAAGACTCTCTTCAACAGTTTCGCCATTAGGAAGAAAAGAAACGATAGGTTTTTCGTTTGTTGACTCTTGAGCGAATGTATTATTAGCTGTTATAAGTAATCCTAATAACAACATGTATGGTATTTTTTTACAAAGTGGGGCGGTCATTTTTTATATCTTATATGTTTCCAATTAAAAACTATAACTCTTTTTACGACTAATCAGTTAAAAAATTAAGACTCTAACAAATAGGTAGGTTTCTATTTGCTTGATGCTGTAATTTTACCGATATTAAGTCTAAAGTCAGGTCTTTTTGGATTCGATATATCTATAAAAAATTCATTATTATTACTTTGAGAATAATAGTTAGAGAACATTGTGTTACCGTACCAGTTCTCTAGATCCTCATTGTTAGAATTATATTCTGAAAAAATATTTCCTTTACATTGATTGAAATACATTTCTTCAAATTTTAGTTTCTTCAAATTAGCATCATTTATTTCAATTTTGCTATCTAATACAACCGCTGGATTAAATCCAGAAATCACACTTCTCTTAAGCTCAATAGCTGCATTATTACCAACATAAATAGCTTCTTTTACCAATCCAGATTGAATATCTGCACTAATATTATCACTATCGTTTAACATTGTAATGTTAGAAGCAGTAACCAAAGTTTGCTTTTTAGAAAAGTCTGTTTCTTCTTTTTTATCATAAGATAAAACTTCCATACAACGAGATCCTTCTTTATTACTAGTTAAATAAGAAGATCTAACTGCTAATGAATTGTATACTTTACATTGTGTTCCTTGAGTAAATTTGAAATCGTTATTGATTGTTTTATAAGAAACAAATTTTGTAAGATTTAAATCACCACCAATCATATCAAATGAATCACCTCCTGAGAAGCTAGCCATTACATTTTCTAAAGTTGTTTTGTTTCCAACTCCTGCTAATGTTAAAGCATTGAAGTTTCCATTACCTTTTACTTTTTTACCAGCAAATTCAATTCTAACGTATCTTAAAATACCTGAATTTGATGCAACATTGTCTCCACCATAAGTTGTTAACGATGGATCAAGATCGTAATTAAAAGATGAAATGTTTCCAAATTTGTTTATTGGAGCATCTCCTAAAATTACAATTCCTCCCCAGTCTCCAGCTTTTTTAACTCCTTTGTTTGAAGTAAAAACAATAGGATCAGTTTCTAAACCATCAGCAATTATAGAAGCTCCTTTAGTAATGACTAAAGTACCTTTTGATTCATAATCACCAATTATTAATGTACCTGGCTCTATGGTAAGAACAGCATTGTTTGTTACGTAAACATTACCTTGAAGAACATATACATTCCTCTTTAACAATTTTGTATTTACAGTTATCTTTCCTGCCAAAATTTGATTAGCTTCACTATAATCAACTTTGTTTGGTTTAAATTCAGTCCAGTTGTTCAACCAGTTGCTATAACCCATTATTCCTTTTTCTTGCTGTGCTTGTACGCTACAAAAAGTAAAAAGGGCAATCCCAATAATTTGTAAAGATTTTTTCATCGTGGTATGTTTAAATATTAACAATAATTATTATTAAGTTAATGAAAATTAAAAAAACTCATTTCGGTATTTTCTTGATAAATCAAAGAAAATACCGAAAACGAGTTGCATATATCCTGAATCTCATTCAACAATACGTATAATGCTGAAGAGAATTAAATAGGCAAATAATTATTCTATATTTTCGTTGAATAAATGCAATGATTTTATCGTGTTTTCATAGAATAAAATCCCTGCAATTAAATTATTTTTATCTGAGTAAGGCATCATTTTTCTTTCAAATTCTACAGTTATATCAAGGAATGAATTTGATGCTGCTAATTGAGCGTCTTGGATTTTTTTGTTTTCACTATCTGTAGGTATACCAAGATCAGCCATGGTAACTCCTGGCTTAGTAGCCAATGCAATAAATGGTAATGTTTTCACTAAAACTTTGATACGCTCAATGTATAGTTCTAAAAGCTCACCCTTTTGCATCGTTTTTAATTCCTTTTGATCATGGTATTTTTTGATAATTGCCGATGTACTAATAATACTTTGAGGAGCATTCTTAGCTTGAGATGATACCATCTGTGTTGACAACGTTAAAAAGATGCTTAAAAAAATAATTTTCCCTTTCATAAATTCTATTTTAAAAATTCAATTATAAAAACAAAAATATGTAAATAAACTTAACTCGCAATTTTTATTACCCTTTTTTTAAATAAAAAGAGACAAAATCAAATGAAAAAAAGCCACAAAACGACTAAATATGTTCTTTTATCGGTTTTTTTTGGTCTGTAACTTAAAAACAACTATATAGTACTAAAATGGTTTTTATTAAACTAAATATCAATACATTAAAATAGTTTTAATTAACATATAATCTTCATTTAAAATACAAAAAAACATTGAATTAACAAGAATAAACTGTTTTAATTCCTGTTTGTCTATTATTTGCAAAGATTATCTTATTTATCACAGAAACAAATAAGCAAAAAAAGCCCAAAAAAGGTAAAAATCTATTAAAAACAACTTTTGCAGTCAAATTGTATTTTTTTTATTAACAAATTAAAACTCGGATTAAGGAGGTAAACTTTGTAGATGAAAATTTTCGACTAAATCATTTTCTATTATCTTTGCTTCATGCAATTTTCTGAAATTTTAGGGCAAGACCACATCAAAAACCATTTAATAAAAACTGCTTCTACGGGAAGAATTCCTCATGCACAATTATTTATCGGTCAAGAAGGATCTGGAACTTTACCCACTGCCATCGCATACGCACAATATATATTATGCGGAAATTCTGGTCCTGATAATGAAAACGGGAATACATCCTGTAACTTAAAATTTCAGTCCATATCACATCCCGACTTACATTTTATATATCCAACAGTAACTACCGAGGATGTAAAAACGAAACCTAAAAGTTTAGATTTTATACAAAATTGGCGCAATTTTATTCAAGAGACGCCTTATGGTGGTTTATTTGATTGGTATAAAACCCTTGGCGTTCAAAACAAACAAGGTGAAATTCGGGTAGAAGATGCTCAGGAAGTGTTAAAATCACTTGCATTAAAATCTTATGAAGGCGGTTATAAAATTATGATCATCTGGATGGCAGATAAAATGAACATCGCAGCTTCTAATAAACTTTTGAAACTATTAGAAGAACCATCTGATAAAACTATTTTTATTTTAATATCGGAAAACGAAGAATCTATCATTCAGACCATTCGTTCGCGTTGCCAAGTATTGCATTTTAACGGATTAAGCGAACAGGTAATTGCCGATGCATTAGTTTCTAAAGAAAACTTAGAACCTAATGTAGCATTAAAAATAGCACATCAAGCACAAGGTAACTACAACAAAGCTTTGCATTTGACAAAAAATGATGAGGATGAGTATCCATTTGAACAATGGTTCGTAACATGGGTTCGTGCAGCATTTAAGGCAAAAGGAAACGCAGCCGCAATTCAAGATTTGATTACCTGGAGTGAGCAAATTGCAGGTTTAGGCCGAGAAAGTCAAAAAAAATTCTTGGAGTTCTGCATCGAAATGTTTCGTCAAGCCCTTTTACTTAATTATCAAGCTCCAAGTTTAGTATATATGGAGCCTAAAGTTGAAAAATTTAAACTAGAAAATTTTGCTCCATTTGTAAATGGAAATAACATTAACGATATATTCAAAGAACTATCTGATGCGATGTATCATATTGAGCGTAACGGAAATGCAAAAATTATTTTAACCGATTTATCCATAAAACTAACCCGTTTAATACATAAAAAATAAAAAGATGAACAATATTGCCTCGATTCTAGTTTTAGTTTTCTTAGCTGTAACATTTCTCCAATCTGGTTACGACAAAATTTTTTATTGGAAGGATAATGTAAGCTGGCTTAAAGAGCATTTTGCAAAAACTCAACTGAAAAATCAAGTTCCACTTGCTCTATTTAATATCCTTGTTTTAGAATTGATATCGGGAATACTTTGTATAGTAGGCTCCATTCAATTGTTTACAAATAGCGGTAGAGAATATGGTTTGTATGGCGCAATCTTCTCTTGTATTACCTTGATAATGTTGCTTTTCGGTCAACGATTAGCCAAAGATTATGATGGCGCAAGAACTATTGCTATTTACTTTATCCCTGCGGTTGTAGCGGTATTTTGGCTAACTTAGTCCGGAATACTTAAATCAAATAATAGTATTGAAAACAAACAACACTATTATTTGATTTAAGTGCCAAATTCTATTCTTAAAAAATATGAAACCCTCAAATTTAGAAAAATTATTTTTTCCCATTTTTCTTCTTTTATCACATTACTCTATAGTTACTGCTCAAGAATTTTATGTCGAGGATTGGAAATTTGGATTAAAAGATCCTACGGGAAATATTATTATTACAGCAAAGTATGACACAATGGAATTCATTGAAAATGACCTAATTGTAGTATCTATAAATGAAAAAATTGGTTTGCTGACCCAAAAGGGAATAGAAATTGTCACGCCAAAATACGATTATATTTCTGATTTTAAAGATGGGTTTGCATTTGTAAAACAAAACAAAAAAATCGGTTTTATAAATACATCTGGGACAGAAATTACTCCGATAAAATATAATTCCGTTGTGTATGAATTTCATAATGGATTTGCTGTCCTACGCATAAATGAAAAATGTACATTTATTGACACGACTGGAAGGGAAATCATTTCACCTAAATATCAATCAATTGGAAAATTTGAAGAAGGATATACCTATGTGTTTTCTAATAATAAATTTGGTTTTATAAATTCATTAGGCGCTGAAATAACTCCCCTAAAATATGATATTGTTTATGACTTTAAAAATGGAAATGCTGTAGTTAAAATTAACGGCAAATCAGGATTAATTGATAAATCAGGAAAAGAGATTACTCCACTAATATATAACAATATTTACCCAATTAACAATCTCTTTATAGTTAGTATAGACTCCAAAAGTGGCTTAATAGACAAAAGCGGAGCAGAAATTACAGCTATAAAATATGATCTGATTTATCCAGCTGAAACTATTAATAATACAAAAATTATTCAAGTAGAGATTGATAATAAAAAGGAATTATTAGACGAAAAAGGTATAGAAATTACCCCTGTGAAATAAGATAAAATAAGATACTTCAACAATTATGCTGCGTTCATCATAAATATAGATTTATTAATGAGCGAGCAAAAGAAATAGTTGCTTCAAATTATAATTAAATCGCTCCTTTTACATGGAGAAAAAAAGCATTAAAATAAAACTCAATTTTATGAAAGGTCTAAAATTAACCAAGTACTTACTTTTGCTAACAATAGCATTCGTATTTCAAACAAAAACAAACGCACAAGAAGCATATTTAGATCCCGAAACTATGAAATGGGGCTTAATAGATGATAATTATGATTATATCATAGAACCAAAATATGATAAAATGTTTGCTCCCGAAGAAGGATTCTATATTGTCGTTTCAAATAATAAATATGGATTTATTAACTCTTTAGGTAAAGAAATTTTAACCCCAAAATATGATGAAATTTACTCACCAAAAGACGGTTTCTTTGTTATTAGTGTGGGTGAAAAACGTGGCGTTGTAGATAGTAACGGGAAAGAAATTGTCGCTCCAAAATATGATGACATTTATGTTTATCAAGAAGGGGTAGCTATTGTGGTTTTAAACGAAAAACAAGGTTTAATAAATACAACGGGAAAAGAAATTACTGCGATAAAATACGACAAAATATACGGATCCAAAGAAGGAATATCTATGGTTGTGCTCAACAACAAAACTGGATTTGTAGATAGTAATGGAAAAGAAATTGTAACACTAAAATACGATGATGCCTTTGGTTTTAACAACGGAGTTGCAATAGTTGGAAACAATAACAAATGGGGATTAATTAACACTAAAGGAAAAGAAATAACCCTATTGAAATATGATAAAATTTATGGCCTTGAAGGTGATATTTCTCAAGTTACGCTAAACGGAAAAACAGGCTATCTAGACATAACAGGCAAAGAAGTTGTACCAATAAAATACGATATTATTTATGCTTTCGAAGAAAATTATGCTCCAGCAAGTATTGGGAATAAATGGGGATTAATTAATAGAAAAGGAGAAGTTATCATTCCGTTTAAATACGACTCAATGACCTGTTTTTGTGGAGAAAGAACAGATGTAGAACTTAACGGAGAAACATTTTCAATCAACATTAAAGGAGAACGAATTTAAATATTTGAAGGATTTATGTTAATCTAAAAATCCAAGAAGGCTGCACACAAAAAGCCTAATTATTGATTATATTTGACCCAAATAATAAATTTTAATGTTTAATAATTAAAACATTAAAAATCAACAACATAATAATTACAATGAAACCAAAACATCCTTTAGAGTCTTTAACAATATTAACCGATTTGGTTTTACCGAGCGAAACTAATCCCTTAAACAATCTTTTTGGTGGCGAATTATTAGCCCGAATGGATCGTGCTGCAAGTATTGCTGCTCGAAGACATTCACGCCGAATAGTAGTTACAGCATCTGTAAATCACGTAGCTTTTAATAGAGCTATTTCACTAGGAAGTGTAGTAACTATTGAGGCAAAAGTATCAAGATCGTTCAAAAGTTCAATGGAAGTTTTTATAGATGTTTGGGTAGAAGATCGTGAATCAGGAAATAGAACAAAAGCCAACGAAGCAATTTACACTTTTGTTGCTGTAGATGATAACGGAACTCCTGTTGAAGTACCACCAATTGAACCAGAAACGGAACTTGAAAAACAACGCTTTGAAGCTGCTTTGCGTCGTAAACAACTAAGTTTACTATTAGCTGGTAAAATAAAACCAGAAGATGCTACTGAACTTAGAGCACTTTTTCTATAAAAAAACTATCTCGGTAAGAGAAAATAAATCGAGTTGCAACTTCAAAAAAAAGAAGTAATTTTACGTCGATTACAAGCCAAAACAAATGAAATCAATACGTTATAAATGTATCGATTTAGTATAAAAGAATTATAACAATTTAGATGAAAGAAAAGATGAGTTCAGAGAAAGAAGCCAAATTAAAAGCGCTACAACTTACGCTTGATAAACTTGATAAGACTTACGGAAAAGGAACCGTAATGAAAATGGGCGATAAAGCCATAGTAGAAGTAGAAACAATTTCATCAGGTTCATTAGGAGTAGATTTAGCCTTAGGGGTAAACGGTTATCCTAAAGGAAGAATTATAGAAATATACGGGCCAGAATCTTCTGGAAAAACAACGCTAACATTACACGCTATTGCCGAAGCTCAAAAAGCGGGTGGAATTGCTGCATTTATAGATGCTGAGCATGCTTTTGATAGAAATTATGCTGAGAAATTAGGAATTGATATTGAGAACTTAATTATTTCTCAACCAGACAACGGGGAACAAGCACTTGAAATTGCTGAGAACTTAATTCGTTCAGGAGCTATTGATATTGTTGTAATTGACTCGGTTGCTGCATTAACTCCAAAAAGTGAAATCGAAGGAGAAATGGGAGATTCAAAAATGGGACTTCATGCTCGTTTAATGTCACAAGCACTTCGTAAACTTACAGGAACAATTAGTAAAACAAACTGTACGGTATTCTTCATTAACCAGTTAAGAGAAAAAATTGGTGTAATGTTCGGAAATCCTGAAACAACAACGGGTGGTAACGCCTTGAAATTTTATGCTTCGGTACGTTTGGATATTCGTCGTTCATCTCAAATTAAAGATGGTGACAACGTAATTGGTAACAGAACCAAAGTAAAAATCGTTAAAAACAAAGTGGCTCCACCATTTAAAACTGCAGAATTCGACATTATGTACGGAGAAGGAGTTTCTAAAACTGGAGAAATTTTAGATTTAGCTGTAGAATTTGAAATCGTTAAGAAAGCAGGTTCATGGTTTAGCTACGGTGATACTAAATTAGGACAAGGTCGTGATGCAGTTAAATCACTTATTAAAGATAATCCTGAATTAGCAGATGAGCTAGAAGTTAAGATTAAAGCACATATCAAAGAATTGGCAAGTGCCTAAAAACAAAAAACCCGAAATCAAATTTCGGGTTTTTTTATGCTTTTTACGCAACCTTTTCTAAAAACGACATCTACATAAAGAATTACTGATTTTGAGCCTAAAAAAGCTTGTATGTATTAATTTTTTAAACTTAAACAATGAAAAAGAAACTGGAAACGTTATTCCAACAAAACTGGATAACAAAAAGAAAAATTAGACGAATCATGAATTTTATTTCTCAAAAAATCATTCATCGATAGGATAACAATTACTTTTAGGAATTTATACTTGATTGTTTCTTTTGTAAAATAATGTCTTCTTTAAAAGTTTTTTTTACTAAAAACTAGTAATTGCTTATAAATAAGATCTCTTACCTGATCACGAAGTTCTTTTCTATCTTCTGGGCGTAGGGCTTTTGTTTCTATAAACGAATGAATTTTCACTCTCATTTTCCCTGGGCTACCACTAAAGAAAGTATACGAAAATCGCTTTTTATTGTCAGCATAAGTAATCGGAACAATCGGAATATGATGCTCTATTGCTAAACGGAAAGCACCGTCTTTGAATTCATCCAAAATAATCGACTCATCGTCTGGAACTCCTCCTTCAGGAAAAATACAAATACTTAAACCCTGATTCAAACGTTTCTGAGCACTGTTAAAAACGTCCATTTTGCTTTTTGAAGATTTTCTATCAACCAAAATGCAGGTTCTTTTATAGAAAAACCCAAACAAAGGAATCTTAGAAAGTTCTTTTTTTCCAACAAAAACAAACGGATTTTTAATAATTGCCAACGTCAACATGATGTCTGTCATCGAAGTATGATTAGCAACAATCATATAACTTTTACTAGGATCAAGTGCTTGCTCCTTCTCTACTTTGTAATAAAATCCCATTCCGAAAAGGATAAATTTCGCCCAAATCCTCGCCATTCTAAAGAAATATGGATACCCACTTTCGGTAAGAATCGATAATACTAAAAATGGAAACATTACCAAAATTGGGATGGCCATTAAAACATAGAACCACACGCGCCAAAGAACCCAAAAAACAATTTTTAAACCTTTCATAAATCCAAAAGTAATAAAATGAATGTGATTTAAATTAAAAGAATTCACATTAGGAAAAACTTTGCGAACTTTGCAGTTAATTAAAAATAAAATTTGCAGACTTTGCAAAAAACTTTGCGAACTTTGCAAATAAGAAAAAAATTAGCATGGCAAAAATACTTACAGGCGTACAAAGTACTGGAACGCCGCACTTAGGCAACTTATTAGGAGCAATTATTCCTGCAATCGAATTATCTAACAAACCCGAAAACGAATCATTTTTGTTTATCGCCGATTTACATTCGATTACACAAATAAAAGATGGTAAAACTCTAAGAGATAATACCTTTAGTGTTGCTGCTACCTGGCTTGCATTAGGTCTGGATATTGATCGTGTTACTTTTTACAGACAATCTGATGTTCCACAAACAACAGAATTAAGCTGGTATCTAAGTTGTTTTTTCCCTTTTCAGAGATTAACACTTGCCCATTCTTTCAAAGATAAAGCAGATCGTCTAGATGACGTAAACGCAGGTTTATTCTCTTATCCAATGTTGATGGCTGCCGATATTTTGCTTTATAATGCAGAGTTTGTGCCAGTAGGAAAAGATCAATTGCAACATTTAGAAATTACTCGAGATGTTGCTTCTCGTTTTAACCACCAAATGGGAGAAACATTTGTTATTCCTGAAGCTAAAATTCAAGAAAACAGCATGTTAATTCCTGGAACAAATGGAGGGAAAATGAGTAAATCAGCAAATAATTTTATCAATATATTTCTAGATGATAAAGCATTGCGCAAACAAGTAATGAGTATCGAGACTGATAGTACACCACTTGAAGATCCAAAAAACCCTGATACTTGTAATGCATTTGCAATTTATGCTTTAATGGCTGATGAAAATCAAATTGCCATTATGAGAGCCAATTATTTAGGTGGAAATTACGGTTATGGTCATGCTAAACAAGCTTTGTTTGAGTTGATTACCGAAAAATTTAAAACGGAAAGAGAAAAATACAATTACTACATCAATAACCTTGATGAAGTAGATGCTTTACTTAAAAAAGGAGCCGAAAAAGCAGCAGTTATTGCTAATGAAGTTCTTGAAAGAGTACGAGTTAAACTCGGATTTGGAAAATAAAAATTAACCAAGGACATGACAATTCAAGAAGCAATAGAAGAATTACAGTACCAAAGTGGGAACCATGATAGCTTTGAAAGCGAAAGATGGGAAAATGGTTTTTTAGGTCAATTACGCCCTTACAAAGGCGTTTTACATGAAAAAAATTACCATTTAATCATTCAAGCTATGAAGGTACTCGCACCTGAATTGGAGAAGGATTTTATTGATAAAAACATAATTAACTCACTTTGGGGAATTTGCCATTTAGGCAGAATGTGGGCTATTCATCCAGAAGGTATGTTACAGCGTAATAACCTAATAAACGAACAGCAAACGTCACAAATTGATAATTGGATAGTTGATGTATCTTATGTTGCTTTTTGTTTGCTAAGCGGGACTGGTTCAGATGAAGCTTTTTCAGATTATGATAAAGAATATGATTCCTGATTAAAACATCAACTTACTGCTATTACAAAACAAACTTATTAGAATGAGTTAAACTATAGCTCTAGATAAGATTATAAATACAAACCACACATAATCAAGCCCTTTTAAATAAAATTTAAAAGGGCTTTTTATTTAAATAGCCTCAAATAATTTCCCTGGCAAAGGACGAATTACCCCTTTAAGCTCCATATTAAGCAACAATCCTGAAATTTTGTAAATCGGAAAATCGCATTGTAAAGCAATAATATCCATGAGGTCTTTACCATTATTTAGCAAATAATCATATACAATTTGTTCATCTGATTCTAACTCAACAAACAGCTGTTTTTGAACCGTTTTAGGTTGTTTTTCAATATCCCAATTCAGCATATAAATCAAATCGGCGGCACTACTTAATACATTCGCTTTTTGAGTTTTTATTAAATCATTACAACCCTGACTGTATTTATCTGTCGTTCGACCAGGAACTGCAAAAACATCTCGATTGTAGTCATTTGCCATATTAGCAGTAATAAGTGAACCTCCTTTATCAGCCGATTCAATTACTATTGTGGCTTCACTCAAACCCGCAACAATACGGTTTCTACGCACAAAATTTTCTTTATCCGGATTTGATGAACTCCAAAACTCAGTCATAAAACCTCCATTTTGTTCCACTTTGGCAACATATTTTTTATGCGTTTTAGGATAAATTTGATTTAAACCATGTGCAACTACACCAATAGTCTGAAGGTTATTATCCATTGCTAATTGATGCGCAATAATATCTACTCCATAAGCAAAACCACTAACAATAATTGGATCTAAAGGAGCTAAATCTTCAATTAGCTTTTTACAGAATTCCGTTCCATAAGATGTAATTTGTCGCGTTCCAACGATACTTATGATCTTTTTATCCTTCAAATTGATGTTTCCAGTGCTAAATAATAAAACCGGTGAATCGATACAATGTTTTAAACGATCAGGATAGTTTTTCTCCTCAAAAAACGTTACATTAATGTCATTTGACAGGATAAAATCCAATTCTTTTTGTGCTTTTTCAAATATCAATTTTTCTTTAATATTCTTTAATAAAACAGACCCAACTCCATCAATTAAAGCAAGTTGAGAAGATTTCATCTTAAAAACATCATTAGCTGTACCGCAATGAGACAATAGCCTTTTAGCTAGTATATCTCCCACTCCTTCAACACTTTGTAAGGCCAATAAATAAAATAGATCTTGCTCCGACATTTGGTATAATAATTTAGTAATTCAAATAAAATAAAAGATATAATTCTTAATTACAAATATCGTAATTTAAAGTAAATTCTTGCCAAATAAATATGTTTAAAAAATCACCATCTAAAGCATGAAAAAAACTGACTCTTATAAAAAGTTGATTAATAACTATTTAAATAAAATAGCGAATTGTTAATAAAAATTGTGAATAAAATTTTGATAACTATTTTCCTTGCCTAACTTTGTTACTATGAAAATCGAAACTTACATCGCGCAGTTATTGTATCGTTATCAGTGTGTAACGGTTCCTGGGTTTGGAGCTTTTTTAACCGAAATTCAATCGGCCCAACTTAATGAAGGTTCAAATTCATTTTTTCCACCAAAAAAATTAATTTCTTTCAACCCACATATCAAAAACAATGATGGTTTGTTAGCAAATCACATTGCTCTTACCGAAAAAACATCATACAAATTTGCTGTTAGCGCAGTTCATTTTGAAGTTTTAACTTGGAAAAAGGAATTAGAAGATAATGGTTTTATTTCTATAAAAAACATAGGTGAAATTAGACTGAATGCTGATAAAAACCTAGTGTTTACACCAAATGATCAAAAGAATTATTTGGCTACTTCATTTGGATTAAGTCCATTTGTTTCTCCAATGGCTAAAAGAGAATCTTTTGAAAATCAATTAGAAGCACTAGATCTAGATACAGCACAACAAAAAGAAGCAATCGAATTAGAAACGGAATATAAAGGGTCTAATTCTTATTTAAAATATGCTGCAATTTTTATCCTTGCATTAGGAGTAACAGGAAGCATTGGTTACCCAATGTACCAAAATCAAATTGCTAGTCAAACTGTTCTAGTAGAAACTGCTGTTCAAAAACAAGTACAGAATAAAATTCAAGAAGCTACTTTTTTCATAAAAAATCCATTGCCGGCAGTAACAGTAACTCTTTCTGTAAAAGAAGAGAAGTTATCAATGCCTTATCATATTATGGCTGGTGCTTTTAGAAGCGAAAACAATGCTCAAAAAGCTTACAATAAATTAAAGAAAGCTGGATTTGATGCTAAAATAATTCCTGCTAACAGACATGGACTTTTCCCTGTTGTATACGGTAGCTATGCTACTATGCGCGAAGCAGAAAAAGCACAAAGAGAGATCCAAAAAACTATAAATCCAGAAGCGTGGATTTTAATAGAAACGCTTTAGATTCATAAGAAATACTTACATTTTAGTTACTATTAAAACCATTTTATAACAATTATAAAATGGTTTTTTTTTGTATATTGTAATTATAAACTTAAAAAATCAAGAGCAATTTTCGTATATTGGAATAGTATTTGCAATATTTAAATAAACATTAAAAAATAGTAATATGAAAAACGTATGGAATTTGGCTTTATTAATCTGCCTTTTAATCACCTCACAATCGTTTTATGGACAGGAAACAAACTCAAATAGCGCAAGTCAAGAAATTTTATTAAACAAAGAAAAAGCACACGCAAAGGAACGATTAGATAGTCAGAAAGAATTACAAAAAAGACAAGATCAACTAAAACAGGACCAAAACAAAGCTCAAAAACGTCAAAACAAAATTGAATCTGCTCAAAAGAAAATTGAGCGAACTAAAAAAGATATCAAGAAAAAAGAGGATAAAAAACTAAAATTAGAAAGTGAATTAGCTCTTAATAAACTACCTGAAAATAAAGTAAATCAGAAAAAAATTAGAGCTAAAGAATATGAATTAGAAATACTAAAACTCCAATCTAAACTAACGCTACAAGAACAAAGTTTAAGCAAACTTTTAGATTCGAAATAATATTTAGTTTTACAAAAAAACCTATTCTTTACGAATAGGTTTTTTGTTTTTAATTCAAACTAGCTTTAAACATTCTTAGTTCATCCCAAGAAAATTTTTCTCCATGTTGCTCTTTTAGCCCCGTTAAAGATTCTTCTTTATAAAACTGAAAAGCTTCTGTCAAAGCAGTAATTTTATCTTCAGCCAAGACATCTGAAATCTTGATTTTTTTATCTTGAATCAGTTTTACAAAATGCGATTCAATAGTTTGCGGAGTCAGTTTACGAATAGTTGCAATATCTTTAATAGATTTTTTTTCAAGCCATAATTCGTATGTCTCTTCAATTGTCGATTTTTTAACTGATTTTTCTTTGGCTTCCTTAGGGGAATAACGCCTAATTGGCTCCTCATCATCGATTAAGTCACCATTTTTACTTTTATAATTATCCTGAATTATCGTGGTTTTCTTAGATCTGTAACTTTTGATCTCAGGTGACGTTAATTTCTCTTTTGATATAGTATCACCAGCAACAACCACTTCAATCAGCAAACGTGCCTTCATTAAGCGTAAAACGGCTTTGGTTTGAAGTTCTTCCAACGAATTCAATTCATCATAAAACGCTTTCATTTTTTTGGCGCGCTGAATTTCTTCCATTTTATACAAAAGTTCATAAACCAATTCGTCCATCGGTTTCATAAAATATCCATACGCGGCCTCAATCCGCTCCGATACATGGATTAAATCGACCGTTTGATTATTGAAAATTCTGTTTAACTGAATTATGAATTTTTTGGCAGGATCAATTAAAGATTCAATGATCAGGGTTTGTTGCTTAGCCCATGTCGCGTGCTTTGCTTTTTGTGAATTCTCAGATTTATCGTTGTAACTGTATTGATGGTTACGCCATTCTTGAGCAAGATCTGCCCAATCAAAACTGTTAACCAAATACTTATGAATAAAATTCTTTGTTTCAAAATGCAAAGAGTTCTTTAATAATTCTTCCGAAGCTTTGTTCAAAGCATAATCCATCACATCCTGATCATTAGAAATACCATTCATGCGCAACGGAGAGAGTAAAATAAGCCCATTTAAAGAACGCAAACGTGATAATGCAACATATGCTTGTCCAGGTAGAAAAACTTGCGATACATCGAGCGCAGCTTTGTCAAATGTCAAACCTTGACTTTTATGAACTGTAATTGCCCAAGCCAGCTTGATAGGATATTGAACAAAAGTTCCCAGAACCTCCTCCTCTATTTCTTGAGTCATTTCATCAACTTTGTAGCGAATATTCTGCCACTCGTATTTTTCAACTTCAATAGTCTTATCCTCATCTGGGAAATGAACCATAATTTCTTGGCTAGAAAGGGATTTGATTACGCCCATTTTTCCGTTGAAATAATTTTTATCAAAAGACAAATCATTCTTAACAAACATAATCTGAGCTCCAACCTTTAATTGAAGATTAGGATCAAGCGGATATATTTTTTCAGGAAAATCACCAACGATATCTGGAAAGTAATTATTCATTTTACCTTTTAAATCATTGATTGCCTGATTATTTATAGTATCGGCTTTGGCATTATGCGTTGTAAGTGTAATATATCCTGGATTGTTTTTTAAGTCAAAATCAGGTTGAACATACTGATTCAAACTCTCGATATCTTGTTGCGTGATTTGATTGTTACGCAGATTGTTTAAAACTGAAATAAAGGAATCATCAGTTTGTCTGAAAATTTTAGACAATTCTATGTACAAAGGTGGATTTTGCTGAATTACATGCGAATGAAAAAAAAATTTTCCGCGATAATAGGTTCTCAAAGTTCTCCATTCTTCATCTCGAATTACTGGTGGCAATTGCAATAAATCACCAATAAATAAAACCTGAACTCCTCCAAATGGATAACTATTTTTCCGAACCGTTTGCATCATAAAATCCATTGCATCAAGCAAATCGGCACGGAGCATACTGACTTCATCAATAATCAAAAGCTCCATATTACGGATAACAGCACGCTTAACATTATTCATTTTAAAATGCCTACGCAAAGTTGCTTTCGTTTCAAACTTAGTAGTTTCAGAAAATTGTGGTGATGAATTATCTGGAATAAATCCTGCAAATGGCAGCTGAAACATCGAGTGAATAGTTACACCTCCTGCATTAAGCGCAGCAATACCTGTGGGCGCAACAACAACAGTATTTTTATGCGTTGTTTCAATAATCTCGCGCAATAAAGTAGTCTTTCCAGTCCCTGCTTTTCCGGTAAGAAAAATAGAACGTTGCGTCTGATTAATAAACTGTAATGTGTATGATGCGGCTTCAGAAATGTTTTGCATTTGGCTTGTATTTTATAACTAAAATGAATAGAAATTCGTGTCAGAAAATCATTTTACAAAAATAGAAGAACATATTGAGTAAAAGCCAAGTTGCAACTATTTTATAACAAAAAAAGCCTATATCCAAAAAGATATAGGCTTCAAAAATAGTTTTCTTATATTATTTTTTAACTGCAGCTGAGTCCTTTTCTTTAGCGTCAGTTTTAGTATCTAGTTTAGTACCAGCTTTATAGTTATCGTTTAAAGCTTTAACGATCTCTTTTGTAATGTCATATTTATCTTCTGCATATAAAATCGATGCAGCATCACCAGTACCGTAAATGTAAGAGTACCCTTTTTCTTTACCGTAATTCTTGATGAATTTTTTAACTCCTGTAACTAAAGAGTCCATTTCTGCACCACTTTCTTGTTGCAATTGTTGTGCTAATGCTTGTTGAGCATAACCTAATTGTTGCTCTCTTTTTTGCAACTCAGCACCTCTTTGTTGTGCCCATGCTTGACCATTAGCTTGTGCTTGACTTTGGAAATTAGAAGCATCTTGTTTGAAACGAGTAATCTCCGCTTGAAGCTGTCTACCTTTTTCCTCTGCTTGTGCTTTGTATTTAGCTTCTAAATCTTTTGCTTCAGTGTACTCTTTCATTAAAACTGAAGTGTCAACGTAAGCTGTTTTTACTTCCTTAACTTCTGCTGTTTTATTACAAGCAACTACTGAAATCGAAAGTGCGATAATTACTAATGCTTTTTTCATTTTGTTAATTTCTATTTTTTTAAAGTATGAATGACAAAAATATAAAAAAATCAATAGCATCGACATAAAGTTTAAAAAATGCTCAATTTTTCTAGTATCAATTTTTAATATCAAACTTAGATTATTAATAATTTACTGTTATTAACAATGGGCTCACCAGTTATTCTTTAAGACGTTTTCATAAAAAAGGAATACAAATACATGTTTATTATATAAAATACGTCTTAAATAATCTAAAAATGCGTTTAAATAATTTTTAAAGATATAAATGTGGGGCAAATATTCTAAAGTTCACTTTGCCTTATAATTTGATTATAATTCAATAAAAATACTCTTAGACAATTCATTTTTCATGTACATTTTTTTTTCAGATACATATCTATTTTTTTTAGATTTAATTTCTATTTCTTAAAAAACAAAAAATTGAATTATCACTGCATAAACAACAAAATTTGTCCAAAATTATTCAATTTTTATAGTATCAATTTTTATTATCAAACTTTGATTATGCATAATTTACTACTATTAATAATGACTTTACCAGCTTTTATTTAAGCGATTTTCTAAAAAAAGGGATACGAACACACGATTACTATATAAAAAACTTCTTAAATGGGCTAAAAATACGTTTTACTTATTTTTTTAGACATAAATGAGCGATGAATATTCTAAAGTGTACTTCGTTATACAATTTCGTTTTAATCCAATAAAAAATGCACTTAGGAAGTTAATTTTCATAAGTGCATTTCCAAAAAAGTAAACTCATAAAAATTGAGTCAAATTTGATTGCAAGATTTTTTTTAAGATGATTCGCTGCTTTTTTAAAAAACCGAATTCCTTTTAAAAAAATTCCAAAATTGAACAGACACATCATAAATAGATAAAAAAGTTTAAAAAACACTCAATTTTACTAGTATCAATTTTTATTATCAAACTCAGATTATTTATAATTTACCGCTATTAATAGTAGCTTCACCAGCTTTTATTTAAGCGATTTTCTAAAAAAAGGAATACAAACACACGATTCTTATATAAAAAATGTCTTAAATCGGCTAAAAATGAGTTTTACTTGTTTTTTAAGACATAAATGTGTGATGAATATTCTAAACTACGCTTTGCTTTCCAATTCGATTTTAATCCAATAAAAAATGCAGTTAGGTAATTCATTTTTCCAGTTTTGTATTTTTCAGAAAGTAGACTCACATAAAACGAGTCAAATTTCATTGGAAGAATTTTTTCAAGACGCATATCTACTTTTTCGAAAAGTGACTGAATCGCTTTTTTAGAGAAATGCCAAAAATGAATTGGCACATCATACGCAGCCCAAAAAGTTTTATAATGATTTGCATCGAAAGATTTAAAATTTGGAACTGCTACAATTAACGTTCCAGTTGGTTTTAATAATCGCTTCAATTCTTGTATTTGCAATTCTAAATTTGGAACGTGTTCCAAAACGTGCCACATCGTAATTACGTCAAAAGAATTATTTTCTAAGTCAGCAATTTTATCCACAAAAGAAATTCCTTTTTTTATAGCAATAGACTTTGCTCTTTCGCTTGGTTCTACTCCAACAGTATTCCAACCATTATCTTTAGCAGTTAACAAGAAATCACCAGTTCCTGCTCCTATATCTAAAATTCTACCTTTTTGCGGGTTTTCAGAATTAATCAAATTTAATTTATTCTTAAGTGCAATATTTTTTACAATATGATATGCTTTTTCAAATAACGAACGCTTGTTGTCTGTATGCGAAATATAATCCTCGCTTTCATAATATTTCCCCAAATCATTTTCATTGGGTTGTGGAGATGTAATTAACATATCCAAAGTTTCATCGTAGTACAATTCAAAAATTTCTTTAGAAACCGAGTGATCTTTTACAGTAAGAAAATGTTTTTTGTTTAAAACGTCCATTTTATAATTATTGGTATTTTGGTTTAATTTTATAACAAACCCTAAAAACGAAATTTATCGCTTTTAGGGTTTGCAAATCTTATTTATTTGTTCTTTCTCTTTAATTCTTCCAGTTTATTTTAACTGCGTCTATTTTTTCATTTTCGATTCTAGTTTCTGAACAAACAGTAAACCCATTTTTCAGATAAAAGAATAATGGTGATTTATATGGCTGTTTGTTCTGTTTTATAGCATTTTCATGATCTATAACCCATCCATTCAAATTATCATTATTCATTTTTAATTCTTCAATCAATAACGCACCTTTACCTGTTCCTTGAATTTGACTATCGATTAATATTGCAAACCAATATTCTTCTTCTCTCAGAAAAGTAAACGTCCAACCTTTTATTATATTTTCATCAACAAGTAGCAAATAATGTTTAACATCAGACAATCCATTTAAATATAAATCAAAATCATGAATTGTTGCATAATTTAAACTACCTGGATATTCAGCATTCCAAAGTTGCATTAAGGATTTTTTATCTTCAAACGACAAAACTTCTTTCTGAATAATCATAATACTTTAAAAAATTAAAATCCTAAACTCCTTAATAAAATCAAGGGTTAGGAAAATAGTTTCACGTGGAACAATTTTTTTAGTCGCAGTTTTCAGTTTACACTTTACAGTCGCAGTTTACAGTCACAGTTTACAGTCGCAGTTTGCAGTCGCAGTTTACAGTCACAGTTTACAGTCACAGTTTTCAGTCGCAGTTTTCAGTCGCAGTATTCAGTCGCAGTATTCAGACTTAGTTGTGGTCTCTTCGTTTAAAAGAAAATTTAACTATTTTTAATGATTCATTTTTCTAATTGAGCATATCCCATATTTAAAGTTTAATTACAATACCGGAATTCAATACTCAAACTAAAAAATGAAAAATGAAAAATGAAAAATGAGACTGAAAACTGAATACTAAATTATCTTCCCATATAAATTAGCAACACTGAAATATCACTTGGTGAAACACCGCTGATCCTTGAAGCTTGTGAAATTGTAACAGGACGAATTTTTCCTAATTTTTGCTTTGCTTCTATAGACATCGATTTGATTTTATTATAATCAAAATTTTCAGGAATTTTCACTTCTTCTAATCTCGTTAGTTTATCAGCATTATTTCTTTCTTTTTCGATATAACCTGAATATTTAACTTGAATTTCTGCTTGTTCTAAAATTTCCTGATCCAAATCATTTTCAGCAATATATTCTTTTACTTTCTCAAATTTCTTGATATCCTCCAAATCTATTTGCGGACGAGAGAAAACCTTAAACATTTTATCACCTTGAGAAATCAAAGCCGTTCCTTTAGATTCTAGAATCGGGTTTGCTTCTGCAACCGAAACACTTGTTTCTTTAAAGAACGCAACCATCTTTTCAGATTCTTTTAATTTATGCTCCATTCTACGTAAACGGGTTTCCGAAGCCAAACCAATTTCATATGACATTGGCGTTAATCTAAAGTCAGCATTGTCTTGACGCAACAAAGTTCTATATTCTGCACGAGACGTAAACATACGATACGGTTCTTCTGTTCCTTTCGTAATTAGATCATCTATTAAAACACCAATATATGCTTCATCGCGTTTTAATATTAACGGCGCTTTTTCGTTCACTTTTAAATGCGCATTTATTCCAGCCATCAAACCTTGCGAAGCTGCTTCTTCATATCCTGTCGTTCCATTAATTTGACCAGCAAAATATAATCCTTCGATTAATTTAGTTTCAAGAGTATGCTTTAATTGTGTTGGCGGAAAATAATCATATTCTATCGCATAACCAGGACGGAAGAATTTCACGTTCTCAAAACCTACCACAGTACGCAAAGCTTTAAATTGAATATCCTCTGGCAAAGAAGTAGAAAATCCATTTACATAAACCTCACAAGTATTCCAGCCTTCTGGCTCAACAAATAACTGGTGGCGTTCTTTATCAGCAAAACGATTAATCTTATCTTCGATAGAAGGACAATATCTCGGGCCAATACTTTTTATACGACCGTTGAACATTGGGGAACGATCAAAACCAGATCTCAAAATATCATGCACATCTAAAGACGTATATGTCATATGACAAGATCTTTGGTGAACAAGTGGTGAAGTCACATCTGAATAAGAAAACTTATCCGGTTTAGCATCTCCTTTTTCTTCGTTCATTTTAGAATAATCCAAAGAGCGTCCATCAACTCGTGGTGGCGTTCCAGTTTTCATTCTTCCCGCTTCAAAACCAACTTGAACTAAATCTTCGGTAATTCCGTAAGCCGCACTTTCTCCAGCTCTACCACCACCAAACTGTTTGTCTCCGATATGAATTAAACCATTCAAGAAAGTTCCATTTGTCAAGACAACAGATTTGGAACGAATTTCAACTCCTAACGAAGTTCGAACTCCTTTTACCTTTCCATTCTCAATAATCAAACCCTTTACCATTTCTTGGTAAAAATCAAGATTTGGAGTTCCTTCAAGCATCATTCTCCATTCTTCAGCAAAACGCATTCTATCACTTTGAACCCTTGGAGACCACATTGCAGGTCCTTTTGATTTGTTCAACATTTTAAATTGAATTGCCGTGCGGTCGGAAACAATTCCTGAGTACCCACCTAGCGCGTCAATCTCACGCACAATTTGCCCTTTTGCAATTCCTCCCATAGCTGGGTTACATGACATCTGTGCTATGTTTTGCAAACTCATTGTTACAAGCAAAGTTTTAGATCCAAGATTTGCGGCTGCTGCCGCAGCCTCTGAGCCGGCATGTCCTGCGCCGACAACTATAACATCATATTCTTCTAAAAACATTTCGTTTTATTATTCTCTGAAAACAGTTTAAGGCAGGTTCCAGAATTAACTTTATTTATTTGTTCCACGTGGAACTTGTATTCAAAACCTAAACTAATATTGTTCCACGTGAAACATATAGTCATTTTACACTCTTAAATTAAATCATGTTCCACGTGGAACATGATTTAAAAAAGAGTAATTTAATTATCGTTCCACGTGGAACAATGCTATTTTCTCATCTTCTTTAGAACGCATTAACTCTGCTTCAGAATCTGATTTATCTTTATATCCACAGTAATGTAATATACCGTGGGCTAAGACACGCTTCAATTCATCCTCAAAAGAAACATTAAAATCAAGAGCATTGTCACGTACACGCTCTATAGAAACAAATATATCTCCGTTTAATACATTACCAACTGTGTAATCAAAACTGATAATATCAGTCAAAGTATCATGATTAAGATACTCTACATTGATCTTATGAAGGTATTCATCATCACAAAATATATAACTTATTTCTCCTTCTTTTTTATTCTCTGAAAGAATCACAGCCGATAGCCATTCTTCAAACGCTTCTTCGTTATCTAAAACGAACTCTGTTTCGTAATTAAAATTGATCATTTTGTATTGAAATATTCTTGAACTTTTTGATTAAAATTCGAGCGCAAAGGTAATGATTGTCTATTTAAAATCTCTATGCTATTTAAATAATCTGATAACGACCTTGGCAACGCATTAGATTGATTATTAAATTCTTTCCTGTTTGTTTCAGATTGGCGTTTATTATCTTGACCTTGTTCTTGAACAGCGTTATTCAATTTTAATAATTCTTGTTGAATATTCAATATACGTTGCAAATTTTCATTCTTAAAACCTTTATTTAAAAGTTGCTTTTCTAACTGTTTCATTTGTTCCAAAGTCTTTTCTCCGTTAGGGCCAAGTCCTTGTTTTTCTAATTCTTTTTGCAATGCTTCTCTAAGACGAACTTGTTCTTTGTAAATTTCCATTATTTCTTGAGCATTTCCTTCACCATCTTCACCATTATCTCCATTGGAACCTTTACCTCCAGACTTAGAA
Organism: Flavobacterium branchiarum; assembly: GCF_030409845.1. NCBI lineage: Bacteria > Pseudomonadati > Bacteroidota > Flavobacteriia > Flavobacteriales > Flavobacteriaceae > Flavobacterium > Flavobacterium branchiarum. Next base: position 1,947,895 of record NZ_JAUFQQ010000005.1, on the reverse strand, counting down.
TCCTTACCATCTTTTCCGCTTTTTCCCTGACCAGGCTCCTGACCTTTCTCCATTCCCTCTTTCATTTTCTTTCCTAATCCTTCTTGCTTTTTTATAATATCAGGTAATTGCATCCCTTCACCTTGTCCTGGTTTTGGTTTTCCAGAACTAGGATTAGCCATAGACATTTGCATGTTACTTAATAAATCACTTAAAAAATCAGCCAATTTATTAGCTGATGAAACAGCATATTGTTGGTGAGATACCCCTTTACGAATTTGAACATCGGTTAAGGTTTCTAGAGCTTTATCCATATTGTACTGAACGTTCCCAATTTCTTTTGTAACATCTTCAGCAATTTTCGGGTTACGCAATGATAAAGCAAACAAGCTATCGTCAATATGTTTGAACTGTAATTTTAGGTTTTGCTGAATTTTAATATTCTTATTAAACACAGATGAGCCAACTTTAATAGATTTAAACTGTAACATAACCGCTTCTTCTGCTAGTGAAAAAGCTAATAGATTATCTAGAATCTGACGCAACGTTTTCACATCTTCTTCTAATTGTTCCTGTTCTGAAGACTGCATGCTTTCTTCCATTTTCTTCGCCATCTCTTTCATTTTCTTGGCTGCATTTTTTTGCTTTGGTTTAGCTCCTGCACTATTATTTTTCTTAAGCTCTTCAGATGCTTTCTTTAAATCATTATCAATTTCATTTTCCTTATTAGCATCAGTTGGTATTTCTAAGGGAGTTTTTAAACTCTTGTTTTCCTCTTTCAAATCTTTTAAATCTTCTTGAAGTTTATCAAATGCTTTATTAATTTCATCTTGCTTTTCAGTTGTGTTCTCTTTTTCTTTGTTAGAAAGTTGTTCTTGTTTGTCTGCTAATTTATCTAGTTTATCTTTTAATTGCTCTGCCTTTTTTGCTACATAGAACCGCTTTGTAAGTTCAACTAATTGCTCTAAGTTTTTAGATTGATTCTTAGAAATTTGTTTAAACTTATCCATCTTATCAAACAACTCTTCATTCTTAATTTTATCATTTAAATCTTTCAGTTCATCCATCAACTTCTGATTTTTCTCTAAGTCTTTCTCAGCATTATCCAAACGCTTTTGTAAATCTTCTACAGTCTGATCTTTCTTTTCAGTCTTGAATTTATCTAAATTCTGATTCATTTTCTCTGCAAATTCTTTCATCATTTGGTCTTGTTGCTTCTGACGTTTGATGAATTCATTTACTTTTTGCTGGTCTTTAAATTCTAAATTATTCTTTTCCTTCCCTACTTGTTGCAGTTTTTCTAATTCAGATATTTGCTTGTCTTTACTTTTTAATGATTTAGAAAGTGCATTGATATTACTATTTTGTTGTTCTAAATCCAGTTCATGAAGTTCTTCATTAGTTGCAACTCTATCAGAAAAAACAGAAGACTTAGCACTTTTAAAATTATGAGGAGCATCATTATCAAAAACCTCAAAGTAATATTCATAAGATACTCCCTGCTCTACTGGGAGATTACTTGGAAATGAAAATACGAATTGATCAAAAACAGTATTCTTAACTGCAATTGTTCCACGTTTGGCAGTGTTGGGTTTGTTGCGTTCGTAGTAAACAATATGCAATTTTGACAAACCATAATCATCTGATAATTGCCCTAACATATAATCTTTGCCAAGCTTCAAACTATCAGGAGCTACACTCACATTGATGGTTGGGAACTGATCTTTAATTACGGAGAGCTGATAATTAAGCTTTTCATAGTTTTTAACCTTATTATTAGATGTAAGAATTTGATATTCTGTATTTTGGCTAATATTTTTTGATAAAACAAAACTATTATCAGCTTTAGTAAAAGGGATTAAAGAATTTCCCTCTTTCCAATCAACATTTTCAGTCGATTTGGTATTCATTTTCCAAGTTACTCGAGTTCCTTCTGGTAGAATTGCATTACCTGTACCGCTAATAGTTTCACCTTTTTTATTTAAATAAGATGGGAAATGTAATTGCATTTCAAAGTCAGCAATAGATGGAACGGTGATAACTTTCAATACATACGAAGGAGAACTAACTTGATTTCCCTCTACATAAAATTCAACATTAGAATTAGGCTTTTCAATCTTAAATTCAAATACTCCAGGTTTTGAAGATTCCATAAAATAACTTTCGTTTTCAATATGAATCATAACATTCTCAGGAATCACTTTTCCCTCTGATTGTACTTGAACAATGAAATCTTTATTCTGTTCCGTTTGCAAATTTGGATTGAGTACAACAAATTTGAAAGGAGCTGGAGGTAAAAATGAAGAATTAAAGTGTACTACTCTATTTAAACTTTGAGATAAAATAGTACTGTTTCCAGAAATATAAAAAACTAAAAGGAATAAAATTGGAATTAAAGCTAGTGGTAAATATTTCTTATTTGCACTAAAATTAATTGCATTACTAAAAGGAATTAACTGTAAAGAATTTGCTTTTTGCTCAATAGAAGCCAACATCAATTCAGACTTTTCAACTTCATTTACTGTAGCAGATAATTGCAAAAAGTTAGTTAGTTTGTCATTTACTTCTGAAAAATGATTCCCAATAATATCCGATGCTTGATTATAATCAATTCCTTTTTGAAGTTTGAATAACTTAAAAAATGGAAACATAATAAAACGAAACAACAGGAATAGTTCAACACAAACAAAAGCACCAAACAATAGTGTTCTTCCTACTGGTTTTAACCAAAGAAAATATTCTATAAATAGGGTAAATAAAAAGTATAACAACCCAAATCCCGTGAAAAGAAGTAAACCTCTAATCAATTCATTGGTGTAATATTTCTTTATAAAATCCTCTAACTTCTGATATATGAATGGAACTGTTTTCAAAATAGTAATCTGTTTTACTTATAACCCCTAAAAGTACTAATTTTAATAATACTATTTAAGATACAAAGCCTAAGAGTAGAAAATCAAAAAAGCTTTAAAACTTTCGACTAATGACTTTTGTGTAAAGTCGTATCTTTGCAACAAAATTTATAAAAATGTCAAAACAAGTTCGTGTGCGTTTTGCACCAAGTCCAACTGGACCTTTACATATAGGCGGTGTTCGTACTGCATTATTTAATTATTTGTTTGCCAAAAAAAACAATGGAGTTTTTTACTTGCGTATTGAAGATACCGACCAAACTCGTTTTGTTCCTGGTGCCGAAGAATACATTATGGAAGCATTGGAATGGTTGGGAATTGCTCCAGATGAAACTGTAGGTAAAAATGAAAAGTTTGGCCCATATCGTCAGAGTGATCGTAAAGAATTGTACCAACAATATGCAGATCAATTGATCAATTCAGGATGGGCATATTATGCTTTTGATACACCAGAATCATTAGATGCGCATAGAAAACAACACGAGGCAGAAGGAAAAACATTTATATACAACCATCATAATCGTGAAAAATTAGATACTTCCCTAGTAATTTCTTCTGATGAAACTGCTAAAAGAATTGCTAATGGAGAACATTATGTAATCCGTTTTAAAACTCCAGTTAATGAAACGTTGCACTTACAAGATATTATTCGTGGTGAAGTGAAGTTTGATACAAACTTATTAGATGATAAAGTTTTGTTTAAAAGTGACGGAATGCCAACATACCATTTGGCAAACATCGTAGATGATCATTTGATGGAAACATCACATGTAATTCGTGGAGAAGAATGGTTACCATCTATGCCATTACACGTTTTATTATACAGAGCTTTTGGTTGGGATGCTCCAGTATTTGCACATTTGCCATTAATTCTGAAACCAATTGGTAACGGAAAATTATCTAAAAGAGATGGTGATAAATTAGGTTTCCCAGTATTTCCATTAGAATGGAAAACAGAAGAAGGGGTTTCATCTGGTTACAGAGAAAAAGGTTTTTTCCCCGAAGCAGTAATTAACTTCCTTGCTTTACTTGGTTGGAACGACGGAACTGATAAAGAAATATTTTCATTAGAAGAATTAGTAGCTTCATTTGATTTGAACAGAGTTCATAAATCAGGAGCTAAATTTGATCCAGAGAAAAACAAATGGTTCAATCACCAACACTTGATAAAAAGAAATAACGAAGATTTAGCTAAAGACTTCTCTCCTATTCTAGAAGAAAAAGGTTTAGATATTTCTAAAGTTGATCTAGTAAAAATCGTTTCTTTAATAAAAGAACGTGCACATTTTGTATCAGAATTTTGGGAACTAAGTGATTTCTTTTTTCAAGCACCAAAATCATATGATGAGAAAGCAACCAAAAACTGGAAAGAAGAAACTCCTGCTTTGATGCAAGAACTAACTTCTGTTCTAGAAAATATTGAAGATTTTAGTTCTTTAAATATTGAAACTATAGTGAAAGATTGGATGACTAAAAATGAAATTGGGATGGGTAAAGTAATGCAACCTTTCCGTTTGAGTTTAGTTGGAGCTCTAAAAGGCCCTCACCTATTTGACATTGTTGAGATGATTGGAAAAGAAGAAACTATCTCAAGAATACAAAAAGCAATAGTGACTTTATAAAAATAAAGCCAATAATCTATAAAAGCGTTAAGAACACCAATCGAGGTATTCTTAACGCTTTTTCATTTTAATTAAAACATAACACATTAAAATGGAAGAAATTTCGTAATTTGACCGCTAATTTTTAAACTAAATTTATCAGTTATGAACATTCCAATTATTATTCTTTTAATCTTCGGATTATTTATTTTCTTATCTTCTTTCTTTACAGTGAAGCAACAAACATCTGTAATTATAGAACGTTTTGGAAAATTTCTTAGTGTAAGAACTTCAGGTTTACAATTAAAAATACCAATGATTGATAGAATTGCTGGACGTGTAAATCTTAAAATTCAACAGCTTGATGTAATCATTGAAACGAAAACTAAAGACAACGTTTTTGTGAAACTTAAAGTATCAGTTCAATTTATGGTTATCAAAGAAACTGTTTATGATGCCTTTTACAAATTAGAATATCCACACGATCAAATCACATCTTATGTATTTGATGTTGTACGTGCCGAAGTCCCTAAATTGAAATTAGATGATGTTTTTGAAAGAAAAGATGATATCGCAATTGCAGTAAAAAGAGAATTGAATGAGGCAATGACTACTTATGGATATACAATTATCAACACATTGGTAACTGATATTGATCCAGATATCCAGGTTAAAAATGCAATGAATAGAATAAATGCAGCTGATAGAGAAAAAACTGTAGCTGAATTTGAAGCTGAAGCATCTAGAATTAGAATAGTTGCCAAAGCAAAAGCTGAAGCAGAAAGCAAGAGATTACAAGGTCAAGGTATTGCAGATCAAAGAAGAGAAATTGCAAGAGGTCTTGTAGAAAGTGTTGATACTTTAAATAAAGTTGGAATCAATTCACAAGAAGCATCGGCATTAATAGTAGTTACTCAACATTATGACACGTTACAAGCAATTGGTGCAGATACGAATTCAAACTTAATTCTGTTACCAAATTCACCACAAGCAGGAAGCGATATGCTAAACAATATGGTGGCTTCATTTAGTGCATCTAACCAAGTTGGCGAAATGATGAAAAAAACTAATAAAAGAATTAAACCAAAAGCAGAAGAAAAACCAGATTATGAAGCTCCAGAAGCTCCAGAAACTGATGAAGAATAAGAATCAAAAAATAAAAAAGAGGCCTAATAGCCTCTTTTTTTGTTCATGAACCATCCTATTAAATAAGGAATCGCTGCTTGAATAATTTTTATATAAGAATTCGAAAGTATCGTTTTATATGAACCAAAGAAACTATTTATAACATTTTGTGGTTCCAAAGATTCTTTAGTTTGTTGAATGCTTAGCACTAACTTCTGATAATTGATTTGTTTTTCCAATTTAAGAATTTCTAATTCTCTTTCAATTTCAGCATAAGAGGAGTATTTTTTGGTTTCCATAATTTAGTCATTAAAAAAGATTTCTGAAAATTTTTCTAAAATTGGTCCTTCAACCATTTTATCTTTTATAAAGAAAATAAGTATTGTTGCTATTAAATACATCCCTCCTACTATAAGGAATCCATAAGTATAACTATCTAAAGCAGTACTAATAGCAAAAGCTAAAGCAACAGATCCAAATACCATAACCATACTAAAACACAGTAAAATTAAAATAAATTTAAAAATTACTGTTGTAGATTTCATTGCAACTTTAAAACCCCATAGCTTGTAATAAGCAAGGTGACTATCAACATAGGCTTTTGCCTGATCTTGAATATTTTCGGTATGTTCTTTTAATTCTTCAAAAGCCATAAGTAACTATTTTAGTTGATTATCTAAAAATACAAAGTACACAATGAAACCAATGTATTGTAATTCTAAAATTAATTAAAATTTTCGGAACAATAACAATTAAAGTTCAATGTGTACTTTGCTGATGCCTAAAAAAGGCTATTTATTTTTGAAGCTTAGCATTTTGAGTTTTCAAATCGGCTAATTTAGTTTCAAGAAAAGAAATTACTTCTTCCGTTTTATGACTCATATTCGAAAGTAAGTTTTCATAAGTTCCATCTAAATCTTCTTTAGCATTTAAAAACTTATCACGTAATCCTTCTGTAGAAGTTTCAAGTTTATGCTTTAAATTATGTTTAGCATCATCGATTCCGTGTTTAATACGTCCTCTTGTTTTTGAACCTTTATCTGGTGCAAACAAAATTCCAATTCCTGCTCCAATAGCTGCTCCAGTAAGAAGTGCTAATATTGTGTTTCCTGTGTTGTTTGACATAACTATAAATTTTAAAGTTAGTAATAAAGATAATCAATTTAATAGAGATAAAATTCTTATAAATAAATCTTTAATATAATTTTAATATACATAAGCAATTGCATGATACATTCCATCTGATTTTTCGACTATAGAAACAAATGGATAACCACTTCCTGCAGACTTTGTTTTGATACGTCTTTCTGTATGTTCCTTCAAAGCCAATGGGGACTCCCCTTTTGTTTTGGTCGATAAACCAGTAAAAGTTTCAACTTCTTTAAGTCCAATAGTTTGACTTGGTTTTAAAACTTTTACGGAATTATACTCACTTTTGTCAGCTATGACAATTTTAGGAGATATTGTTTTTGATTTAGAACTACCGTTTTCATTAAGAGCAGCAACGGCATATTTACTAATTGTTAATTGTTCCTGACTTCCATTTAATGAATAGTAAATTAGATCATTATCTTGTTTGATATAATTTACATCTAACTCTTCACCGTTATGTTTGATTATTTGATGAGTTTGAGAAAATGCAAAACTCGTAAATAATAATCCTAATATTAAAAATTTGATTTTCATAATTTCTGTTTTAAGTTTAACATATAAACTAAACCTAATAAGCAGATTTAAAAATGAAATAAACAATTTGAAAATAATCAAAAAATCAATTTAGGTGATTTTGGTACTCATGAAATAATTTTGAAAAAATACTTAAAAAAATATTATCAAAAATAAATCACAATCAAAATTCAAACGATAAATTAATTTTTAAAATTTCAACTAAAATTATTCAAAAACTAAAATCTAAATAAAATCAAATTTTAAGATTTAATAAATAATTTTATAATCATAGCCCACTCCATTTTTATTTCAAAATGAATAAATTCACTTTCATAAAATTCGCTTAATTGGCTTTTCATAAAAATAATACATTTTAGAACATTTTTATGTTAACAACGCGTTAAACAGACTAAAAATTTTCTAAAAATTAAAATAAAGACTTTTGTTAAACCAAAATAACAAAATAAAGAAAAGATATAACGTAATTTAAATAACGTCTTAAAATCAAGATATGAAAGCTATTTTTAATCTATAAAAACTATATTATTTTGAATTACCATAATTTTTATAAATAATAATATAAAGCAAGATAAATATTATTTTGTATAATTTAAAACTATACTTTAAATTAAGCATAATAATAAGGATCTGTCTCTCAGAAAAAATTAATTTTTTTAAAATTATAACTTTTGTATTTTATAGAATTCAAAAATTATAAATCTGTCTAGAATTGTAATTGGTAAAATTTATCAAGTTGAATTATGTATTTTTAGATCAACTTTAAAAAATGGATTAAAAAAGGGTACTAATAAACATTTCTAGGTTGAGAACCACAAAAAACAATCAAAAGAAGAGCTAAAATTAAAATAAAGATCGCTGTTTAATTATTTTATTAAATATATAATTACTACTAACTCTATTTTAAAAACGTCTTAAAATCAATATATAGAGGTGATTTTTAATCTACAAAAACAATAATAAAATAAAAAATAATAGTTTTTATAAATAATAACATAAAACACATAATAACAGTATTTGAATAATTAAAATCTATATCATTTATTAAGACAAAACAAAAAAAGATACAACAGAAGAAAATTGAATTATGATAGTTATGACTTGGATGTTTGTAAAGGAGAAATTTATCAAGCTCAAATATTGCTTTTTTGACCAAATTTATAAAATGGATTAAAAAGCTACACTTATAAACATTTCTTTGTTGACAACGAGAAAAAGTAACCTAAATAAGACCTAAATTTAAAATAAAGAACGTTGTTTAATCAATTTTTTTAAAACATAAATTGTATCGACTACATTTTTAAATTGCCTTAAAATCAATTTATGGAGGTTAATTTTAATACATAAAAACTATTACTTTAAAATATATAATAGTTTTTACAAATAATAAAAAAAGCGCTTATAAAAAGCGCTTTTTGATAACTAAAATTGATACTATTATTTTAACATTTCTTCCAAAATTTCCTTTTCTCTGTCAGAAGCATTTTTTGGAGGATTTGAATTTAATTTTTGAATTTCTTCTTCAAATTGATTTTTAAAATCTGAAGTTTCTAAATCTCGTAAATTTAAAAGTGCTTTCGAACGAACATAAGTTGATTCACTTCTTAAAGACATAGTATATAATTTTTTAATATCTTCTTCTTCAAAATCTGAAGACTTCAAAATTGAATATTTTAAAATAAATTGAGCAAATAATAATGAACTCTTATTGTTGTTGATATTCTTCTTCAATGAATTTTGTAATAAAGAAAAACTTGAAATTGCAGCAATGTTCTCCCCTATTGCATTTTCAATCGCTAAACGTTCTGGCTTAGTTTCAACTTTGAAATATTTATTAATATCTTTTAAAGAATTGTTGATACTGTTTTCTTCTTTTTTTCCTTTTTCTTCCCAAGCATCTTTTAATCCAACAGTCTTATTAAATACTAGTTTTGAAGTACTTGAATCTTTATCAACAGTGAAATAACCTAAACGTTGAAACTGAAATTTATCTTCATTTTGAGCTGTTGCTAAACTTGGTTCAAGAAATCCAGTAACAATTTCTAAAGAGTTCGGGTTAACAAAATCTAAGAAATTTTTATCTTTATAACTGTCTGGTGCTTCATCAGTAAACAAACGATCGTACAAACGAACTTCTGCTTTTACTGCATGAGGAATAGAAACCCAATGTAATGTTCCAGATACTTTTCTTTGGCTCGCTTCTGTTCCACTTCCGCTTAAAGAATCCGTATCATAAGTAACATGAATTTCAGTAATATTACCTTCTGAATCCTTTATAACACTTTCTCCTTTAATGATATAAGCATTTTTAAGACGTACTTCTTTTCCTAAAGTCAAACGGAAAAACTTAGCTGGAGCTTCTTCTAAAAAGTCTTCTCTTTCTATATATAATTCACGAGAAAATGGAACTTTTCTGAATCCAGCACTTTCATCTTCTTGATTATTTTCTGCTTCTAACCACTCTTCTTTTCCTTCAGGATAATTGTTAATAACCAATTTTACTGGATCTAAAACAGCCATTACTCTTGGAGCAATTTTGTTCAAATCCTCACGAATACAAAATTCTAAAACGGATACACTAATTAAATTATCACGTTTTGCTATACCAATTGTATTAGCAAAATTACGCAATGAAGCAGCTGTATAACCTCTTCTTCTTAACCCAGAAATAGTTGACATTCTTGGATCATCCCAACCATTAACGTGGTGTTCTTTAACTAATTGCTGTAATTTTCTTTTACTTACAACTGTATGTGAAAGATTACGTCTTGCAAATTCTCTTTGTTTTGGACGTAACTTATTATCATCTATAATTTGATCTAAAAACCAATCGTATAATTCACGGTGTGGTAAAAATTCTAGTGTACAAAATGAATGTGAAATTTCTTCTAAGTAATCACTTTGTCCATGTGCCCAATCATACATAGGATAAATCTTCCAGGCATCTCCAGTTCTATGATGATGTCTGTGTAGAATTCTATACATAATAGGATCACGCATCAACATATTAGTTGATTTCATGTCTATTTTAGCACGCAAAATATGAGTTCCTGCTTCAAATTCTCCCAATCTCATTCTTTCGAATAAGTCTAAATTTTCTTCCACTGAACGATTTCTATATGGGCTATCAGTACCTGTGGTTGATGGAGTTCCTTTTTGAATAGCCATATCTTCAGAAGATTGACTATCAACGTAAGCTTTATCTTTTTTAATTAATAAAACTGCCCAATCATATAATTGCTGAAAATAATCGGATGCATAACGTTCTTCTGACCAAGTATAACCTAACCATTCAACATCTTTTTTAATTGCATCTACAAATTCTTGTTCCTCTTTTTCTGGATTTGTATCATCAAAACGTAAATTCACAGGCGATTGATAATCAAGTCCTAATCCAAAATTTAAAGCAATAGAACTTGCATGACCAATATGTAAATAACCATTTGGTTCTGGTGGAAAACGAAAATGAAGCTTATCTTTTGATAACCCTGATTTTAAATCTTCTTCTATGATTTGTTCAATAAAATTGAGTGATTTTTCTTCTGATGCCATTATTTATAGTAATTTTAGCAAAGATAAAAAAGTTTACAGTTTTCGGTTTACAGTTTACAGTTTTCTTTATAAACTTCTCAGTAAATCTGAAACTTAGAACAAAAAATTAAAATAAAAATGGGAATTATTAAACTAAAAAATATCCGTACATTTTCTTACCACGGATGTTTAATCGAAGAAGGAAAAATAGGATCTGAATATGAAGTGAATTTAGAGATTCATGCCAATTTAAGAAAATCTGCAGCATCTGATGATCTTTTGGATACTGTAGATTATGTACATTTAAACAAAATTGTTACCGAAGAAATGGCTATAAGATCCAAATTATTGGAACATGTGGCAAAAAGAATCAATAAAAGGGTACTTGATGAGATTCCAATGATAACAAAATCAATAGTGGAAGTTTCTAAAATCAACCCTCCTATTGGTGGTGATGTTGAGTCGGTTACAATTAAATTAAAAGATAAAAGATAAATATAACTTCATACTAAATTATTTTTCTTTCAAAAATTTAAAAAATAGTTGGCTTTAAGTTTTTAAAATTTAAAGATTATAGTTACTTTTGCCATCCGTTCAATTAACGGCGTCGTGGCCGAGCGGCTAGGCTGGGCTCTGCAAAAGCTCCTACTCCGGTTCGAATCCGGACGATGCCTCAAAAACCTTCAAAGAAATTTGGAGGTTTTTTTTATGCTTAATTTTTTCGCAATAAATATCAAATTGAACAGATTCGAAATAACAAGATTGGAAACTCAAAGCTGAGACTGAAAACTTTTAGTCGCAATCTTGTCTTTCTAAGGAACGAAGAATCTCATCAAGTAGCTCGACAATCTAGAAATACTTTGTGTTAGTTTTTTGTGGAGATTCTTCGTTCCTCAGAAAGACATGATTGTGGTGACGTAGGATGCTAAAAAAAACTGTTATGTGTTAGCTACTAGGTGAGATTACTTCGTCTATTCGCTCGGGTTTTCGTTCCTCTGATAGACAAGATTGTGATTAAAAAAAATTCAAAAATCACACTTAAAACATAAAAAAACCTCTCGTAATGAGAGGTTAAATTTGTATTTTGAAGTTATTAACAACTACTTTTCTATCTTTTCGAAAGCATGTTTTACCATTTCTTTTTCTTTTGGAAACCATCCTTGAACTATTAAAACAAATCCGAAAACCATTAAAACTACACTAATTCCTTTTTTAATTTTAAGAATGTTAGACGGTGTCATTTTAGATTTTAATTGCTTTGCTAAAAGGATTTTTATACAGTCAATTATTAAATAAGTTAATACAACTGTTACAAAAAATGTCATCATTCTAGATGTTTGCATTTCTAATTTTGGTCCAATAGAAATAATTATAGCAACCCAAAAGCCTAATACTCCAATATTAATAACATTTAAGAAAAAGCCTTTTACAAAAAGACTTCCATAATTTCTTTTTATGATATCACGATCTATTTCTTCTAGGTTTATTCGCTCCTCTTTCTTAAGCTGAAGAAACGAAATAATCCCGTAAGCCAACATGATTATACCTCCAAAAATAAAAAGGGCTGGTTTATCTTGTAAACTTTTAATTAATCTATAACTTCCTAAATAAGCAATTGCTATAAAGAAAATATCTCCTAGAATTACACCAAGATCAAAAACCAATGCGGCTCTAAATCCCTTTGTAATACTAGTTTCTAGTAATATAAAAAATACTGGGCCTACCATAAAGCTTAAAAATACTCCCCATGGAATCCCTGCTATAATATCATTTATCATTAAAATACAATTTGGTTTTATTCTTTTTCTTCAATCCTACCGCCTAAAACAGTTTTTTGATTAATTTGTTTCGGTTTACCATAGATGTAAATATAGCCTCCAGCGCTTACTTTTGCATCAACTAAGGTAGTAGCATAGATTTCAGCATTTCCTCCCGCAGAAACGCTTATTGTAGTTTGTGAGGTCTGCAAATCCTTAGCTTTAAGAATTCCGCCTGACCCTAAACTTGCAATTTGAGTTTTTGCTTCACCAGATACTTTTATTGTTCCACCAGAAACTGCTCTAACTTTTGCGTTATCCACATCCAAAATTACATTAATCTCTCCTCCTTCTTTAGAATTTAAATCAATTGATGTTTGCTTAATTTTGTCTTTACTTGAAACAATACTTCCTTCGCTAACATCAATATTTTCAATGTGTTTGTAATATAACTGTATCGAAATATCATCTCCAGATAATAGTTTTGGAAAAGGCATTCTTAGTTTTAATTCGCCGTTTTTATTAACAACTTCTACTTCACTTTCTCTACTTCCTTTTATAACTATCTTATTTTCTGAAGAATGAATTAGTGTAATACTCAATTTATCGAATACTTTAACTTTATCAAAATCTCCTAAATTCTTTGTTACTTGACCAAATGAAGCTTGTACAAATAAAATTGCAACTCCTATTAATAACTTTTTCATGTTTTTCTTTTTTAAATTTTTCTACTTATTCTGCTCTTCTTAAAAAATGAAAATCCAATTGCTTTTTAACTAAATCGGCATTTTTTACTTTAACGTAAATCTCATCGCCTAATTGTAATATCTTATCTGAAGTTGCACCAACTAATGCATATTGTTTTTCATCAAAAGTGTAATAATCATCTTTTATCTCTCTGATTCTTACCATTCCTTCACATTTATTAGACACAATTTCAACATAAATTCCCCATTCAGTTACTCCTGAAATAACTCCCAAGAATTCTTCATCTTTATGATCCTGCATGTATTTAACTTGCATGTATTTAATACTATCACGTTCTGCATTAGTAGCTAAACCTTCCATATTCGAACAATGCAAACACTTTGTTTCGTATGTTTCTTCATCTACAGATTTTCCTCCGTCTAGATAATATTGCAATAATCGGTGCACCATAACATCAGGATAACGACGAATTGGTGAAGTAAAATGGCTATAATAATCAAAAGCTAAACCATAATGTCCAATGTTATCAGTCGAATATTTGGCTTTACTCATACTTCTAATTGCAAGAGTATCAATTAAGTTTTGTTCTTTTTTACCATTAACTTCTTCCATTAAAGCGTTTAATGATTTAGATATATCTCCTTTATTTCGGAAATCTATCTTATAACCAAACTTAGCAATTACAGATTGCATTGCAATTAATTTATCTTCATTTGGCTCATCATGTATTCTATAAACAAACGTTTTCTTTTGTTTACCAATGTATTCAGCAACTTTTCTATTTGCCAAAAGCATAAATTCTTCAATTAAATGATTGGCATCTTTAGAAACTTTGAAATACACACCTTCTGGTTCACCTTCAGCATTTAAATCAAATTTAACTTCTACTTTATCAAAAGAAATAGCTCCATTTGCCATTCTTTTCTTTCTTAAAATCTTAGCTAATTCATCTAGTTTTAAAGTTGCATTAGTTATTTCATCAGAAACAACATAAGAACTTCCAGTAATTGAAGTTGCAGCAGGAATTGTATTGTCTTTTGTTTCAATTATGTACTGCGCTTCTTCGTAAGCAAATCGTTGATCTGAATATATTACTGTTCTACCAAACCATTGGTTAATAACTTGTGCATTTTCTGCTACTTCAAAAACAGCCGAGAACGTATATTTTTCTTCATTAGGTCGTAATGAACATGCAAAGTTAGATAACACTTCTGGAAGCATTGGAACCACTCTATCGACCAAGTATACCGATGTTGCTCGTTGATATGCTTCATCATCTAAAATTGTTCCTTCTTGAAGATAATAAGAAACATCGGCAATGTGAATTCCAATTTCGTAGTTTCCATTTTCTAATTTTTTGAAAGACAGGGCATCATCAAAATCTTTAGCATCTTTTGGATCTATTGTAAACGTAAGCGTATCTCGCATATCACGACGCTTAGCAATTTCACTTTCTTGAATCGAAGTATCTATCTTTTGAGCATATACCTCTACTTCTACTGGGAAATCTGATGGTAAACCATATTCAGCCAAAATAGCATGAATTTCAGTATCATGTTCTCCTGGTTTTCCTAAAACTTTTACTACTGAACCAAAAGGACTATCTGCTCTTTTAGGCCAATCTTCTATCGTAACTAAAACAACATCACCATTTTGTGCTTCTCCTACTTTATCCTTTGGAATAAAAATATCAGTATACATTTTAGGATTTGCTGTAGAAACAAAAGCAAAATTATTCTGAATGTCAATAACTCCAACAAAGTCAGTTTTATTTCTTTCTATCACTTCAATTACTTCTCCTTCAGGACGTTTCCCTTTTCTTCTGTTATAAACGTAAACCTTAACTTTATCTTTATCAAGGGCACGATTTAAATTATTGGTCGGAATAAATACATCCTCTGCAAAGTCTGGACAAATAAAATAAGCCGTTTTACGACTTGTCATATCTATCGTACCTTCGTAATAATCCTGACTAACTGCTTTGATTAAATATTTACCTGGTTCTGATTCAACAATCTTATTTTGAGAAGCAAGAATCTTTAAATCTTTTATAATTTGATTGCGACTTTTAGTATCGTCTAATTCTAACTTCGCTCCTATTTGTTTGTAATTAAATGGTTTATTAGCATGTTGCGATAAAATTTTTATAATCTTACTTGAGAAATCTTTCTCATTTTTTATCGGTTTTCTAATTTTCTTACTCATATATCTTTTCTTATAAGGTTTAAAATTACAAAGAAGATACCAAATATTACTTTTTAGGCTCCACTTTATTAAAAATATAACTTTAAAAAGTAAAAAAGGTACTGATTTTCAATGGTTATTTTCAATTAACCTATTCAAATAAATGCTAACGATAAATCTTTAGTAATGCTCATTTCGTATCTTTACAAAAAGACCTCTATGCAAAGCTTTAAAACAATTGCTATTTTCAATTATCTGCATGAAACAGTTGTTCTAAAACATTTATTGGAACAAGAAGAAATTCCCTATTATCTAGAAAACGAAATGACCCTCTCGGTTGTTCCTTTTTATTCAGCTGCTTTGGGCGGAATCAAACTTAACGTTCATCCAGAGGATTTCGAAAGAGTTCAAGAAATTCTTGACAATCTCAATAGTCCACTTTCAATCGTTTAATTTTTTTTCAATCCAATTCAATCTTCCAATTCAATCTTCCAATTCAATCTTCCAATTCATTTTTTTCTTTTTCAATTTTAATAGTTGTCAACATATATTATATAATACAAAAGAAAAAATTTAAATTTAATTAATTTTTGGTTGTTATTATAGTGTGTTAATATGTCATATAAATATATTTTTAAATGTATTGAAATGAAGTTTGTCTTAGTTATATGGAGTTATCAACATAGTTATATTTTGTTAAAGGATTAGTTACTAAGACTTTTTGTATTTTAATTAACATTGGTTAACAACCTAAAATGAATTCATTTTGTAGATAACTTCATATATTGATTTTTGTTGAAAATGTACTTTTTGGTATTGATAACTTTTCTAAAAATTCTCCAAACTTTATTAGGTTATTAAGTTCCAGTTTTGGATTAGGTTTTTTATTGATACAACCAAAAAAAACTTCTAATTTTCTTTCTATACTTATTAACAAAAGTTGTTAAATTAAAGTTAACTGAATATCAAGCAATTGCGTTTCGCTATTAACAATTTAAAAAATTAACAATATCATTAAATTATTATAACTGATTACCAACTGTTTAAGTTATCTATAAAACGTTAATAACTCTGTAATGTTCTGTTAAAATGGGAGTTACATTTCAGTTAGCTTTTGATGCTTTAAAAACAAAATTAGAATAACACTTTACTGTAGTACAAATAAACAAATGTTAGTAAAGTATATCTAAAATTCTTTGGTTAAATTTGCACTACACAACTTAATATAACTTAAAAATGAAAATTTCAATAGGAAATGACCACGCTGGACCTGAATATAAAAAGGCAATTGTTACTATGCTTAAAGCAAAAGGATATGAAGTAACCAATTACGGTACTGATTCTGAGGATTCTGTAGATTATCCCGATTTTGGTCATCCAGTTGCTACTGATATTACTGAAGGTAAGGCAGATTTTGGAATTGTAATCTGTGGAAGCGGTAACGGTATCGCAATGACTGTTAATAAACATCCGAAAGTGAGAGCTGGATTATGTTGGACTAAAGAAATTGCTGTTTTAACTCGTTTACATAATGATGCTAACATTATTAGTATT
This sequence comes from Flavobacterium branchiarum, assembly GCF_030409845.1. NCBI lineage: Bacteria > Pseudomonadati > Bacteroidota > Flavobacteriia > Flavobacteriales > Flavobacteriaceae > Flavobacterium > Flavobacterium branchiarum. The sequence continues at coordinate 1,930,858 of NZ_JAUFQQ010000005.1, read as the reverse complement.
CCAGCACGTTTTACATCGATTCCACAAGCTGTAGAGATGGTTGAAGCATTTTTAAGTACCGAATTTGAAGGTGGTAGACACCAAAATAGAGTAAATAAGATTGCTTGTCAATAATATTTTAAAAAACGGGGTGCTTCGCACCTTATATAATTTATAAGCCAGACGGATTTTTATAATTCATCTGGCTTAATTTTTAAAATAATTACTTGATAAATAAGTGTTTACATAGTTGTTAACAATGAAAATACGGTGTTATTTATTAATAGATTATTTACTCAAAAGAGTACTTTCTTTGAGATAAGTATAATTCTATCATTAGATTTCAATACCAGTATATTCTATCGCAAAAGTTTACTTAGCTTTTTGAGTATTAAATAGAACATCGTAATTTTGAATCTCGCATAAATACCAAAAGAATATTAATAAATTTTGATTTTAATTAACTGATAAATAAGTATTTGTAGAGTTGTTAACAATGAAATCATACTATTATTATTTAATAGAATATATGCTAAAATATACTTTATTGAAGGTAACTATAATTCAATCATTAGCTTTCAATACCAGTATATCCTATCGCAAAAGATAACTTAGCTTTTTTGTCTCTTAAATTTAGCATCGTAAATGTGAATCTCACAAAAATATTAAAACCATATTAATAAATGTTGATTTTAATTATCTGATAAACAACTATTTATAGAGTTATTAACAATGAAATTATACTTTTATTTATTTAATAGAATATATGCTCAAAAGAATACTTTTTGGAGATAAGTATAATTCAATCATTAGCTTTCAATACCAGTATATCCTATCGCAAAAGATAACTTAGCTTTTTTGTCTCTTAAATGTAGCATCGTAAATGTGAATCTCACAAAAATATTAAAACCATATTAATAAATGTTGATTTTAATTATCTGATAAACAAGTATTTGTAGAGTTATTAACAATGAAATTATACTTTTATTTATTTAGAACTTACCATAAACCAAATCGCTTTTTCAGTATCATAATTGTACATAAATACAAGGACAGCTATTATAATCTGAAGGAATATAATAGCTGAGAATTTTATCATAAAAGAAGGTTTACTTGTTTTATGTTTAAACAAGAGCATGGCAACTAACATTCCTATACCACCTCCAAGGGCTGTCAATGTAAACAATGTGTTTTCTGGAATTCTGCGTTTATGTTTAACAGCTAAATATTTATCGTATCCGGCTACTAAAAAAGCAATTGTATTTACAACAAAAAAATAGGGTAATAAAACTTTCATTAGCTTAAAATTAAAAACAAAGATATTATTTTAGCAAAATTATTAATTAGTTTTCTATTAAATTTTAATACGTAAATTACACTAATTTATTATTAAGAAATTATTTCATAAAAATATGACTAATATTCAATTTATTACCAAGTCTGTTCAAACAGCACCGATTAACATTCAGAACACAGTTAAATTATTAGATGAAGATTGTACAATTCCGTTTATTTCAAGATACCGAAAAGATACAACAGGAAATCTTGATGAAGTTGTAATTGAGCAAATTGCAAAACTTCAAAAGGAATATGAAGTTATTATAAAACGTAAAGAAGCTGTTCTAAAATCGATAGAAGAACAAAAACTACTTTCACCAGAATTAAAACAAAAAATCGAACAAAGTTTTGATTTACAAGAGATAGAGGATTTTTATCTTCCTTTTAAAAAGAAAAAGAAAACCAAAGCCGATGTAGCACGTGAGAATGGTTTAGAGCCTTTGGCAAAAATTATAATGTCGCAAGGTAATGATGATGTTGATTTCATTTCGACACGATATATTAATGACAATGTTATTAATGAAGAGGCTGCATTACAAGGAGCTCGTGATATCATTGCAGAATGGATTAATGAAAATATCTATGTTCGTAAGCAATTACGTAGGTTATACCAACGCAAATCGACTATTGCAACTAAGGTTGTAAAAACAAAAAAAGACGATGAAAATGCGCAAAAATTCAATCAATATTTTGATTGGTCAGAGCCATTGACGAAAGCACCTTCGCACCGGTTATTAGCTATGCTTCGTGCTGAAAATGAAGGATTTGTAAAAATGAAAGTGGAAGTCGATATTGATGAAGCGTATGATGTTATTGATGAACTGGTAATCAAAGGACAAAATAATACGACGCCACATATACAATTAGCAATTGAAGATAGTTATAAACGGTTGTTGAATCCTGCTATTGGAAACGAAACGCTTCAGGAAGCTAAAGCCAAAGCTGATGCCAATTCTATTCAGGTTTTTGCAAACAACCTAGGACAGTTGTTATTGGCACCGCCATTGGGAGAAAAGCGTATTCTAGCAATTGACCCAGGATTTAGAAGTGGTTGTAAAGTAGTTTGTCTAGATGAGAAAGGTGATTTATTGTACAATGAAACGATTTATCCACATGCGCCACAACATGAAGATGCTATGGCAATGAAAAAAATCCGCTCGATGGTAAACTCTTATAAAATTGATGCTATTTCGATTGGAAACGGAACTGCATCTAGAGAAACGGAATTTTTCATTAAAAAAATCGCGTTTGACAAACCAGTTCAGGTTTTTATTGTTTCTGAGGCTGGAGCGTCGGTATATTCGGCATCCAAAATTGCTCGCGAAGAATTCCCAAGTTATGATGTTACTGTAAGAGGTTCAGTTTCTATAGGAAGACGACTTTCTGATCCGTTGGCCGAATTGGTAAAAATTGATCCAAAAGCAATTGGAGTTGGACAATATCAACATGATGTAGATCAGTCAAAATTAAAAGAAGAGTTGGATAATACAGTAATTCGTTGCGTAAACTCGGTAGGTATTAATATTAATACGGCCAGTAAACATTTACTAAGTTATGTGAGTGGAATAGGAGAGAAGCTTGCTGAAAATATCGTTCAATATCGTTCTGAGAATGGACCATTTGAAGATCGTAAACAGTTAAAAAAAGTGCCTCGTTTAGGCGAAAAAGCATATCAGCAAGGAGCAGCTTTTATTAGAATTACGAATGCTAAAAATCCGTTGGATAATTCGGCTGTGCATCCAGAAGCTTATGGAATTGTTGAAAAGATGGCTAAAGATTTAAAACTAACGGTTAATGATCTTATTGCCAATAAAGAACACACTGCTTTAATAAAACCAGAGAATTATATTACGCCAGAAATTGGGTTATTAACATTGAAAGATATCATTAAAGAGTTAGAAAAACCAGGTCTAGATCCAAGAAAATCAGCTAAGGTTTTTGAATTTGATCCGAATGTAAAAAGCATAAAAGATGTCAAAACCGGAATGATATTACCAGGTATTGTTAATAACATCACCAACTTTGGTTGTTTTGTTGACATTGGTGTAAAAGAAAGCGGTTTGGTTCACATTTCGCAACTTAAAGCTGGTTTTGTAAGCGATGTAAACGAAGTGGTAAAATTGCACCAACATGTTGATGTAAAAGTAACTGAAGTTGATGAGGACAGAAAGCGTATTCAGTTAACGATGATATTATAAAACAAGAAATTCCAAATCCCAATAATATTTTATTGGGATTTGGAATTTATACAACCTATATAATTTATTAAATAAATTAAGCTGGTTTATCTTCTTCTTTTTCTTTCTTATCAGCAGGCTGATCATTGTCTTTAGCAGCGTTTTTGAATTCTTTAATTCCACTACCTAAACCTTTCATTAATTCTGGAATTTTTTTACCTCCAAAAAGTAATAAAACAACTGCTAATATAACAAGGATTTCTGTAACACCTAATCTTCCCATGATTGAATAATTAATTGCCGGAGCAAATTTGTATATAATAAAGGCAAAGGTATACAGAATTAGTTAATAAGAATTAGTTTTATTATAAAATATTTTTTTCTAGCCACGTTAAATATTATATAAAATGCTATTTTTAAGGCTGTCGTATTCTGTTTTGACCGTTTTATCAATACTATAAATTATTATATTTGTCAATTAAAGTACCACAATGACCGAAAAAAGATTAAAACGAATTAAATTCAGAAACAGATTATTTGTCAAAAACAGGTTAGTTATTTTGAATGAGAATACCTTTGAAGAGATTTTTTCTTTAAAGTTAAATCTTATGAATGTTTTTGTAGTTGCAACATTAGGTGCTATTTTTTTGATATTAATTACCACATTTATAATTGCTTTTACACCATTACGCGAGTTTATTCCGGGATATTCATCGACTGAATTGAAAAAAAATGCAACAGAATTGGCTTTAAAATCTGATTCATTAACGGTAGCATTAAAGAAAAATGAAGCTTATATTAAATCCATTCAAAAAGTGCTAACAGGTCAATTAGAATATGCTAAATTTAATAAAGATTCTATTATGGCTAGTGTTGATGAAAAAGGAGAAGAAATAAATTTAGCACCTTCTAAAGAAGAATTACAATTACGCGAAGAAGTGGCTAAAGAAGATAAAAAAGTAAACACTAATTCTATAAAAAAGAATAAAAGTGATAAAAAACAAAAGTAGATAATGTCAATAAAATCAGTCGCTGCAAAAATATTTGCAAGCAAAATTTATAATAAAACGCAGTCTTGGGCCAAAAAACCTGTTGAAACTCAACAGAAAGTTTTTAAGAATTTAATAAAAGCTGCAAAACATACTGAGTTTGGAAAAGACCATCATTTTGATAGAATAAAAACGTTTGAAGATTTTAAAAAGCAAGTACCTGTAAGAGATTATGAAGATTTAAAATCTTATATAGCTAAAGTACAATTAGGCGAGAGCGACATCCTTTGGAAAGGAAAACCGCTTTATTTTGCTAAAACATCAGGAACAACGTCTGGAGCAAAATATATTCCGCTTACCAAAGAATCAATGCCGTATCATATTGAAGCTTCTAGAAATGCAATTTTACATTATATACACGAGACTGGAAAAACAGATTTTGTAGATGGTAAAATGATTTTCTTGCAAGGAAGTCCTGAATTGGTCGAAAAAAACGGAATTAAACTTGGAAGATTGTCTGGAATTGCTGCTCATTTTGTACCTAAATATCTTCAAAAGAACCGCATGCCATCTTGGGAAACCAATTGTATTGAGGATTGGGAAACTAAAATTAATGCTATTGTAGATGAAACGATAGACAAGAACATGACTATTATTTCTGGGATTCCGTCTTGGGTACAAATGTATTTTGAAAGATTAGAAGAAAGAAGTGGAAAGAAGGTGGGTGATTTATTCAAAAACTTCAATCTTTTTATTTACGGTGGAGTTAATTATGAACCTTATCGAGCTAAGTTTGAGAATTTAATAGGCAGAAAAGTGGATAGCATTGAGCTGTTTCCTGCTTCGGAAGGTTTCTTTGCTTATCAAGACTCTCAAAAAGAGAAAGGAATGCTTTTGTTATTGAATTCTGGAATTTTTTATGAGTTTATAAAAACAGAGGAGTTTTTTAATGACAATCCACAACGATTAACAATTGGTGAAGTAGAATTAGGTGTGAATTATGTTTTGATTATTTCTACTAACGCTGGACTTTGGGGTTATAACATTGGAGATACGGTAAAGTTTACTTCATTATATCCGCATCGTGTGATTGTTTCAGGTAGGATTAAACATTATATTTCGGCATTTGGAGAGCATGTTATTGGTAATGAGGTCGAAAATGCTATGAAAGCAGCTATGGAAAATACCGACGTTCGAATTAATGAGTTTACCGTAGCGCCACAAATTAATCCAACAGAAGGATTACCTTATCATGAATGGCTTATAGAATTTGAAAATGAACCAGAAAATATAGTAACTTTCGCAGAAGCTATAGATAATGCAATGCGAAAGCAAAACATTTATTACGATGATTTAATTACTGGAAATATTTTACAAAAGGTAGTAATTACTAAAGTTGCCAAAAATGGTTTTCAGGATTATATGAAATCACAAGGAAAATTAGGTGGACAAAATAAAATTCCGCGACTGTCTAATAACAGAGATATTGCAGACGCATTAAAAAAACAATAAAACGTAAAAGTTTAAAAAATATAATTAGAATGAAAGAATCAAAAAACATTTCGAGATCAAGAGCACAAGAATCATCAGCAGCTATTGAAAAAATGTACATTACAATGCGCCACTTGTTTAACAGAGGTTTTTATAAACCAATGGGAATTTCGGGCGATACATTACGTGAAGCTTTATTAGCTTTACGACCAGAGATTTACGGTAATATTGCCGATGAGAAAGTAGAACTTAACGGACTTTTATATGTTATAGAAAGACTTCCGATAGGAATTGAAGAATGCCGTTATATAAATCTTACTTCAGACGAAGGCTATTCTAAATCACATTTTCAAGCAATTGTTCCTCCAAAAAGAAGAAGAAATTGTTACAGAATAGATGAGGAACAAATGAATGTTGAAATTACACGAGGACGTTCAGATATCTATGATATTTTGACTCACTTGACTTTTATTTTCATCGAATCTCACAAAATTAGAAACAGAGTTTTATTAGATGATGGAGGCGAAGTTTCGCGTGATTGGTTAAAATTGGAGTTAGCAGTAATGCAAACAAAAAAATTACCACTTATAGAGAAAGAAAAGGCAATTTCACATGTTGCAAACATCTTAGGAAGAACATTTGAAGAAGTTCTTAATATTTATGATGCTTTCGGTTCAGATGCCGAACCAGACAGATTTTTACATGTTATTTATTGGTTAGGTAAACTAGCAATTGAAGAAGTTGTTGAAAATAATAAACGTACAATTACATTTAGTCCTATTTTACGAGAGCGTTTAGGACATCATATTCATGGAGAAATTTGGGCAACGAATATCAAGGAGGTTTTAAAGGCAAATTCGCTTTTAGATCGCCCTATTCACGTAATAAGTGCTAATATGCACAGTGTGATGAATTCTATCTTTGCAACACCTTTGTTGAAAACTAAGTTCAAAGACAAATCTGATTTCTTTATTTATGAAGAGTTAAGTAAATCAGGAGCAACAATACGTAAAGACGTTGAAGCACTTGCATTGAAAAACGGAATGATATCGTTACCAGATGCTTCAGGTACCAACATTGATGTTCAAATTTTTGATACAGCTAAGATTGATTGGGCTAAAACGGCATTTCCTAAGGCTGATTTAGACGCAAAGAAACCCGTAATTATTGTTATGGATTATGCGTTTGGTGAGCAAGCTTATGAAACCATCGATGAGTTACTAAAACCATTCAAAAAAGAAACACTGCTTAACGTAAAATCGGTTTCGATTATGGGTAAAGCGGGAATTCTTGAAGGAGGTAAAGGAGATATCATGATTCCAACAGCTCATATAAATGAAGGAACTGCTGATAATTACTATTTCGAAAATGAATTAACAGGAGCAATGTTTGAAGGTAATGATATTGCAGTTTTTGAAGGAGCAATGGTTACCGTATTAGGAACTTCATTACAGAACCGTGATCTATTAAAATTCTTCCATGAATCTACTTGGGGAGTTATTGGGCTTGAAATGGAAGGCTCTTATTACCAAAAAGCAATTCAATCGGCTTCAAAAATTAGAAAAAGTGTACCGCATGATATAAAAGTAAGATACGCTTATTACGCCTCAGATAACCCTTTAGAAACAGGAAGTACATTAGCTTCAGGTGGATTAGGAACAACAGGGGTAAAGCCAACTTATTTGATTACAATTAAAATTCTAGAACAGATTTTTAATGTAAAATAAAAACACAAAAAACACTCTCATTAATCATAATTCAAGTTTATGATTAATGAGAGCACACAAAAAAAAAAACAGATTATAATTTTTAAACAATGTGATTTATATAATTTTTTACATTTATCACATAGAAAAAGCACAATGAAAAGAATACTTATTACAGGAGCCGCAGGATTTTTAGGATCACATCTTTGTGACCGTTTTATAAAGGAAGGTTACTATGTTATAGGAATGGATAATCTGATTACAGGAGATCTAAAAAATTTAGAACATTTATTTAAACTAGAGAATTTTGAGTTTTATCATCATGATATCACCAAGTTTGTGCATGTTCCAGGAGAATTAGATTATATTTTGCATTTTGCTTCACCAGCAAGTCCAATTGATTATTTAAAAATTCCGATTCAAACATTAAAAGTTGGATCATTGGGGACTCATAATTTATTAGGTTTAGCACGCGTAAAACAAGCAAGAATTCTAATAGCTTCAACATCTGAAGTTTATGGCGATCCTTTGGTACACCCACAAACAGAAGAATATTATGGAAATGTAAATACTATTGGACCACGTGGAGTTTATGATGAAGCAAAACGTTTTCAAGAATCTATAACAATGGCATATCATACTTTTCACGGTGTAGAAACTAGAATAGTACGTATTTTTAATACATATGGTCCGAGAATGCGATTGAATGATGGTCGTGTAATTCCTGCTTTTATAGGTCAGGCACTTCGAGGAGAGGATTTAACTATTTTTGGAGATGGAATGCAAACCCGCTCATTTTGTTACGTTGATGACCAAGTAGAAGGAATCTTCAGATTGTTGCATTCAGATTATGTTTATCCTGTTAATATTGGTAATCCAGATGAAATTACTATTAAAGATTTTGCTGAAGAAATTATAAAACTTACAGGAACAAATCAAAAAGTAGTTTATCATCCATTACCGATTAATGATCCATTACAGCGCCAACCAGACACTACAAAAGCAAAAGAATTGCTTGGCTGGGAAGCAAAAGTTAATCGTGCAGAAGGAATGAAAATAACGTACGATTATTTTAAGTCTCTTTCTAAAGAGGAGCTCTCGAAAGAAGAACATAAAGATTTTTCTAATTATATAAGGTAGATGCGAACAAAAACAGGAAGATATTCAGGATATATTCGGCCTTTCTCCTATTTGATAGATTTAATTATCATCAATGTATTTGCGGTTTATATAATTGATTTTCCTGTTAACAATATACTATTTCCTATAATACTGAGTTTTTCTTGGGTGTATATTGCTGCATATTTAGGCTTTTATGAGGTATATCGATATACCAAAGTAATAGCTATTTTAAACTGTGCGCTTAAGCAATATATATTATTTAGTTTAGTCGTTTTTGCATTGGTTTTTTTCTATTCAAAAAGGATAAGTTTACCGGCAATAATTATATTTAATAGTTTATCATTTTTGGTGATATTAACGATTAAATTTTCTATTTATTTTTTCTTAAAAAGATTTAGAGTACTATATGGAGGCAACTCTAGAAGAGTAGTTTTATTAGGGAATAGTGAGAGTGTTGCTCCACTATATAATTTTTTTACTGATAATTTAGATTATGGTTATAAGCTGATACATGTATTTGATATCGACAGTGATAAAGAATGTCAAATCGATCAAATGCTAGATTTTGTTTTACTAAATAAAATTGACGAAATGTATTGCTCTATGGTTGATTTATCACAACAGCAAATGAGTGATCTTATTCATTTTGCTGATAATAATTTGAAGACTATAAAATTTATTCCTGACGATAAACAAGTGTTTTTTAGAAATTTTATGTTCGAATATTATGATTATATTCCAGTTCTTAAGTTAAGAAATATTCGTTTAGATGAAAATTTTAATAAAGTTGTCAAACGTGTTTTTGATATAATTTTCTCTACGATGGTCATAGTTGGAATACTTTCATGGCTAACACCAATCATAGGGATTTTGATAAAATCGGAAACAAAAGGGCCTATTTTTTTCAAACAAAAGAGAAACGGATTGAATAATAAAGTGTTCTATTGTTATAAGTTTCGCTCCATGAGACTAAATGATGAAGCACATTTAAATTTGGCTTCCAAAAACGATGAAAGAATCACTAAAATTGGTAAGTTTATCCGTAAGACCAGTATTGATGAATTACCTCAGTTTTTCAACGTTTTAATGGGGAATATGTCGGTTGTTGGACCTAGACCTCATATGTTAAGCGTAACAGAGGTTTATGCGCTTAAAATTAACAAATTTATGGTACGGCATTTTGTTAAACCTGGTATTACAGGATTAGCACAAACGAGTGGTTTTCGTGGTGAAGTAGAATCCGATAAAGATATTATTAACCGAGTTAAATATGATATTTTTTATATGGAAAACTGGTCTATTTTACTAGATATAAAAATCATTTTTGATACAATCAGTAATACGCTAAAAGGCGACGAAAAAGCATATTAATGGATTTAGTTTCTATTATAATTCCGACCTATAATTGTGAAAAATTCATTGGTGAAGCAATTGAGTCTGTGCAGAATCAGACTTATCGGAATTGGGAAATTATTTTGGTTGATGATGCTTCGACTGATAATACATTTGCTATTATTACACAGTTTTCTGAAAACGATAATCGTATAAAAATTAATCAATTAGATAAAAATTCAGGCAATGGTTTTGCTAGAAATGTGGCTTTGCATAATGCAAGTGGAAGATACATAGCATTTCTTGACGCTGATGATTTATGGAGTTCTTTAAAATTAGAAAAGCAAATAGGATTTCTTAAAACACATCAATTACCCTTTACCTTTAGTTTTTATGATTGTATAGACGAAGAAGGAAATAACCTTAATAGAAGGGTAGAAGCACCATTAAATTTAAACTACAATCAACTATTTTATTGTAATTATGTGGGTAATTTAACTGCAATCTACGATACAGATTTTTTTGGAAAAATTAAAATTGAAGCCACTCAAAAAAGACAAGATTGGCGACTGTGGCTTACGATTTTAAAGCAAGTCAAAACAACAAAACCTATTCCTGAATCTTTAGCCTTCTATAGAATTAGAAAAGATTCTATGTCATCGTCAAAATTTAAATTAATTAGGCACAACTTCTGTGTTTACAGAGAATTTCATGGTTATAATCTTGTGTTTTCTATTTTATTGATGACTCGATTTTTATTTACACAATTGGCTGTTAAACCTCGTTATATAAAATCCAAATAATCTTTTAGTTACAATTCAGAATTTAAATCATTAAGAGTTTATTTTTTGTACCCAATTTTTATTCTTTCCGTATCAGTTTCTTTTTTCTCAGTTAATTCATCCAAATAGGAAAAAACCAATTCGATATTTTTATCATGATTTTCTAACTTTTTTTGTATTTGAAGTATATCTATCTTAATTTCTGTAGTATCCAAAAGCATTTGTCGCACTTTGGTGAAAATACGCATGATTTGAATGTTTGTCTGAATTGCTTTATCACTTTTGAGGACGCTTGACAGCATAAGAACACCATGTTCTGTAAATGCCATTGGGCTATGGCGTAAACCCATCTTATCAGAATTGGAGGTCACAAATTGTGACCTCCAATTCTCAAACTCTATTTTGGTAAGTTCAAACATGAAGTCATCTGGAAATCTTGAGATATTCCTTTTTACTGCTTGTTTTAAAGCCTTAGTTTCGATACCATAAAGTAGCGCCAAATCACGATCTAGCATTATTTTTTGATTGCGAATCAAGTATATTTTGTTTGAAATAGTTTCTTCTGAGAGTATGGATTGATCTGACATAAGTTTTTAATTAAAAAACAAATATAAGATTTTACTTATAATATAAAATGATTTGAACTGTTTTAATTTTCCACGATTGGTTCGTTCCAGATTATTTTTTCTAATGAATAGAAAGTTTAAGTTAGGCTCTAAATATAAAGAAATTGCTTTTTCAATATTTTGTATTTGTTTACTATCTAGTTCTTTTTCACTTACATATTCAATTTCAAAAGTATCTAATAAGGTCTGTTTGATGACAAATTCTTTTACATTTCCATCGTCTTCAATTATACTTTTAGTTATGTAATAAAACGTTAAACCAGGCGATTTTTTACCACTTGGTAAAATTGCGACATCATTTGTTCTTCCAATAAGCTTTTTAAGAATTGGTTTTTGTAAAGTGCTTTTTTTATCGAGAACTCCAATATCACCAACGTCGTATCGAATAAACGGATGTGCTTTGTTGAATAGCGATGTAATTACAATTCTACCTTCAGTTCCATTAGGCACAGGCTGATTATCTTCATTTAAAATTTCTACAAAAAGAGTTTCTGAATTAATTTGCCATTCGCCTTTTGGGTTTTCGAAAGCTATTAAATCAAGTTCAGATGCTCCGTATTCATTAATAATTGGAATACCCAATTGTTTTTCTAAGCACTTTTTATCAGACTCAAAAAGCATTTCGGAAGTGACAAAACAAGCTTTTAATGAGGGACAGATAACTTTTAAAACGATATCTCTTTTTTCTAAAAACTTAGCAAATACAACAATTGAAGTTGTATAACCATTGAGGTAATCGAATTTTTTGGTTCTGAATTTCTGTAAAAACTTTTCTAAAACAGCATCAGACAAATTAAATACAGGAAAACGTAAGCGGTTACTTAAAAAGTCTTTAAACCGTTCTTTTTTATTTCCAATAAAATCCATCGGAATACCATAAAAACGAGCTTGATATGAAGTATTAAAATCGATTCCGTACCAACCAAAACGCATACTGTTTGAAGCCCAAGTTAAAGCGTGACAATATTTATCTTTTGCAAAAACAAAAGGAGTTCCGCTTGATCCCGATGTTTTGTTGCAATAAATGTTTTTAGTATTGTATCCTTTTGAAAGTCGCGCTGAAAGAGGTATTTGTAAATTTTGTTTATTTAAAATCGGTAAATCATCCCAGTTATTGGCATTTATTGAACCAACTAATTCGGCATAAAAAGGATTATTATGCAAATGAAAAGCAACGATTTCTTCTTTTTTATACTTAATAAATTGAGCATGATCTTCTTCAGAAAATTGAATTATTTTATGCAATTCAGCTTTAGCTTCCTGAATAGGAAAGCCGTTTATGAAAAGACTAAGATCAAAAAGTCGAAGCATTTGGAGCATATATTTAATCAAAAATAATACTTACTAACAACTAAAAATGAAGAACCAACAACTTTTTAAAAATTAATTCTGTTTTAAGGTTAAAAGCAATTATTTTTGCACCACAACTAATACAACTATACAATGACAATTTTACTATTGGGTTCAGGAGGAAGAGAGCATGCATTTGCATGGAAAATGATTCAAAGTCCGCTATGCGACAAACTTTTTGTAGCACCAGGAAATGCTGGAACAGCTGCTATTGCTCACAATATAAATATTAGTCCAACTGATTTTGAAGCAATAAAAGCTTTAGTTCTTCAGGAAAATATAGGTATGGTTGTCGTTGGACCCGAAGATCCATTGGTAAAAGGGATTTACGATTATTTTAAAAATGACGAAAGTTTAAAGGATATTCCGGTTATCGGACCATCAAAAATAGGCGCTCAACTTGAAGGAAGTAAAGAGTTTGCTAAAGAATTTTTGATGAAACATAATATCCCAACAGCTGCTTACGATAGTTTTACTGCAGAAACAGTAGAAAAAGGATGTGCGTTTTTAGAAACATTACAACCTCCATTTGTTTTAAAAGCAGATGGTTTGGCAGCAGGAAAAGGAGTTTTGATTATTCAAGATTTAGAAGAAGCTAAAACTGAACTAAGAAACATGTTGGTTCATGAAAAATTTGGTGCAGCAAGTTCAAAAGTTGTTATCGAAGAATTCTTAGACGGAATCGAATTAAGCTGTTTTGTATTAACAGATGGCAAAAGTTATAAAATACTTCCAACTGCTAAAGATTACAAACGTATTGGAGAAGGCGACACAGGCTTAAATACAGGTGGTATGGGAGCAGTTTCTCCAGTTCCTTATGTTGATGCTGTTTTAATGGAAAAAATCGAAACACGCATTGTAAAACCAACTATAGAAGGTTTTCAAAAAGACGGAATTGAGTACAAAGGTTTTGTATTTATTGGTTTAATAAATGTAAATAATGAACCGATTGTAATAGAATACAATGTAAGAATGGGAGATCCAGAAACTGAAGTTGTAGTTCCAAGATTAAAAACAGACTTAGTAGAATTGTTTTTGGCTGTTGCCAATGAAAAACTAGATACAATTTCTTTAGAGGTTGATCCAAGAAGTGCTACAACAATTATGGTTGTTTCAGGTGGATATCCAGAAGATTTTGAAAAAGGAAAAGTAATTTCAGGATTAGAGAATATTTCTGACTCTATTGTTTTCCATGCAGGAACAAAATTAGATAATGGTGCTGTCTTAAGTAATGGAGGTAGAGTTCTTGCTGTAACTTCGTATGGAGATAATTTTCAAGAGGCCATAAAAAAATCTTATCAAAACATAGACAAGCTAAATTTTGATAAGATGTATTTTAGAAAAGATATCGGCTTTGACTTACTTTAAGAAAGAGTGAGCCGTTGTATCTTGATTTTCTGTTCCTTGAGCATCAAAAATGCGTAATTGTTTGATCCAATATACCATTGCAGCAGCACAAATGATCATGAAAATCCAGTTAATTGTATTAGCGCCAAACCATGATACAAGTTCTAATGAACGTAAAAAATCAAGTGGAGCAAATAAAATGTTTACGAATAAGTACTGTATTCCTTCAAAAAAAGTTGTCATAATTTATAAAATTATTTTGTTATTTATTGTTTTGTAACACATTGAAGTTATAAATCCCGATATTCAGAATCTTTATTTCAAGTTGTTGGTTTCCTTTTTAAACAAGTATTATATTTACAGTCACAAAAGTATAAAATATCCTTATGATAACAAGTGTTTTTAAAAAATCTACACCATTAAATTATTCTTTGGTTGTAATTTTGATGCTGGTTTTCTTTTTCATCTTTCAATTTCAAGATATTTCTTGGACCAAATCGGCTATTTCAATTTCTGAAAAAATAAGTTTATTGATAGTTGTTTTAGGATCGATGTTGATAACAAGTTTTGTTGTTAAGAAGAACGGACTTAGTAAAGACAATGGTTACACGATATTTTTTTATTTATTGTTAAGCCTGTTTTTTCCTTCTGCATTTAATAATCCAAACATTTTACTAGCTAATTTCTTTGTTTTATTGGCGCTCCGTAGACTGTTATCATTACAATCCCTGAAAGCATCAAAAGAAAAAATATTTGATGCTTCATTATGGATTTTATTAGCTTCGTTGTTCCAATTTTGGAGTATTTTATTTATGGTATTGGTATTTATATCAATTATTTTTCACGTTGCAGGAGATTATAGAAACTGGATTTTACCATTTATAGCACTCTTTACCATTGCAACACTTTTTTCATTAGTGGCTGTATTATTTAATATCGATATAATTGCATTTTTTCAGAACCGTGTAATAGTTGATTTTAGGATTAACTACTTCACTAATAGTTATCAAAATGGAGCTTTATCTATATACGTTGCAGTTGCATTATTCTTTGTTGTTTCATTGTTAATGACTTTATCAAATAGACCATTATTACTACATTCTTCGTATAAAAAAATCGTAGCTTATTTCTTTATTGGAGTTCTTGTGTTTTTAATATCTCCTAACAAAAGCAATGATTTATTATTGTTTACAGTTGCCCCTTTGGCTATTATGGGGTCAAGTCATATAGAGTTTTCACAAAACAAACTCAGTAATGAAATTGTTTTTGGAGTCTTAATTTTGTGTAGTCTTTTTACTTTTTTCTCACAATTATAACTTATTTCCGTAGGCTAAATCACCAGCATCTCCTAATCCAGGAACAATGTAATTTTTCTCGTTTAAGTTACTATCCAAAGCAGCAATCCATAAATGACAGGAGTCAGGAAGATGTTTTTCTAGATAAGCAACACCTTCTGGAGCAGCAATCACAACAGCAAGATGCATTTCTTTTGGAGCACCATTTTGTATTAATTTCTCATATACAGCAACAATAGATTGTCCAGTTGCAAGCATTGGATCGATTAATAAAACAGTTTTGTTATTGATACTAGATAACGCTTGATATTCAACTAAAATTACAAATTCATCATCGTTGTTTGGGTGATGTCTGCTTGCAGAAACAAAGCCATTTTCGGCTTCATCAAAGTAATTTAAGAAACCTATATGTAAGGGCAATCCAGCACGTAAAATGGAGCATAAAATAAGTTTATCATCAATTTCAGTAGTGCTTTTCGTGCCTAGAGGAGTTTCAATTTCAACATTTTTATAAGAGAGATCTTTACTTATCTCGTACGCCATAATCTCACCGATACGCTCAATATTTCTTCGAAAACGCATACTATCGTTTTGAACTTTTATATTTCGTATCTGACCTAAAAAATGGTTTAATACACTGTTGTTTTCGGATAAATAATGAATCTGCATGTTGGTGTTTTTTAATTTATTTTTAAATCTAAATTTGTGAGAAATAGATTTATGATTGGATATTTTTTTATAAAAGTATAAAAAGTATCTTTGTATCTATAAAATTTAAAGACATGTTTTCAAAATTAGCATATTCTGTATTCGAACAAAGCATCAAAGATTATCATAAATACGATAATGTTGATCAGCCAATAAACAATCCATATCCTAAAGATAAATTTGAACATTTATTATATTTAAAAAACTGGATAGATACCGTACAATGGCATTTTGAAGATATTATTCGTGATCCAAATATTGATCCTGTAGCGGCACTTACTCTTAAAAGAAGAATTGATGCTTCTAATCAAGAGCGTACTGATATGGTAGAATATATCGATAGTTACTTTTTACAAAAATACAGCCATGTTAAAGTAAAAGATGGGGCTAAAATCAATTCTGAAAGTCCAGCATGGGCATTTGACAGACTATCTATCTTGGCTTTAAAAATTTATCATATGAACGAAGAGGCGACTCGTGCAGAAGCTTCACAAGAACATAGAGATAAATGTCAGGAAAAATTAAACGTACTTTTGGAGCAAAGAAGTGATTTGTCGACTGCAATTGATGACTTATTAACAGATATTGAAAATGGAGATAAATTCATGAAAGTGTACAAGCAAATGAAAATGTACAACGACGATGATTTGAATCCTGTTTTATACCAAAATAAAAAATAATTTGGCAGTATTGTCCAATACAATCAAGCATATAGCCGTCATGAGACTTTCCGCAATGGGAGATGTCGCCATGACGGTTCCTGTTTTACGCGCTTTTGTAAAACAGTATCCAGAGGTTCATTTAACGGTGATTTCACGTCCGTTTTTTAAACCTTTTTTTGATGGAATCCCTAACTTAACTTTTTTCGCTTTTGATGATAAAGAGCGTCATAAAGGGTTTTTGGGATTAGTGCGTTTATATAAAGATTTAAAAAAGCTTGATATTGATGCTTTTGCTGATTTGCATAATGTTTTGCGCTCTACAATTGTTCGTAATTTATTCGCTTTAAGCGGAAAAAAAACAGCATTTGTTGATAAAGCAAGAGATGCTAAAAAGGCATTAATGCGTGCTGAAAATAAAATCTTTAAGCAATTACCAACCATGTTTGAACGACATGCTAAAGTGTTTGAAGAGCTTGGATTTTCATTAGATTTATCGAATCCTGAGTTTCCTAAAAAAGCAACTTTAAGTGCCGAAATTACAAACTTGGTAGGAGAAAGTTATCAAAAACTTATCGGAATTGCCCCTTTTGCACAGTATGATTCTAAAGTTTATCCTTTAGATTTAATGCAGGAAGTAATTGCTAAATTGGCTGAAAATAAAGAGCATACAATTTTACTTTTCGGTGGTGGGAAGAAAGAAATTGAAATTTTAGAGTCCTTTTCAAAACCTTATTCTAATGTGATAAATGTAGCTGGAAAAATCAAGTTTCAACAAGAATTAAAGTTGATTAGTAATCTTGATGTAATGCTTTCTATGGACTCCGGAAATGCGCATATTGCTGCTATGTTAGGAGTTAATGTGATTTCACTTTGGGGTGCAACACATCCGTATGCAGGATTTTTACCTTTTAATCAAAAGCTTGAAAACGCATTAGTTTCGGATAGAACAAAATTCCCGTTGTTACCAACCTCTGTATACGGAAATAAAATAGTTCCTGGTTATGAAGATGCCATGCGAACAATTTCACCTGATGAAGTAGTAGCTAAGATTCAGGCGCAGTTGTAAGTTTACAGTTTACAGTTTACAGTTTACAGTTTACAGTTTACAGTTTACAGTTTACAGTTTACAGTTTACAGTTTACAGTTTACAGTTTACAGTTTACAGTTTACAGTTTACAGTTTACAGTTTACAGTTTACAGTTTACAGTTTGTCTTATATAAAAAAAGATTTTGCTTTGCAAAATCTTTTTTTATAACTGTTAACTTAAAACTGAATACTGCGACTAAACATCATCGTAATCTACATAAATAGACTCAGATGTTGGATGTGCTTGACAAGTAAGAATTAATCCGTCTGCAATCTCTTTATCAGTTAAAATTGAGTTCTTTTTCATCTCAGCAGAACCAGAAGTTACACGCGCAAGACAGCTGCTACAGATTCCGCCTTGGCAAGAATAAGGAGCATCAATTCCTTGTTTTAGTGCTGCATCTAGAATAGTTTGTTTTTGTGACATTTCAAAAGAAACTTCCTCATCATCAACAAGAACAGTAATTTTAGAATGTCCTTCTAATGAAGTATCGATTTTATTTTCTTGAGTAGAAGAAGTAAAAAGCTCAAATTTTATAGCAGATTCTTTTACATTTTTCTCTTTTAAAATATCTGAAACGGTATTAATCATTTCTTCAGGACCACACAAATAGAATTTATCAAATTGTAATTCTTTGTGTTTGTTATTCAATACATAATTTACTGCCGATTTATCTATTCGACCAAATAGAGCATTTTCTACTTTAGCTTGACTAAAAACATAATGAACAAATAAACGTCCAACATATTGTAATTGTAGATCGTGTAATTCTTGATAAAAAATGGTATCCTCAGGAGTTTTGTTTCCATAAACCAATACAAATGAGCTTTTTGGTTCACTTTTTAAAACTGATTTTAAGATAGAAAGAACAGGAGTTATTCCGCTTCCAGCAACAAACGCTGCATAGTTTTTTTGTCTTTCAGGATCAGGTTCAAATGTAAATTTACCTTCTGGTTTACCTACTTCAAGAACATCTCCAGCTTTTAGTTTTGTAGTTGCAAATTGTGAAAAGACACCATTTTTTACTGCTTTTACAGCAATACGTAACTCACCACTTTCAGGTGAAGAACAAATAGAATAAGCACGACGAAGTTCTTTATTATCTAGAGTTAATCGTAAATTGATATATTGTCCTGCAACAAAAGTATAGTTCGACTTTAGTTCTTCAGGAACATTAAAAAGTATTGAAACAGCCGAAGCAGTTTCACGTTTTACTTCTTTTATTATTAGTTTTAGGAATGAAGGCATGATATTATTTTTTTGCAAAAATAGCAAACCGCTATTAAATGATTGGTATTTAAAAGCAATATTTTATTTTGTATGTAACGTTTTCTTACATTTACAAACTTATTGACTGACTAAACCAAACAAAAAATGATTAAAAAATTTATTTATCTCGAATGGAAAGCTTTTTCTAGGTCGGCTTCTTTTGGTACTAATGTAGCATTGAAAATTTTAATAGGCTTTCTGGTAGTTTATTTTTCACTTGTTTTTATAGTAGCTGGAGCTGGAGCATTTTATATTCTTAAAAAAATGAATCTAGATCCTTTACTAAGTATTAATAAGTTCTTAGTTTATTACTTTTTGTTCGATTTGGCTATTAGACTAATAATGCAAGCTATTCCAGTACTTAACATAAGACCCTTATTAACACTAAAAATCCAAAAGAAAACGATAGTTCATTTTTCACTAGGTAAAACGGCCTTATCATTTTTTAATATTATCCATGCTTTCTTCTTCCTTCCTTTTACAGTAGTATTACTAGTAGAGGGATATGATATTTTAGGCGTACTCTTTTGGCATTTAGCGATTATAGCATTAATTTATATCAATAACTTCTTGAATATTTTACTGAGTAATATTGATAAATTATTTATTGTATTCCTTGGTTTAATTGCTCTTTTAGGAGGATTACAATATTATGGTTTTTTTGATATTACAAATTATAGTGCTTTATTTTTTGATGGATTATATACAATTAAAGGACTTTTTCTTGTACCAGTTTTGTTTTTGATAGGGCTATACTATATGACTTTCAATTATTTTAAGAGCAATTTATATCTTGATGCAGGACTATCTAGTAAACATGATATTGCTAAAACTGAAGATTTAACGTGGTTAAATCAATTTGGTACATTAGGAACTTTTCTTAAAAATGATATTAAACTTATCAAGAGAAATAAAAGATCAAAGATGACCATTATGATGAGCGTTCTTTTCTTGTTCTATGGTTTATTATTTTTCTCAGGCGGGGTTGAATCCTATAACAGTCCTGTAATGCACATTTTTGCAGGTATTTTTGTTTCAGGTGGTTTTCTTTTTACTTTCGGACAGTTTGTACCAAGCTGGGATAGTTCATATTACCAATTTATGATGACACAAAATATTCCATATAAAGGATATATCACATCCAAATGGTGGTTGATAGTTATCGCAACTATAGTTTCGACGATACTAGCTTCATTTTATCTTTATTTTGGTTGGCAAGTGTATCTTACAATTGTAGTTGGAGCAATTTATAACATCGGAGTCAATTCTCACCTAGTCCTTCTAGGGGGCGCATTTACCAAGACTCCAATAGATTTAACTTCTACCAGCGGTGCTTTTGGAGATAAAAAAGCGTTTAATGTTAATGCTATGCTACTTACCTTGCCTAAATTACTATTACCATTAGGATTGTATTGGATTGGTTTTTCTCTCGGAAATCCTAATATCGGGTTAGCATTGGTTGCTTTGGCAGGGATAATAGGTTTTGTATTTAAAGACAAGGTTTTTTTATTAATCGAAAAAAGATACAAAATCGAAAAGTATAAAACCATAAGTGCTTATAAACAAAAAGGATAACTAACTAACAATAATCAAAAAACGAACGGTAGATTTTTAACTTAAATCGAAATTCAAATATTTAAAATTATTATGATACAAGTAAATCAACTTTCAAAAATATATAAAGAGACTACAGTTTTAAAAATAGAATCTCTTGAAATACCTAAAGGACAAAGTTTTGGATTGGTAGGAAATAATGGAGCAGGAAAGACTACTTTTTTTAGTTTACTATTAGATTTGATTCAGCCATCTACAGGAAATATAATTAATAATGGCATACAAGTAAACAATGATGAGGCATGGAAATCTTTTACCGGTTCTTTCTTAGATGAGAATTTCTTGATAGGCTATTTAACCCCTGAAGAATATTTTTATTTTGTAGGAGATTTACGTGGTCAAAATAAAGCCGATGTTGATGCGTTGCTTTCAAAACATGCAGAATTTTTTAATGGCGAAATTCTAAATAATAAAAAATACCTACGTGATTTGTCAAAGGGAAATCAAAAAAAAGTAGGAATTATAGCTACACTTATTGGTGATCCTGAAGTAGTTGTTTTAGACGAGCCTTTTGCCAATTTAGATCCAACAACAGTAAGTAGATTAAAAAAAATAATCAAAGAACTTGCTGATAATCCGAATGTTACCGTTTTAGTTTCCAGCCATGATTTACAACATACAGTTGAAGTTTGCGATAGAATAGTTGCCTTAAATAAAGGTGAAATTGTAAAAGACATTCAAACTTCAAGAGAAACACTTCAAGAACTCGAGGCGTTTTTTGCCGTTTAAATATAATTATGTCAAAAAGAAGCGTATTTTTACCAGTCATTATACTAAAAAACTTTTTTAGATGTTAAATGTTAAAAGTGTTTCCCATTGAAAAACAATCTATTTAAATACATTTTTCTGTTCTCATTTATCTCCCTTTTGATAGCTTGTTCTACAAAAAGAGATACATTTTTGGCAAGAAATTCTCATGCTTTGAGTACAAAGTATAATATTTTGTATAACGGACAATTAGGTTTTGATAAAGGTATGAAAGCGATAGAAGCTAATTATACCGATAATTTCTGGAAATTATTGCCTGTCGAAAGAATGCAAATTGATGAAGGTAATTCGGATGAAGCGAAAACTAAGAATCCAGATTTTCAACTTGCAGAGACAAAAGCAACAAAAGCCATCCAAAAACACTCGATGAACATTGGGGGACGAGAAAAAAATAGTCAGATTGACGAAGCATATTTAATGCTTGGTCAGGCTCGATATTACGATCAGAGATTCTTACCGGCTTTAGAAGCATTCAATTACATATTATATAAATACCCAACAAGTAGCAACATCAATACCGCAAGAATTTGGCGTGAAAAAACCAATATGCGTTTAGGTAATGATGAGTTGGTTATTAAAAACATCCATAAATTAATCAAAGGCGTTGCATTAAAAGAGCAAGTTTATTCAAATGCAAACGCTTTGTTAGCAGAAGCTTTTATTAATTTGGAGCAAAAAGATAGTGCAATTACAAAACTTAAAATTGCAGAAGAGTTTACGAAAAGAAATCCCGAAAGATCTAGATACCGTTTTATTTTAGGCCAGTTGTATCAGGAAACAAATAAGAGAGATAGTGCACTTTATTTTTATCAATCAGTTATTGATATGAACAGAAGAGCAGAGCGAAAGTATGTAATTCACGCTTACGCGAAAAAGGCTCAGTTATTTGATTATGAATATGGAGATAATGAGCTTTTCATCAAAACATATAATAAATTAGTTAAAGACAGAGAAAACAGACCATTTTTAGACGTAATTTTTTATGAGATGGGAGTCTTTTTTGATAAAAATAAAGACGAAAAAGCAGCATTAGAGTTTTATAATTCTTCTTTAAAAAGAAAATCTAAAGATCCTTATTTGGTTGCTTCTGCTTACCGAAATATTGGGAATATGTACTTTAAAAAAGCAAGTTATACATTGGCAGCAAAGTATTATGATAGTACTTTGGTAAAAATGGATCCTAAAACTAGAGAGTATGTTTACATCCAGAAAACTCGAAAAAATTTAGACGATGTTATAAAATATGAAGGTATTGCACAACGTAATGATAGTATTATACATATTGTAGGACTTTCGGACTCCGCTAGAGTAAACTATTTTGGTGCATATATTGCTAAGCTAAAAACTGCTGATGAAGCAAAACGTATCCTCGAAGAAAAACAAAAAGAGAAGATTGCCAATATCGAACGTAACACAAACGGAGGTGGCTTAGAAACAATAACTGCAAAAGGAGCTTTACCAGGTAATCCTGAAAAAAGTGGAATTCCAAGTCCACCAACAGGAAATGCAGTTGCAAGTGTTTTTTATTTTTATAACCCATCAACAGTGGCTTATGGAAAATTACAGTTTAAAAAACTCTGGGGAAATAGAGAGCTAAACAGCAACTGGAGGTTACCAGCGAGTAAGTCAAATACAAACTCTGATGATAAATCAACAACTGTTGTTGAAAATGACTCAATTAAAACAGATGTAATAGTTGAAAAATATACTACAGATTTTTATTTGAAACAACTTCCCAAAGACAAAAAAGTGATAGACAGCATTGTTCAGGAACGCAATTTTTCTTACTATCAATTGGGTCTTATTTATAAAGAGAAATTCAAAGAATATGAATTGGCTAGTAATAAGTTAGAGCAATTATTGAAGAATAATCCTGAAGAGAAACTGATTTTGCCATCGATGTATAATTTGTATAAAATATATGAGATAATAAATCCAGCAAAAGCAGTTGTGATGAAACTGGATATAACTTCACGTTATCCAAATTCGCGTTATGCTCAAATCATAAATAATAATGGTTTAGACGAGGGAGCAGGAGTTAAAGCACCGGAGAGGGAATATCAAAAGTGGTACAAATTATTCCAAGAAGAAAAATATGCCGAAGTTCTAAATAATATTGATGAACTAATTAATCAGTACTCGGGAGATGAAATTGTATCTAAATTTGAATTACTAAAAGCCAATACGTTAGGAAAGGCAAAAGGATTGGTCGCGTATAAAAAAGCTATCGAAAATGTTGCAGAAAACTATCCTAATAGTGAAGAAGGAAAAAAAGCACAAGATGTTTTAGTTAATCAGATTCCTTATTTAGAGAAACGAGTTTTTACAACGACAGATAACAAGAATTGGAAAATATTGTATAAAATTGGGATTCAAGATGAGAAAGCAAGAAAAACAATTGAGGATATTATCAAAAAATTCTTAGTTGATGAGAATTTCCAAAAGCTAACTTATTCATTTGATAAATATGATTTGGATTCTGGATTTGTAACCATCCACGGTATAAAATCAGAAACATATGCAAATGATGTTGCCAAAGTATTAAAGGAAAATAAAAAGTATAATTTAGTAGAATATCCAGCAGTAATAATATCAAGTGACAATTATAGTATAGTACAAATTAATAAAAATTTAGAAGCGTATTTAGCTCCTAAAACACCTTAAACATGTTTAATAAAGCACCCAAATTTACCACAGAACACTTAGGAAAAACGAATAGAATAGTTGAAGGAACTGTCATAACAGGAGATATTACATCGCTAGCTGATTTTAGATTAGATGGCGAATTAATAGGCAATTTTACTTCAAAAGGAAAAATTGTACTTGGTCCAGCAAGTAAAGTTAAAGGAGACATCATTTGTCAAAATGCCGATATTGAAGGAGAATTCACAGGGAAAATTAAAGTTGCAGAGCTTTTAAATGTAAAAGCAACCGCAAAAATTAATGGAGAAGTAACGACAAGCAAATTATCAGTAGAGCCAGGTGCCGATTTTACAGCGACATGTATAATGGCAACAGACTTAAAAAATGTAATAAATGACGGACAAGGAGCCAAATAAAAACCAAAATAATAATAAATGGTTAGTTTTTATTAACATTCCAATACAGATGGGAGTAATTATATTTTTATTCTCTTATCTGGGTATGTGGCTAGATGAAAAGTATTCAAATGGAGGTTCGTTATGGACAATTATATTGTCTTTGTTTTCTGTTTTCCTAGCCCTTTATAATGTCATCCGACAAGTTAAAAATTTAAATAAATAATGAATAGAGTTGTAGATTTCCTGAAGTATTTTGTTCCTTTTTCGATTGTATTGTTTGTTGTACAATATTTTATAATGCAATCATTATCAGATAAATTAATTTTTTTTTACGCCACGTGGAGTATTTATACATTTAATATTGTAGCCACCTTTTTAGTGTACTTATTTTTAATATATGTACATAAAATTTTCCCAACTTATACAGGGTTTGCTTTTCTTGGAGCAAGTTTTTTAAGAATGATGGCGGCTATTGTTTTCTTGATTCCGCTAATAAAAGCGCATGTAAAAGATCCAATAATTGATCTTGGAGCTTTTTTTATACCTTATTTTTTATTTTTACTATTTGAAACCTATTTTACAGTACGTCTAATAAATAAAAGCTAACAACTTCATTATTAGAGGAATTGATGAAATAAAATGTAATTTTAAAAATTATATATATAAATTTTCAATTTTCAATTTAAAATGTACCTTTGCAAAAAATTTTTGGAACCTAAAATTAGATAAAGATTTAATAATGATATTTTCAAATAAACCAGTTCAGTACTTATTAGTTACTTTATTAGCATTTACTTCGTCAATAAATTATGCGTCAACTAATGTTGATACAGCAGAAGTAAGCGGTCACGGAGAAAGTGTTGGTCACGAGATAGAAAGAGAATTTAATGCTAGTGAATTAATTAATTCACACATTGGTGACGCTCATGATTTTCATATTGCTGACTGGAATGGTCATGCTATTTCTTTTAATTTGCCTGTTATTTTATGGACAAATAACGGATTAGAGATTTTTTCATCTGAAAAATTTCACCATGACAATGCAGGAGAACATGTTGTAGATATCAATGGTCAAAAAGTTGTTCGTTATAAAGAAATAATTTTTTATGCTGACAAATTTGAGCAAATGACAAAAGAAGAAAAAGATAACGGAGCTTTTGCTTTTGATGCAAGACCTTTAGACTTTTCTATAACAAAGAATGTATTTTCAATGTTTATGTCAGTAATAATTTTGTTTTTATTATTCTTCTCTGTTGCGAGATCATATAAAAAGAATCCAAATGCACCAAAAGGATTAGCTGGATTTTTAGAGCCACTAGTTACTTATGTTAGAGATGAAATTGCAATTCCAAATATTGGAGAAAAAAAATCTGGTAAATACATGCCATATCTTTTAACTATATTTTTCTTTATCTGGATAAATAACCTTATCGGATTGATTCCATTCTTTCCTTTTAGTTCTAACTTAACAGGTAATATCTATTTTACATTTGTAATGGCATTTATTACTTTTATCATTACAACTTTAAGTGCAAACAAAAATTATTGGGGACACATTTTCAACACGCCAGGAGTTCCTGTGTGGTTGGCTCCAATTATGATTCCTGTAGAGATTATAGGAATGCTTACTAAACCATTTGCATTGATGATTCGTTTGTTCGCAAACATCACTGCTGGTCACATTATCATTTTAAGTTTAGTTTCTTTGATTTTCATTTTCAAAACTGTTGCTATCGGACCAGTTGCTGGAGCATTCGTATTGTTCATGACTGTATTAGAAATGTTGGTTGCTGCTTTGCAAGCGTATGTATTTACTTTGCTTTCAGCATTATTTATTGGTCAGGCTGTTGAAGAGCACGATCATCATTAATCAGAGTTTTATTAATTATTAACTATATAAATTTATTATTATGGTATTAGCTGGAATCGGAGCTGGATTAGCTGTAATTGGTGCAGGTCTTGGAATTGGAAAAATTGGTGGATCTGCAATGGACGCTATTGCTCGTCAACCAGAAGCTGCTGGAAAAATCCAGACTGCTATGATTATTGCTGCTGCACTTATTGAAGGTGTTGCACTTTTTGCAGTAGTTGTTGCGTTAATTACAAACGCATAATTAAAATCTAAAACTTCCTGTAGCGGTTGGCTTCAGGAAGTTTTTTTAAAAAAAGACAAACAAATTTTAAATATATAATGTTATGCAATTAACTTCACCAGAAAGTTTAATTTTTTGGACAACAACTATCTTTATCATTTTCTTCATTCTTATGGCGAAATTTGCTTGGAAACCTATATTAGGTGCAGTAAAAAGCCGTGAAGAATCTATAAACAATGCATTAGCAGCAGCAGAAGCAGCTCGTAGAGAAATGCAAAATTTAACTGCTGATAATGAGCGTATCTTAAAAGAAGCTCGTGCTGAACGTGACGCAATGTTAAAAGAAGCTCGCGAAATGAAAGAGCAAATTATAGCTGAATCTAAAAATGAAGCGCAAGAGCAAGGACAAAAATTAATTGCCCAAGCTAAAGCAGCTATTGAAAATGAAAAGAATGCAGCTATGGCTGAATTGAAATCTCAAGTTTCAACTTTATCATTAAACATTGCTGAAAAATTATTGAAGGATGAATTATCTAACAAAGAATCTCAAACTAAATTAGTTGAGAAAATGTTAGGTGACGTAAAGCTAAACTAATATTATGGCAAGTACAAGAGCAGCAATTCGTTATGCAAAAGCAATTCTAGACTTAGCAAATTCTAAAAGTGTTGCCGAAGCTGTTAATAACGATATGAAATCAATTGCTTCAACTATTGAAGCAAACGATGAATTGAGTACATTTATTCAAAGCCCAACTATAAAAGTTGAAGTTAAAGAAAGTGCTCTTTTAGAAGTTTTCGCAGCTGTAAATGGTGTAACCAAAGGGTTGTTTCATTTATTGTTTGAAAATAAAAGATTCGAAATTCTAGAAGCAATAGCACTAGAATATGTTAAATTATTTGATGAAAACAATGGTGTTGAAGTAGCTACGGTTACTACAGCAATTCCTATGGATGCTGCTTTAGAAGCTAAAGTTTTAGCTAAAATTGCAACATTCTCAGATAAAAAAATTACGATTATAAATAATGTAGATGCTTCAATTATTGGAGGATTTATTTTAAGAATAGGTGACAAGCAATATAATGCTTCTGTTGCAAACAGATTACAAGTTTTAAAAAGAGAGTTGGCCCAAAATTAAATTTTATTCATGAAGAATTTTATAATTTTATTTGTTTTCTGTACATCTTTTATTTCTTTCGGTCAAAAAATCAAAGAAGATAAAAATCAAATATTTTTCGACGGTACTGCTATTGCAAAAGTTGAAAAAGACAAATCAGGGACACAATTTACGTATACTTCGTTAAACGATTCAAATGGTATTATTGCTAATTTGAAAACACATAAAATTGACGCTCAAAATTCTAAAAGTTGGCTTGTTGTAACAAATTTAGATGGTTCTAAAAAAACAGAAGTAAATTTTGAATTATTATCATTTACGTTAAATTATAAAAAGGCAATTGCTGAACTCCTTGCTAAAAAATACAATGTATTTACTGCAAATGGATTAGAGAATCTTGATACTTTTTTTGCTGAAGAGCGCCCAAGTATCACCGCAGAAATAGATAAATTGAAAGAAGCAGGTAAAGTTGATGAAAAACAACTTTCAGCTCTTAATTATCAAGTTCACTCAACTGAAAAATTAATTTTTTCAGGATTAGTTCCAGAGGATGCTTTTACATCAAAGTATAATGATGCAGAGCGTAAAGAATTTATGTCTAAAGTTGTTGCTAAATATGACATCTCTATGAAGCAAAACAATTCTCCAATGGCTGTCTTGAATGTTGAGATATCATCTTTGAGTGGAAGAGTTCTTGTAAAAGGGGTAGAAAGAGGTGGGAAATTTGTAGTTGCTTTAACTGAATCAAATACTACATTTACTTATGTACCATCTGTAAAATTTGTTGCTAATGATGTAAATTCGACTAAAAGCTTTATTAAAGAGCTAGTTGATAAGACCTATTTAAACGGTCAAAAGTACATGACATTAAGTGAAGCAGAAGTACTTTTAAGTGCTAGACGCGATGATAAAATTGCTAAAACAAATGAAGCAAAATTAAACTCGTCTAACATTTATGATCAAAGAGGATATGTAATTGATAATAAAGGTGTAAAGTTAGAAGGTACACTTTCTATTGATTTCGAAAATATCACTCCAAAATCAAGTAGTAGTGGTATGATTGATTTAGATGCTGCCGGTGACGGAAAAGGTTTAAAGGTTACTGCTAAAAATGAAAAAGGTAATTTTAGAATTTATAATTACAAAGCAAAAGAAAATGTAATGTTTAGTATTATTAATGATGATAATACAGAAACAAAATTTAAAGCACTTTTGGTTAAAATTGAAAATATTGCACCAAAAGATAATAGTGCTCTTGATTTAGGAGCATTAGCTGGAATGTCTTTAGCTTCAGCTTCTTGGAAATATTTCAAAGAAGTAGAGTCAACAGATAAGATGAGTATTTATCAAGATTTGCCTTCAAACAGTTATGTAATTAAAATTCCAACACAGGAAAAAGGATTTCAAGTTTTGGTAAAAAAGGGTAAAGAAGATAAATTCTTAAGTAAGTTAAAAGAATATGTAGGAGCTTCTATAGATAGTAATGAATTAGAAAAAATTGATTACAGTAATTTAGAAGGCTTAAAAAATCTTAGTGATTTATATTCTAATTTTAAATAAAAAATAAAAGTAGGTAAAAAAAATAATTATGGCGGAAATCAAACCTGCTGAAATTTCAGCAATATTAAGAAAGCAAGTAGAAGGTTTTGAATCTGGTGCTACTCTAGAAGAAGTAGGAACAGTACTTCAAGTAGGAGATGGTATTGCTCGTATTTACGGGCTATCAAATGTACAATATGGTGAGTTAGTTGAATTTGAAAACGGACTTGAAGCTATTGTATTGAACCTTGAAGAAGATAATGTTGGTGTGGTACTTTTAGGACCATCAACAGGAATCAAAGAAGGATCGACTGCAAAAAGAACACAACGTATTGCTTCTCTTAAAGTAGGTGAGCAAATGGTAGGACGTGTAGTAAACACTCTTGGTTTTCCAATTGATGGAAAAGGACCAATTGGTGGAACTTTATACGAAATGCCTTTAGAAAGAAAAGCACCAGGAGTTATCTTCCGTCAGCCAGTAACAGAACCATTACAAACAGGTATTAAAGCTGTTGATGCTATGATTCCAGTTGGACGTGGACAACGTGAGCTTGTAATTGGTGACCGTCAAACAGGAAAATCTACTGTTTGTTTGGATACTATCCTAAACCAAAAAGAATTTTACGATGCAGGAAAACCTGTATTTTGTATATATGTTGCAATTGGGCAAAAAGCTTCAACTGTAGCAGGAATTGCTAAAATGTTAGAAGAAAAAGGGGCAATGGCTTATACAGTTATTGTTGCAGCTAATGCTTCTGATCCAGCTCCAATGCAAGTTTATGCTCCTTTCGCAGGTGCTGCAATTGGAGAGTATTTTAGAGATTCAGGTCGTCCAGCACTTATCGTGTATGATGATTTATCTAAACAAGCTGTTGCTTACCGTGAGGTTTCTCTTTTATTAAGAAGACCACCGGGACGTGAGGCTTACCCTGGAGACGTTTTCTACTTACACAGTAGATTATTAGAGCGTGCTTGTAAAGTAATTGCAGATAATGGAATTGCTAAAAACATGAACGATTTACCAGAGTCTATCAAACCAATCGTAAAAGGTGGTGGTTCATTAACTGCTTTACCAATTATCGAAACTCAAGCTGGTGACGTTTCTGCATATATCCCAACAAACGTAATCTCGATTACAGATGGTCAAATTTTCCTTGATGGAGATTTGTTCAACTCTGGAGTACGTCCTGCTATTAACGTAGGTATCTCTGTATCTCGTGTTGGAGGTAATGCACAAATTAAATCAATGAAAAAAGTATCAGGTACTTTAAAATTAGATCAAGCGCAATTCCGTGAATTGGAAGCGTTTGCTAAATTTGGTTCTGATCTTGATTCTGTTACTTTAAACGTAATTGAAAAAGGAAAGAGAAACGTTGAAATCTTGAAACAAGGTTTAAATGATCCTTATACAGTTGAAAACCAAGTAGCTATTATTTATGCAGGTTCTAAAAACTTATTAAGAAGCGTTCCTGTAAATAAAGTAAAAGAATTTGAAGCAGATTTCTTAGCATACCTTAACACTAAGCATAAAGACACTCTTAATGCACTTAAAGCTGGTAAGTTAGATGACAACATTACAGATGTTATCGAAAAAGTAGCAAAAGAAATTTCAGCAAAATATAACTAATAAGACAATTAGACAATTAGATAATTAGAAGAATCAAAGTGTTTTTTTAATTATCTAGTTGGCTGATTTTCAAATTTTCTAATTAGAAAAAATGGCAAATTTAAAGGAAATCCGTAATAGAATTACTTCCGTTTCATCTACGATGCAGATTACATCGGCAATGAAAATGGTTTCTGCTGCAAAGCTTAAGAAAGCACAAGATGCAATCACAGCAATGCGCCCTTATGCCGAGAAGTTAACGGAATTATTACAAAATCTTTCAGCAACACTTGATGGTGATGTTGGAGGAGATTTTACTACACAACGTGAAGTAAAAAAAGTATTACTTGTAGCAATAACTTCAAATAGAGGTTTATGTGGTGCATTTAATACCAATGTAATAAAAGAAGCAAAAGCACGCACAGAATTCTACGCTGGAAAACAAGTTGATATTTTTCCAATAGGTAAAAAAGGAAACGACGTTTTAGCTAAAACTCATAAAGTTCACGGTCATCATAATGCAATTTTTGACCATTTAACTTTTGATAATGTTGCTGCAATTGCTGATAATTTAACTGAAAAATTCTTGTCAGGAGAGTATGATAGAATTGAATTGATTTACAATCAATTTAAAAATGCTGCTACTCAAATTGTTCAAGTAGAACAGTTTTTACCATTAGCTCCAATTAAATCAGATGTAGCTGTTTCAACAGGAGATTATATCTTTGAACCTTCTAAAGAAGAAATTGTGTTGACTTTGATTCCTAAATCATTAAAAACACAATTATACAAAGGTATCCGTGATTCATTTGCTTCAGAGCATGGTGCTCGTATGACTGCAATGCACAAAGCAACTGATAATGCTACTGAATTGAGAAATCAATTAAAATTAACTTATAACAAAGCACGTCAAGCTGCTATTACAAACGAAATCTTAGAAATCGTTGGTGGAGCTGAGGCTTTGAAAGGATAAGAAAAATTTTTTAATTTTTCAAATCTTCAAAATGCAAGGCTTTGAAAGGATAAGAAAAATTTTTTAATTTTTCAAATCTTCAAAATGCAAGGCTTTGAAAGGATAAGAAAAATTTTTTAATTTTTCAAATCTTCAAAATGCAAGGCTTTGAAAGGATAAGAAAAATTTTTTAATTTTTCAAATCTTCAAAATGCAAGGCTTTGAAAGGATAAGAAAAATTTTTTAATTTTTCAAATCTTCAAAATGCAAGGCTTTGAAAGGATAAGAAAAATTTTTTAATTTTTCAAATCTTCAAAATGCAAGGCTTTGAAAGGATAAGAAAAATTTACCTTCAAAATTGTAATTTATTTTAAGGGATTAGTATATAAAAAAGAGCCGACAATGTCGGCTCTTTTTTTTGTCTTTAATTTTGTTACTTCTAAAAGAGTTTATTTCTTACTTAAAGCCAGTTTATTTCATAAAAAGCTCATTTTCAATTTTTAAAAA
This sequence comes from Flavobacterium branchiarum, assembly GCF_030409845.1. Classification (NCBI taxonomy): domain Bacteria; kingdom Pseudomonadati; phylum Bacteroidota; class Flavobacteriia; order Flavobacteriales; family Flavobacteriaceae; genus Flavobacterium; species Flavobacterium branchiarum. The sequence goes on along the minus strand of NZ_JAUFQQ010000005.1, from coordinate 1,898,362 downwards.
CTCTTGTTTTTCAAATTCTTTAATAGCAGTGTTTTTTATTAGAATAATTTTATCACAATCTTTATATAGAATTTCCAGTATATGTGAAGAAATAAGGATGATACTATTTTTTGATAACTCCCGAATATAATTCATTAGTAGATAATTAGACTCTAGATCTAGCCCATTAAAGGGTTCGTCAAAAATATATATTGAATATTCTTTCTGGAATACGGCATTCATATAAGCCTTCTTTTTCATTCCAGTTGAAAATGTCTTGATGAGTTTATCTTGCGGGACATCAAATAAGTTTTGTTTATTTTCAGCTTTTAGATTTAGTAATTCTTTGTAAAAACTTGAAAACTCATCGACTGTTAGTTCATCATATATAGGAACTTCAGTAGGAAAAAAGGCTATTTCATTGTGCTTTACTGGCTTATTATCATAAGATATAGTTCCTTGAAAGTCTAAAAGCGTTGAGATTATTTTAAAAAAAGTAGTTTTTCCTTCCCCATTCTTGCCTACAACACCATAAATTCCATTACCCGTAATAGATAGATTAATATCTTGTAATACTATTTTGTTTCCAAATGCTTTCTTCTTTATATTAATCTGTAACATATTTCAAGTTGTTTATTGTTTTTATAGCTCTATAGTATAAATAAGGTAAGATTAAAAAAGGTAGGCCAATTGGAATATTTATAATAAATAAAGCCAAAAATAGCTGATGCACTATTTCGTTAGAAAAAAACGAATATTTAAATAGCACATTTATTACAGGAAACACAAAAACAAGCGGTATATATAAAAGTAAATCCCATTTTTTGAATATCATTAAACATATTATAAGAGCAATACTTATTAGTAAAGTGTTATATAATGTAGCTTGAATCTGTTTTAAGAGATAATTTTTAGAATCGAAAGCACTCATTTTAATATGAATTAAATGCTCCCGTTTGAAAGAAGGAATACAGCCGATTAAGGAGACTACAAATAAACTAGCAAGATTTAAATTTTCGTTTTGAGATTCGTTCCCTATGTAATTTAGAAAAACAACTAATGGCATTGCAAGAATAAGCTTGTTCTTTCTGAAGCTTATATGCCAAAAGGGATCTAATAATTTGAATGGATATTTGATTATTTTGTATCCAAATTTACTTATCTGAATTAATAAACTTAGAATGATAAAATGAAGTACAAGAATATCCCATCTTTGATTTATGATGTAGATAATTAAATACGGTGCACTATACACCATATATTCTGTAAAGAGAATAAGGCGGTAGTTTTTGTTTGTTTTTAATAAATCTATATCTTTTCTGCTTTGATGATAAAAGACGAGTTCTAAGACGCTTATTAGGAAGTAATAGCTATATCTAGGAAATAACTGATTTAGAAAATAAATTACAACTACATAAAATGCTAGAAATAAAGTAATTGCCAGATAATCATCTTTTGGTAATATTCTCCTGAATCGTATTAAGATTAAATACTTTACTATTTTGATCATATTTTATTTTTAATCTTAAATAATATCACTTTTAAATTTTGGTTAGTTTAAAGCTATTTTAGTTTCTAAAAATACTGTTTTTAAGAATATTAGAGTTGCTGTTTATTATTTTTTTAAGATTATAAACCTAATTACTATTCAGTTATCAAATAGTTATAATACCTTTTCAAGATAGTATGATATTCTCTTTTTTAATCATGAAAGACTTTTAATTCAAATAGCCATTATTTGTTGTAATGTTATAATCAGTTTTTTTAATTATTTTTGATATATATATTACACTTACATGCAATTTATAATTAAAGAACTATCAACAATAGCAGAAATGGTTGCTCAAATTGCTACCATGCAGTATTTATATCCCAATTTGAGTTTGGAAAAATATGAAGAATACATTTCGGAAATGGTTCCTCATAATTATACTCAAATTGCAGTTTTTGAAAATGATGTTTGTCTCGGAATTTCTGGTTGTTGGTCGTCTACAAAACTTTGGTCAGGGAAATACCTTGAGATTGATAATTTTGTTGTGCATCCTGATCATCGTTCAAAAGGAATTGGGAAATTATTGACAGATTATATTGAAAAAAAAGCACTTGATTTAGGCTGTTCAAATATTGTTTTAGATGCTTTTACATCTAACTTTGCAGCCCACCGTTTCTATTACAATCAAGGATATGGGCCAAAGGGGTTTCATTTTGTGAAAATCCTTGATGAAAACAAGCTGACATAATACAAAATGACATAACATTTTCTTATTGAATCAACAAAAGCGGTATTAAACCAAAGAATTGGTTATTTTTGTTTTATAAATTTTATCACTACAATTATTTTGGGATTATATAAAAATCTTTTTAAACAAACAGCTATTTACGGGCTTGCAACTGTATTGCCACGAATGCTGAGTTTTTTATTAGTACGTTTATACACGGGTATTTTGCCAACTGCAGAATACGGAGAAGTTTCTATTGTACTATCTTGGATGGTATTTTTTAACGTAGTTCTATCTTACGGTATGGAAACTGCCTTTTTTAGGTTTTATAATTCTGAACCTGATAAGAAAAATGTAATTGCAACTTCTACAATTTCTATTTTTTGGTCATCGATTATTTTCCTTTTTGCAGCATTGATTTTTAGAAATACATTGGCAACTCTAGCGGAAGTTGATGTACAATATATTACTTATTCGGTTTGGATTTTAGTTTTAGATGCACTCGTGTTAGTGCCGTTTTCTAAACTTCGTGCCAATCAGCGACCAATGGTTTATGCTGCAATAAAAATTGGAAACGTAGTAGTAAATCTTGTTCTGAATATTTTCTTCTTGATGTACTTACCAACTCTTGCAGCTGAGCATCCTAACTCAGTTTGGGATAATTTATATGTTGAAAATTTCCAAATTGCTTATATCTTCATTGCTAACTTGCTAGCGAGCTTAGCTACTTTCATTGTACTTTCTCCTAATTATCTTTCGCTTGGACGAAAATTTGATCCTGTTTTATGGAAAAAAATGATGAAATATGGTCTGCCAATTTTGGTTGCTGGACTTGCTTTTGCAGTCAATGAGCATTTCGATAAAATCTTATTAGGTTATTTATTGCCGGAGAACATTGCTAAGTCAGAGGTTGGAGCTTACTCAGCCTGTTACAAACTTGGATTGTTCATGGTGTTATTTGCAACAGCATTTAGATTAGGAATAGAACCGTTCTTTTTTAGTCACGCCAAAAATGAAAATGCTCCACAAACCTATGCTGTAATTACAAAGTATTTTGTGATTCTTGGATCTTTGATTTTGTTAGGTGTAATTGTTTTTGCAGATATTTTAAAAATACTTCTATTAGATAATAAATCATATTGGGAAGCTATGAAAGTGGTTCCATTAATCATTCTAGCCAACTTTTTCTTAGGTATTTACAATAACTTATCGGTTTGGTATAAACTAACAGATAAAACAAAAATTGGTGCTTACATATCGATAGTTGGAGCAATATTGACTTTAGTGTTAAACTATTTATTGATTCCAAAATACAGTTACTACGGATCTGCAATTGCAACAATTTCTGCTTACGGAAGCATGATGCTTATTTCATATGTTTTAGGGAACAAATATTATCCAATACCTTACGATATGAAGAAAATCGGATCCTATTTAGGCATTTCGATTCTGTTCTCGATTGTTTCTTTTTACGGATTCAGAGAGAACTATTTTGTTGGGATTCCATTATTACTTGTGTTCGTTTATTTTGTTTACCACAACGAAAAGGAAACTATCAAAGGAATACTTAGTAAAAAATAACAATTTTAAAATTTACATTTAGCTTTAAAAATATAATAATGACAATTAATATTATCAACAAATCACAACACGCTTTACCTAACTACGAAACAATAGCTTCGGCAGGGATGGATTTACGTGCTAACTTATCTGAATCAATAACATTAAATCCTTTAGAAAGAACAATAGTTAAAACGGGACTTTTTATTGAATTACCTATTGGTTACGAAGCACAAGTAAGACCAAGAAGCGGATTGGCTGCTAAAAAGGGGGTAACGGTATTAAATTCTCCAGGAACCGTTGATGCAGATTATAGAGGTGAGATAGGAGTTATTTTAGTAAATTTATCGAATGAACCTTTTGTGATTGAAAATGGAGAAAGAATTGCACAACTAATCATTGCTAAACATGAACGAGCAGAATGGGTTGAAGTAAATGAACTTTCTGAAACATCAAGAGGAGAAGGCGGTTTTGGAAGTACAGGAGTGAAGTAGTTTTCAGTTACAGTAATCAGTTTATATACAGTGGAATTGAATAACCAATGCAATTTACTTTACACTCTTAAAATTAAATGAATATAGCTTAGCAAACTTTGCATAAAACTTTTGTGAACTTTGCGGTAAATAAAAAATAAAATATGAAAATAATTGTTCCAATGGCTGGTCGCGGATCTAGACTAAGACCACATACTTTAACTGTTCCTAAACCATTAATTCCAGTTGCAGGAAAATCAATTGTGCATCGTTTGGTTGAAGACATAGCGAAAATACTTAAAGAACCTATTGAAGAGGTTGCTTTTATATTAGGAGATGAAGCCTTTTTTGGAGAAGAAGTTGTGTTAAGCTTGCAAGAGTTGGCACAAAGTTTGGGTGCAAAAGCATCTATTTATCGTCAAGACATGCCTTTAGGTACAGGACATGCGATTATGTGTGCCAAAGAATCTTTATCAGGACCAGCAGTAATTGCTTATGCAGATACTTTAATTAGAGCTGATTTTGAGTTAGATCCTGCAGCTGATGCTGTAATTTGGGTAAAACAAGTTGAGCAACCAGAAGCATTTGGAGTGGTTAAGTTAAACGCTAATAATGAAATCATTGAATTGGTTGAAAAACCAAAAGAGTTTGTTAGCGATTTAGCAGTTATAGGAATATACTACTTTAAAGAAATAGAGATTCTTAAAAATGAGCTTCAAACGGTTTTGGATAATAACATTCAAAATGGTGGTGAATACCAAATTAATGATGGTATTAAAGCGATGATGGCTAACGGAAAAGTTTTTAAAACTGGTAGCGTAGATGAATGGATGGATTGTGGTAATAAAGATGTTACGGTTGAAACCAACTCAAGAATGTTAGGGTTTTTACATAATGATGGTGAACATCTTGTTGATTATGACGTGAAATTGGAAAATTCTACAATTATTCCACCGTGTTATATTGGTGAAAATGTAGTGTTGAAAAACGCAACTGTAGGTCCAAATGTATCTTTAGGAAAAGGATGTCACGTAATTGATAGCTCAATTAAGAATAGTTTGGTACAAACGTATTCACAAATAAAAAACGCCAATTTAGATAATGCAATGATAGGAAACCACGTTAGTTATGACGGTAAGTTTACAAGTATTAGCATTGGTGACTATTCTGTTTTAGAATAACCAAAAAGGTCAAGGTGTTCGTTTTTACTTAAAACAGTAGTAATAAAATGAAAAAAAGAGTTTTAATAATAGTATTTATGGCTTTGCTTGGCAATCAAGCTTCGATAATGGCTCAAACAGAACCAGAAGATATTGCTATGGCTGCCAATGAATTTCAAGACTCTTTTTATGAATCGTTATTGCAAAAAGGTATCGAAAATTATGATAAAGCAATTTCCGCTTTACAAAAATGCGAGAAACTTCAGCCTAATAATGCAACAGTTCATTTTGAATTAGGTAAAAACTATCTTTTTTTAAAGGATTATAGGAATGCTCAAATTTCGTTTGAAAAAGCAACTCAGTTAAATCCTAATAACAAATGGTTTTGGCTTGGCATTTATGATGTTTGTTATCAGACCAAGAACTATCCTTTGGCAATAGAAACGATTCAGAAGATTATTCCGTTTGATGAAGAGTATAAAGATGATTTAATTTCTTTGTACATGATTACAAATCAATTAGACAAAGCACTTTCATTAATTAATGAAATGAATGATAAGTTTGGAAAATCTAATGAAAGAGATCTATATAAGGCACAGATTTTGTCACAAGGTAAATATCAAGACGTAGAAATACAAAGTCTTTTAGATCTGATTAAGAAAAATCCAAAAGAAGAAATTAATTACATTGCTTTAATTGCTTTGTATGCAAAGAATAATGATGCGGATAGAGTATTAGAAATTACGCAACAATTAGAAAAAGCAATTCCAACATCGGAGTGGGCACAAGTAAGTTCTTTCAAAAGTTATTTAGATCAAAATCAGCCAGAAAAAGCAATTCAGGCAATGAATGTTGTTCTCGCAAATTCTAAAATTGATTCTAAAATAAAACACCGAATTTTAAATGAATTTTTAATCTTCGTGAGTAAGAATCCTCAATTTGTACCAGATTTAGATAAAGCAATTACTTATTTTAAGAATGATCCAGATGTAGATGTCGCAAAAGAAATTGGAAAGTTTTTTAATAGTAAAAATCAATTTGATCAAGCGGTTAAATATTATGAGTTGTCGGTAAATTCCGTTTCAGAAGTAGATATTGAAACGAATTTACTTTTGCTTCAAGCATACACCGAAACGAAACAATACGATCCGATGGCAAAACGTTCAGTGGTAATGATAGAGACATTTCCAACGCAACCACAGTTTTATTTTTATTCCGGTTTGGCTAATAATCAATTGCAACAATTTAAAAAGGCAAAAGACGTTCTAGAAATGGGACTTGATTATGTTGTAGATGATTTAACGTTAGAAGCAAATTTTAACATTCAGTTAGGAGAAGCTTATAATGGTTTAGGGGATATGAAGAAAAAAGAAACGTATTTTGCGAAGGCAAATCAATTATTAAGACAAAAAAAGTAAATTTTGATGAAGAAGTATCTAATGATATTGTTACTCGTTTTTATCGTTTCGTGTAAATCGAAATCGGGTGCAGTACAAGGAAACAATACTAAAGAAGAAGTTAATCTTATTTCTGCAAAGAAAATTATCGACGGACATTACAACAATAAATTACAGTTTTCGACTTTATATATTAAAGCAAGTGCAAAATATTCAGATGATAAACAAAGTCAGAATGTTACTGCTGAGATAAAAATTAAAAAAGACGAACAGATTCTAGTGAGTATTCGTTTTCTGGGTATTACAATGGCAAAGGCTTTGATTACACCAGATTCAGTAAGCTATTATGAAAAAATAGGAGGTACTTATTATGAAGGCGATTTTAGTAGCTTGAGTAAATGGTTGGGTACAGATTTAGATTATGATAAAGTTCAAAACCTTTTATTGGGTCAAGCAATCGATGATTTAAAGAAAGGAAAATATACCGAAACATTAATTGATAGAGTATATCGATTAGATGAAGCAAAGGAGCAGGACATTAAAAAATCATTTTTCTTTGAAGCGGATAAATTCTTGTTAGAAAAAGAACAGATTTCACAAACGTCAAAAAATATCATGATGCAAATAGCATACGGTGATGCCAAAACTTTTGACCAAGGAATACTTCCTAGAGCTATTGCTATAGAAGCTATTCAGCCAAAAGGAAAGACAGAAATCAATTTAAATTACAACACAATTACTTTTAATGAGGAACTTTCTTTTCCTTATAGTGTTCCAAATGGATATAAAAAAATTATAATTAAGTAAGTTTGCAAAAATATATTTTAAAGATGCCAAAATTTCTCCTAAGCCTAATTTTTATTTGCACCACTTCATTGATGTGGGCACAAGATTCGCAACAAGAAAAACTGGAACAACGTAAAGCTCAGATTCAACAAGAAATTAGAGACAATGAGAAAATGTTACAATCTGTAAAGAAGAAAGAAAAATCTGCAGTAAATGAATACATAGTACAGTCTAATAAAATTAAACTTAAAGAAAAATTAATCAATACTACCGAAAAGCAAACGAAGCTTTTGAGTAATGATATGTATATTAATCAAGTAAAAATTAATAAACTTAAGAAAGAGTTAGAGGTACTAAAAGAAGATTATGCCAAAATGATTCTTAAGTCATACAAAAGTCGTTCGGAACAAAGTAGAGCCATGTTCTTGTTGTCTTCAGAAAGTTTTTTGCAAGCTTATAAGCGAGCACAGTATATGAAACAATATACAAATTTCAGAAAAAATCAGGGAGAAGAAATTAAATCAAAATCACTTCAACTAGGGGATTACAACGCGAAACTTGATGGGCAAAGACAAATAAAGAAAAAGATCATTGCCGAAAATGAAAAGGAAAAAATATCTTTAGAGCAAGAGAAGAAAGAACAACAAAAACTCGTTAACTCGATTAAAAAAGATAAGAATAAAATTATTGCGGACACAAGAAACAAACAACAAGAATCGAAAAGAATTGACAGACAAATTGATCGTTTAATTCGTGAAGCTATTGCCGCAGCCAACCGTAAAGCAGCAGCTGAAAAGGAAAAAGCTACTGGAACGAAATCTGTTGCTGTAGTATCTGATACAAAAATTGCATTAACAGCTGAAGCAAAATTACTTGCCGCCGATTTTAAAGCCAATCGAGGAAAATTACCTTGGCCCGTAGAAAAAGGATTTGTATCATTAGGTTACGGAGATCAACCGCACCCTATTTATAATTCACTGGTAATTCATAATAGTGGTGTCGAAATCACGACAGAGTCAGGTTCAAATGCAAGAGCCGTTTTTGAAGGTGTTGTATTTAGTGTTATGGTATTAACTCCGATAAACAAAGCAGTAATGATTCAGCACGGAGATTATTTTACAGTATATCAAAACTTAAGTTCTGTATCAGTAAGTAAAGGAGATAAAGTAAGTGTCAAACAAAGTATAGGTAAGATTAGAACTAGTGGTGAAACTGGAAAAACAACTATTAAATTCTCAATACTTCAAAATACAACTTATAACAATCCGCAGAGCTGGTTGTATAATATGTAATATCAAACGGGACTTATGTCCCGTTTTTTTATAGCCATTTTTGAATTATACACAACGGGTTTAGATTTAATCATATTGTTCTAAAAAGTACCTTACCACATCGGTTGTTGTAACAATACCTTTAAGTTCTCCATTATCGACTACAGGTAATGCATGAAATTCTTCTTTTACAAAAAATTCAGCTAAGTTTCTTATAATCATATCCGATGATACTGTTTTTGGTTTTGAAGTCATAACTTGTGGGATGGTGAGCATATCAAGGATTGCTTCGTCGGCTCCTTCCTGTCCTTCAAATAGAGCACCAAAGGTTAATCGGTTAATATCTGTGCGGCTTATAATACCAACAACTTCTTTTCCTTTAACAATCGGTAGGTGTCTAATAGTATTTTTTCTTAGCTTTTCGACTACATCTCTAAGGCTATCATTTTCGTTTGCCGTTACTACAGTTTTTGTCATTATATGACTTATTGGTTCTCTCTTTTTCATAATAAAGTTTTTTTGTTATATCTTCATTAAAGTTGTAGAATATTTCTGATAAAAAATATGATTTTTATCAGCTTTGTAAATTGAAATAAGGAATGAATAATTATCTCAATTTTGGTTTTTTATTAAAAAAGAGTACCGAAATTTGCGCTAAAGAAAATAAGAGTATAAAAATGCTCTTATTGTTCATTTGAAAATGTATCGATTGACATTTAAAATAGTATTTTTGCATTATGGAAACAAATAGACAGAAAAAAATAGGCGGTGTCATCCAAAAGGATTTGGTTGATATTTTGCAAGGTGAAGTGAGAAAAAACGGAATTAATAATTTAGTAATTTCAGTATCCAAAGTTATGGTCACTTCTGATTTATCGGTGGCTACAGTATATTTAAGTATTTTTCCTCAGGAGAAAGCAAAAGAAACTTTAGAAGGAATTAAATCGAATTCAACTTTAATCAAACATGATTTAGCGCAACGTGTACGTTTACAATTGCGTCGTGTACCAAACTTGGTATTCTTTATTGATGACTCATTAGACTATATTGAAAAAATAGACAATGCTTTGGCAAACAGAGATAACCCAATTGAAAACCGTGATCTTTTAGAAAAAAGAAGAAAATCATAGTTTGAACTTTCCCCTTTACATAGCCAAACGATATATTTTTAGCAAGAGTAAGAACAATGCTATCAATATCATTAATCGTATTGCCAGCCTTGGAATAATTGTTGGTACAATGGCTTTGTTTGTGGTTTTGTCTGTTTTTAGTGGGCTAAAAGTATTCAGTCTTTCTTTTACAAATGAAATAGATCCTGATTTAAAAATTGAAAGTACTTATGGGAAATCATTTTTGGTTACTCCAAGTCAGGATACTCAAATCAAAAAAATTGATGGGATTGCTTCGTACACTAAAATAATCGAAGAGCGCGTTTTGTTTATTTTTAATGGAAAACAACAAGTTACCTACTTAAAAGGTGTGGATAGTAATTATCCAGTTGTCAATGATATTAGAAAAAAACTCTTTAACGGGCAATGGTTAAAACCAGGTACATATCAGGTTGTTGTTGGTTATGGAATTTCCAAAAACTTTTCGATGGGGATATTGGATTTTGAGAATCCATTGCAGGTATTTGCACCTAAACCTGGAAAAGGAACAATCGAAAATCCAGAAGAAGCATTTAGTAAAACAGATGTATTGCCTGTAGGTATATATTCAATAAGTGAGGATTTGGATTCTAAATATGTTTTTGCTGATTTAGGCTTAGTACAAGAACTTCTTGAGTACAAACCCAATCAGATTTCTGGAATTGAATTTAAGCTAAAACCAAATGTCAACGAATCAAAAGTTGATTCTCAATTGCAAGCTATTTTCAGTAATAAAGTAACTACAAAGAACAGAGCACAACTTAATGCGTCTTTGTATAAAATGCTTAATACGGAGAATATTGCAGTCTATTTAATATTTACATTGGTCATTATTGTAGCGCTGTTTAATTTGATTGGAGCATTAATTATGATGATTCTGGATAAAAAAAGTAATTTGAAAACGCTTTTTAATCTAGGAACAGAAATTAAAGATTTGCGAAAAATATTTTTGCTACAAGGAACATTATTAAGTTTGTTTGGTGGTTTGTTAGGTCTTCTTTTAGGGATTATCTTAGTTATGTTACAGCAACAATATGAGCTTATTATGATTACCCCGACACTCGCTTTTCCTGTTGTTTTCAGTCTTGAAAACGTATTTATTGTTTTAGGAACGATTCTTTCACTTGGATTTATAGCTTCCTTGATAGCAAGTACACGCGTAAGTGCAAAATTGCTAGATTAGATTTTATTCTAATTAAATAATAATAATACTTATATTTATAGTCTCAAAAAACGTAATGCTATGATAGTTTCTGCCTAATCCTATTTTATTATTAGAATAATTAGGATGTCTTTAAATTTTTAAGTCCAACCAATAAATGGTCCTGGACAATTTTATCTTATATTCTAAATTATCATGACAGAAACAACAATACAGAAAAGTTTATTTTCTCGAATTTTCTCAACAATAAAACAAGCAATCAAAGGAGATGAATCTTTTGATTATACTTCAGGTAGCATAAAAAAAGCTGTAATTCTGCTAGCTATTCCAATGGTATTGGAAATGCTTATGGAATCTGTTTTTGCATTAGTAGATTTATATTTTGTGGGCCATCTAGAACACAGTAGTTTTGCTATTCAGGCAGTTGGACTTACAGAGTCGGTTATTACAATTGTTTATTCTATTGCAATTGGTATTAGTATGGCTGCAACAGCAGTTGTCGCTCGTCGTATAGGAGAAAAAGATCCTGTTGCCGCCGCAAAAGCAGGGATGCAAGCCATTTTAATAGCCTTTGCAATTAATAGTGTAATAAGCATTCTGGGATTTATTTATGCCAAAGAAATTTTATTACTCATGGGAGCATCAGCAGAAGCTGCTGAATACGGTTATAAATTCACCCAAATTATGATTGGTGGAAGTTTATGTGTCATGCTTTTATTTCTTATCAATGGAATTTTCCGTGGTGCAGGAAATGCAGCTATAGCCATGAAAAGCCTTTGGATTGCTAATATTTGTAACATTATCTTGTGTCCTATTTTAATTAATGGATTTGGACCAATTCCAGCCTTTGGATTAGTTGGAGCTGCGATAGCAACAACTTCGGGAAGAAGCATAGGTGTATTATACCAATTGTATCACCTTTTTAATGGAAGAGGTGTTTTAAAAATCGTTTCATCTTACTTTATCCCAGATTTTAAGCAAATCAAAGCTTTGGTAAAAATAGCAGCTCCTGGAGTATTGCAATTTGTTATAGCCTCTTGTAGTTGGATATTTCTTGCACAACTGGTAGCTACAACAGGAGGAGATCATGGTTCAGCAGGATATCAAACGGCATTGCGTATTATGATGTTTTTTATTCTTCCTGCTTGGGGATTAAGTAATGCTGCCGCTACTTTGGTTGGACAGAATTTAGGTGCCAAACACATTGACCGTGCAGAAAAATCAGTTTTTACTACTGCAAAATACAATGTCATTTTTATGGCAACAATAATGCTCATTACATTCTTTTTTGCAAAATACATAGTTTCATTTTTCACCTATGATATAGTAATTCAGGAAATAGCTGTCGAAGCATTGCAGATTATGAGTTCTGGATATATTTTCTACGGAATCGGAATGGTACTAATTAATACCTTCAATGGCGCTGGAGATACTTGGACACCTACAATGGTTAATTTCGTTGGATTCTGGTTATTGCAGATTCCATTAGCCTATGTTCTAGCAAAACATTTCAAGATGGGACCAACGGGAGTTTTTATAGCAATTCCTGTTGCAGAAACGGCTATTACTTTGGCAAGTATCGTATTATACAGAAAAGGAAAATGGAAACGTATTCAAGTGTAACCATTTTTAAGAAGCTAACATGAATTGCACAAATTGCCACAAATTAATTCGTGGTAATTATACAAGAATAGGAAAACGAAGAATCAATTTATGATTATAAAAAGAAAGACCGTCAATTGACGGTCTTTCTTTTTATATTTTTCTAAACAAATTCATAACCAGCATATACTTCCTGGATTTCATTCATTACATTAAATAATCCTTGAGGATCATCAATTGTAACTAGTTTTTGTTTGTATTCTTTAAACGAATGAATTCCTTTAAAGTAATTGGTATAATGACGACGCATTTCTACAATTCCTAAGCGTTCTCCTTTCCATTCCATCGACCATGTGAGATGGTTTCTAGCGGCTTCTACACGATCACTAACTGTTGGCGCAGGCAAATGCTCACCTGTTTCAAAAAAGTGCTTTATTTCGTTAAAAATCCATGGATACCCTATTGCAGCACGACCAATCATAATACCGTCGATGCCGTATTCATTTTTAAACTTCAATGCTTTCTCTGGGCTATCGATATCTCCATTTCCAAAAATAGGCATTGTAATTCTTGGGTTGTTTTTTACACGAGCAATATGAGACCAGTCTGAATGTCCTTTGTACATTTGTGCGCGGGTTCTGGCATGAATCGTTAAAGCTTGCACTCCAATATCTTGTAAGCGTTCGGCAACTTCATCAATGTTTATGGAGTTATCATCCCAACCCAAACGAGTTTTTACAGTAACAGGTAAATTAGTACTCTCGATAACCGCTTTGGTTAAACGTACCATTAAGTCAACATCTTTTAAAACTCCTGCACCAGCACCTTTACAAACTACTTTTTTTACAGGACAACCAAAATTGATATCAATCAAATCTGGGTTTACGGTAGTAACAATTTTTGAAGACATTGCCATTGCTTCTTCATCTCCACCAAAGATCTGAATTCCAACAGGACGTTCGTAATCAAAAATGTCTAATTTCATTCGGCTTTTAATTGCATCACGAATTAATCCTTCCGAAGAAATAAATTCCGAATACATTAAATCAGCTCCATGTGTTTTGCACAATCTACGGAATGGTGGATCACTCACATCTTCCATAGGAGCGAGTAGTAAAGGAAATTCAGGTAATTCTATGTTGCCAATCTTGACCATCTTCAATATTTTTTGCAAAATTACAACTTTTTTCTTTATAAGGTACAAAGGTTCAGAGGTGCATAGGAACAAAGAAGGTATTCGTCAAATTATTTAACTGCAAAGGACGCTAAGATTTTTATGTTATAGTTTTATATACACAAACACAAAGTTCGCAGAAGCTATGTTATTAAGCTTTGCGAACTTTGTGTAAACCTTTATTACTTTGAGCTTTTGTCCCTTTGAACCTTAGCTAACTCGATTATCAAAAAACCGAATTGGTTTACGACTCATCGGGTTAAAAACTAATGGATTTAATATTTCTTTTGAGGTGAATTCTATTTTTGGAGTTACTCTTAATTTGGCTCTAAAATGATCTTTTATTTCATGTAATAATTCATCCGTTGGATTCTTCACTGCAATTTTAATCAAAATTTCATCCGTTCCTAAATCATTGGTAAATATCTCGATGATATGATTTTCGATAGCATCAAAATCACTTAAAACATCATTCATTGCAGGGGGATAAAGGGTTGTTCCTTTATATTTTATCATTTGCTTTTTGCGTCCAACAACGGGACCTACACGTAATGTATTTCTTCCACAGGCACATGGAGTGTCGTGTAACTGAACGATATCTCCTGTTTTAAAACGCAATAGAGGCATGGCTTCGATACCTAAAGTAGTAAATGTTAGTTCACCAACTTCACCATTTTTTACAGGATTGTTATCTTCATCAAGTACTTCTACAATTATTAATTCAGGATGATGATGTCCTCCATTTTCATGTTCACATTCCGTAAAAGCAGTGCTCATTTCGGTAGAAGCATAAGTAGAATATAATTTAATGTTCCATTTGTCAGTTATTTTTTTAGACAAAATATTCATCGAAAAATCTTGGTTTCTAAGTGGCTCTCCAATACAAATTGCACCTTTTATGCTCGAATTGTTATAATCGATATTATGGTTTTCGGCATATTCAATCAACTTTAATAAAAATGAAGGAACCGTTATTAAATAGGAAGGGTTGTATTTTAAGATAGAATCCCATTGTAGTTCGGGTATTCCTGCGCCAACACGAATTACACCTACTTTTAATTTTCGCAATCCTAAAAAATAAGCCAATCCAGCCATAAACTTACGATCAATTGTGGTCATAAGTTGTACAATATCGCCTTCTTTAATTCCTGCACAATCAAAAGAAATAGCTTCATTATAAGCTAATCTATCCAAATCAGAATCAGTTAAACCAAAAGTTACCGGATCTCCTAAAGTTCCAGAGGTAGTTGCGAAATCAATAATTTTTGTAATTGGAACACATAAAAAATCATCATTATTAGTCTGAAGATCTTCTTTGGTGGTTACAGGTAAAAGTTGTAGATCTTCTAGTGTTTTAATCTTAGAAACATCAATTTTATTTTTCTCAAAAAGGTTTTTATAAAAAGGGGATTTCTGACTTATATATGCCAAAAACTCCACTAATTTTTGCTCTTGAAAATTTTTAATTTCTTCTAAAGAACCTTTTTCTATTTCTGGAATCATTATAACTTGCTTTTGATTTTTTTAATATATTTTTCAACTTTCTGTTTTTCAGGAAGTGTAGTAATTTCTTTTGTTAATGCTTTTTCAAAGTGGTTTTTTGCCAAAGCATATTCTTTTGTTTGATAATAATACAATCCAACTTTATAAAAAACTACCCAGTAATCTGGATTTAAGGATTGATACTCCTGAATAAATTCAGTTGTAATTTTATCTTTATTTTTTAAATAGGAATCAATTTTTTGATCTTCAATCCTGAATTTTTGATACTTTTTAAATTCGGTTGTAGCTAAAAAGGGATCTTTAGAAATATTCAATTCACTTCGAGACAAAGATACAATTGTATCAGTTTGTTCTCGGCTTTTAAATATTTTATTCAGGTCATAACAAACAAACTCTCCTAATTGATATGGATTGGCAGAAACCCATACTAATTTTTCTTTGGGTTTAAAAATCACACCATGATGTGCCATTAACTGGTTTAGCGCCTTTTCGTTGCCATAGCCAAGTTTTATGTTTTCTAACCCATCTTTGTTTCTAAGTATCTCGGCTGCTTTCTTTGGATTTACTTTTGGAGTTTCTTCAAAAAGTTCGATCATTCTGTCATATCTGTATTTTGAATGACTATTCAGAATTTGATTTTTATTTCGCTTGTCGTCTTTTAAAGCATCGCTTTGGAAATGATTGGAACAAATAAGTTGGTCATTATTTGGTACTTCATACACCCCAAATTTATCTGGAGAAACTTCTATTAAAACAGCTTTATTATCATTAGAACTTCCGACCATAATTGATTCAGAAACAAAAACAGTTGTTTTTTTTGCAATAGCAATAGCTTCATCTATGTTGGTTGCGTACTGTAAAATTTCACGAGTAAGAATAGAAATAGGCGTTTTTGCAATTAGTGGTATTTTTGATTTTCCGGCATTGATAGTCACTGTTAATCCTTCTTGATTCATTCCTGAAACTGCCCCGATCATTCCTGGCCAAGTAACCATCATAAATGGATGTCCTGTTTTTGGTTTTATAAAGGCTACTATTTTGTCTTTTGCGAAAGCATCATTTACATAAAAATCGAAATTGCGACCAAGAATTAAATTTTCATCTTCAGATTTTTCTCCCCAAGTAGCAAAAGAGGAACAACCTACCATTGCTAAATCTTGAAGTGCATGTCCAATATCATGAGCGGCATGTAAATATAAACTGCGTAAATATTGTGATGCAATTGCGTCGTAATCATGAGATGTATATTTTGAAACACCGTAAATTTCGGTTTGATATTCTTCGGGAACATTGAGATATAATTTACGATTGTACCATTTTAAAAAATTACGAAGCATTTTTTGCTTGAATTTTGAATGGACTATATCCTGAATTTTAGAGAAAAAAATGCGTTCTTGTTTCTTTAAAAGAGAATCAGTTAGTGCTCCTGAATTGAGGCCAATCTGGTAAGCATCACCTTCTAGATAAAGCTCCCATAGTCCTTGCTTATTTTTTAAGAAGAAGTTGCTTCCAGATGAAAATACCGAATCAGAATGCTTTTTTACAATTGGTAAAGTTGTATCATAATTGGCCGTAATGGGCTGATGATGCATTGATTTTGAAGTGCCACAGGATAGAAACAGCAACAAGAAAATGATTAATGAGGCGATCTGAATTTGCTTTTTCATAATTAAAAATTATTCAGAGGCTTGATTAATTTTAGTTACTAGATATTCTTTTCCAACTATTTCTGAACAAGTAACAACGGCACCAATAGTTACGCCCAAAACACCATGCATATTAATACTTTGTCCTGTTAAGTACAAATTATTTAGTTTAGTTTTGGAAGCAATAAATGATTTCATCGGATTATTTGAATCTTTGATGTAACCATACATATTTCCATTGTGACCACCAATATAATCACGATAAGAAAGTGGAGTAGAAGTATGTATTGATTGAATACAGTCTTTTATTCCTGGAAATTTTATTTCAATCTCGTTTAAGAATTTTGTAGCTTTTCGTGTTTTAAATTCTTCATAACTTTCGCCGCGATCATTTTTTTCGGCAGTAGTATTAAATGTATCTGCCCAAGGGGATAAATCTTCGAATTTCATGTAAGTAATAAAGGTCATACCATCAGCCCATTCTTCCTCTTTTTTGGATGCATTCATTGATGCCATATAGGCTTTAGGCCAAGTATTATCATCGTATTCATGTGCGGTCCAAACTTCATTACTATTTTTAAAATGATAGTAATTATGATTGAGGTATTTAAAAGTATTTGGTTTAAAAACGATGTACAAACTAAATGCCGAGATTACTCCTTCGAGACTTTGGATTCGACTGTAAAATGATTTTCGGAAGTTTTCTTCGCCAACCATTTTTAATGTTGTTTTTGGTTCAATATTTGAAATAAAATAAGTACCAGAAACTTCGGTTCCATCTTTCATTGTAACAGAAGTTACATCATTATTTTCAGTATTAAAACGAACTACTTCTTTGTATTTATAAACTTCTCCGTTATACTTTTTTAATTGTTTGATGAGTTGTTTTGTAATTTGACTACCTCCATTTACGCAACGCCATGAGCTTTGTATGTATGAGTTTACAGATAGCGCGTGGACGTAAAATGGGGATTTATCTTCTATACCTGCATATAAAAAATTAGAACCAGCAAGTACAGCTCTTAATTGCTTATTATCAGTTACAGAATCAATGGTTTGTTTTGCATTTAAAGTCAAAACATCACTATCATATTTCCCTTCCCATTGTAAATTGTACAAAGGGAATGAATCACAAGTAGTTCTTACTTTTTCACAATAATTTTCTATTGCTTCTTTTTCTTCTGGAAAGTGTTTTAATAATTGATTCGCAAAGTTTTCATATCCTTGTGCATGTGGATATTCTTTGTTCTCATCTTCAAATGAGATGATATCAAAACCATCTTCATCCATTTTTTTTAGTTTCAAATTATCCATTATACCTAGATATTTGAAATATTTATACAAATTTTGACCTTCGCTTAATCCTCCAATGTAATGGATTCCAGTATCAAAAATGGTTTTGTCTCTTACAAATGTTTGAAGGTTGCCTCCAAACTGATTATTTTTTTCGAGGACACAAACGCTATATCCTTCTTTGGCAAGAATAATAGCCGAAACTAGACCGCCTAAGCCGCTTCCTACGATAACAACATCATAACGCTCTTTCATGCTATTCTTTTTTTAAGACTATAATTTTGTCATCTTCATTTGTACAATGGTAGCCAAAATTAAGTATTGTGTTTTTTAAACTTGTGCTATTAATTAAAATAATGCTAGAGGTAATGGGAATTATTTTTTCGATTAAAGTACTATGATGTTCATCAGAAATTAAAATCACATCATATTGTTTCTGCAATGCAGGCTCAAGATTTTCTAGATAGTGTATCGTTCTTTTTTTAACGATATAATTGGTTTGTGCAACGGCATATTTTTCTTCATCGGTTGTATAAGAATCTACCTTTCGTTGTGGTTCTTGTAATGTTAGTAGTAAATCTAGTTCACCATAATCGTTGGTTAAATGCAAAATCTTAGCTTTAGGGCTTATGTATTTGTTTAACAGATAATAGGTTTCTAAATTGGTGTTTATATTCTTTTTTACACTGTTTATTATTTCTAATTCTTTGTAGTCAAAACTATTAATAACCATTTTCTTGAAATAATCGGGACCTTCAAGTTTCTCACGAATTTTCTTGAATTCGGTTTTAAAGAAAGCACTTATCAGTTTTGTTCTTTCGGTATAATTTTTTCCAAAAGAAAGATTCTCAGGAGTAATTCGGTCAAGGATAGAAATAGTTATAGCGCTATCGTATATAATGAAGTCTCCTTTTGGTAAAGCTTCTGAAGCGCCGTGAATTACAATAGGAATAATGTCTAGATTAAAATGTTCTGCAAGATAAAAGGCACCTTTATGGAATCGTTTAATTTGATTGCTCTCAGAGCGGGTTCCTTCTGGAAATACCATTAATGAATATCCTTCTTCTATTTTTTGTTGCAAATGTTCTATACCACCTTCAAGTCCCTCGGAAACGGGATAAAAACCTGCTTTTCTTACTGTAGCACCGAATATAGGGGAATTATAAACCCAATCGCTAACTAGGTAAATAATTTTGGGACTAAGCATTCCAACTGCTAGAATATCTAAAAAAGAAGAATGATTGGCAATAAGTACTGCTGGTTTTTCAAATTTTTCATTATTTATATTAATCACTTTTTTATGCATAAAGGGATTGGAATATAAAACGGATTTCATGAATTTTGAAATGAAATATCGGAATGCTTTTATTTTTGTCTTTTCTTTTAATGGTATTATTTTCATAATCGTCAAACTAAATATTGACATTAAAACGCCTCCTGAACCATAATAGAAAAAAGATATTACACCTTGTATGAATGTACGTAGCTGGAAAGGAGCTTTTCCATTTTTAGGACGATTGGACAAGAATAACTTGAATAAAATTGGGTAAAAAATAAATGTAATTATTAGTGCTGCAAATACTCCAATTAATGAGATTGACGAAATAGATTGTAATGCAGGATGTTTGGCAAATATTAATGCGCCAATTCCTAGAATAGTTGTTATTACGGCAAGAATTATAGATGTTCTATAGATTGCAATTTCATTCTTTCCAGTTGTATATTCTTTCTGTAATGCACTTGTCATGAAAATACTGAAATCAACTCCATGCCCAAAAATTAATGTACATACAATCATACTGAAAATGTTCAGTTGGATCCCAAAAAGCCCCATTATTCCGGCAGTTACAATTCCTGTTAATGCAATTGGAATGCAACTTATGATAACCAACTCAATTCTTCGGAAAAAGAAAAAGAGAATAAGTATTACAGCAACAAAAGAATAATTTACAAGGGAATTGAAATCACTATTTAGGGTACTAAAAAAAGTTTCATTCATTTGTTGGCGATCAATTGCCAGTAAATTGTCTTTGGATGAAGCCGTTTTTACAAAGTTATCACGCTGTTGAGGCGTAACTTTTACTAATGTTGAGATTGTGAAAAAGCCATTTTTTTCACTTATAAATTCTTGTAATTGTAAGGCGCTAATTTTTAAATAATCTTGATACGAAATGGGTTTAAAGTTAGCATCAAGATGGTCAAAGAAAGCGGAATATGTTGTAGGTTTAAAACCAAGTTTAGCTCCTTCAGTAATCAATTGGGATTTTAAAAGTTGTTTTTTATTAGCATCCCAAAATGAATTCCATTTATCAACTTTTTGCTTTTGCTCTTTTTGCGAAAGCATAATCCCTCCTACGGAACTGTAATTTAGTATTTTATTTTGCTGTTTGTCTTTTGCTAAAGTATTAAAAAGGAGGCTGTTGTTTTGCAAAACTTCCTCCATACTATTTCCGTAAGAAGCTAGATAAATAGTTTTAGAAGTTAAGCTGGTTGTACTTTCTTCTAATTTTTTTTCGGCAGCCTTAATTTCTTTAGGAACAAAATTTAGCTGTGATAAATCATTATTAAAACCAACATCATTATAGGTGAAACAACAAACGATTGTGATTAGAACGCAAAAACCTATTAAGATTTTATTGTTATGAAATGAAAAATGAGCGAGTTTATCAATCGCATTCTTCTTGTGTTCAAAATTATTTTCTTTTGGTTTGTATAAATGAGGAACAATAAGAAGCGAGAAAATTGCAGATGCCATTACGATTACTGCTGCAAAAATCCCTAGGTCATTTAATGCATCTGATTTTACAAAGAGCAAGCACAAGAAAGCAACAGCAGTTGTAGAACTACTCATAATAACAGGCATTGTAATGTCTTTGTATAGTGTTTTTACATCGCTGTTGTGCTTGTAATGCGTTAGAATATGGATGGAATAATCTATTGTAATACCTAATAGTATAGATCCGATTCCTAGTGAAATTGCCGAAATTTGTTCTTTTACAAAATATAAAAATGCAACGGCAAATAAAGCACCAAATACGGTAGGAAGAAAGATGATTAACGGTATGAAGACTTTTCGATAAAATAAAATCAAAATAAGCATTAACGTAATCATTGCAATAGTTGTAGTAAGTACAATATCGCTTTTAATCTGGTTGGCATTTGCAACTGCAATAAGTGCAGAACCAAAATAGCTTACAGAAGCTTTTGTTTTAAATTGCTTGTTTAAATTGTCTTTTATAGTATTTAGCTTTGCTGCAAAAAGGGAGTTCTTTTCTGTTTCGCTAGAAGGCAAATTAGAAGTAATAAAAAGTAGCAATTTCTTTTTGTCTTTGGTCATCACAAAACCATTATCGAGAGTAAAATCATCACCAACATTTAATTGTTGTAGCTTTTTTAAGGCTATAAATGAAATTCCTAATGGATCTTGTAATATAAAATCTTTGGTAATAAATCCCGAAGGAGAAATTATTGATTTGTAATTTCCTTGTACAGTTGCAGCAATACTGTCTTGTTGTAGTTTGGATTGAATGGTTGCATAGTCTTTATCTTCTAGAAAAAGTGGCACATTGTTGTAAACAAAATCAATTGTTTCTTGAATGTTTTCTTCGTCGATTTTTCCTTGTACAGCTGTTATATACGGTTTGCAAGTTTTGGCAATACTATCAGTAAAAATAGCTGCCATTTCTTTTAATTCATCATCAGTTCCCTCTTTTTCAAGTTGAAAAATTACAGTGATCTTATCTGCAAAGTTAAGTTGTTTCAGTACTTTGGCAGTAACATCGGCCTTATCGTTTGTTGGGATAAGTTTGGTAATATCTTCTTCAAATTTAATTTTTGAAGCAAAGAATCCAAATATAAAGAGCAATGCGATTGCCAAAAAAACCGATAGCGATTTTCTTCGGTTTACAAATAAATGTATGGCGTAGAAATAATGATGCATGCTTATTTTTTAATTTTTTTTGTATTAAATATTGTCAAAATCAAATAGGACGTTAATCCCAGTAATGATGCCATTAAGGTTGCTAAAATAAGACTTCCGACAATATATTGTGTTATGTTGTTGGAAACATCAGAAAGTACCATTGAATCATTTTGTATCAAAGAGGAATTGCTAGATATAAAAAGGCTTCCTGTTTTTAACGACCCATATATTACTAATGGAATTAAAGGAGGTAAACTAACATTTGAAGCTAAAAAAGCAATGACTTTATTGAGTTTGAATACTGTGGCAAAGAAAAGAAGTAATACTGTTTGAAATCCCCAAAATGGAGAAATTCCAATAAATACTCCTAATGCAATTGCAGATGATTTTTTGAAATTAGATTCATCACTTTCTAGAATATCTTCAAGAAGGAATTTTTTAAGGCCTTTTTTTTTTATTTTTCTAACCAAATCTCTTGGTTTGATGTAGACAAGTGCAATAATAACCAGGACTGTATTTAAAATACTAATTCGGGTAAAATCTTTGAACGGTCGAAAATGGGAAACTCTTTCCAACGGATCATAAAGAACTTTAACTGGAATGTTTTTAACTGGAATTCCTTTCCATGCAGCGCGTACAATTACCTCAATTTCGAATTCAAATTTTGGCGTGTAATATCTTTTAGGAATTAGTTGCAATGGGTACAAACGAAATCCGGATTGTGTATCTTCAAGACGAATTCCTGTTTCAAACCAAAACCAGAAGTTTGAAAACTTGTTTCCAAAACTACTTTTTTTAGGCACATTTTCTTGAGTCATATTACGACTTCCAATAAGTAAACTATTCGGTTCGTTTTGAATAAAATTAATAAAGGAAGGAATATCCGAAGCGTAATGTTGTCCATCAGAATCAATAGTTATCGCATATTCATAATTTAATGCAATTGCTTTGTTAAATCCATTTTGTAATGCAATTCCTTTTCCTTGATTTTTTGGATGATGAATTTGAATAAGTTCAGAAAAACTGTCTAAAATTTCACTTGTTTTATCTGTTGATCCATCATTGACTACAATAATATCTTTGGTGTAGACCAAAATAGAATTAAGAACTTTTTCTAATGTTTTGTTGTTGTTGTATGTAGGTACAATAACACAAAAATTAGTTTGACTAAGTTGTTCCTCTTGAGATAAAATAGGTTTCATTTTATGGTGTTCTTTAACTACTGTATCGTTTGTTTTTCTGTAGCAGAGAAACTTTTAGATTGTAGAATAAAGTTTTTTAAGTATTCTTTTAGCGCAGTATTTTGTTCATTATAATGTGCTAGAATAAATTTTTTATCTTCTTTGATGTTTTTCTTATAACCTGTAATTCCAGGAACATTTTCCTGAATGCTTAAACGAATCATTCGTATTTCTATAGACTTAGGTTCTTTGGCAATAGTGCTTTCTAATAATAGCGCCCCTTCTTTGAAACGACTCATCTTTGCAGATATTTTCTTCTCATACTTAGAATCCAATAGGATAGAAGCAGCTTTATAAGCAACTAGAATATTTTCGTCGGTATCAGAAATGCTTGATAACTTAGCGGTAAAACTTTTAGCACTAGTTTCAGAATCTGAAGCTGTTGGGTATATTTTTCTAATTGTAGCAAGATCTGGAGTACTTACTAAATTCACTAATAAAAACAATGAGATAAATAGTTTCATAATTAAGCTTTTTTATAAACGTTACTTAATTTTAAAGCAACAGTTTCGTTAAAATAAGTTGTGTTTTTTACCTTTATTAAATCATCTTCGGTTGTGGTAATATCCAATTCTAAACGTAATTCAGGAGTAACTTCAGGGTTAATTAAAGCCATGAATTTAACATTACTAAGCGTTTGCATCATTAAGCTACTTTTGGTAATTGTTTCCGAAATTTCTTTTATAATCTGTATCATACATACTCCGGGCATTATTGGATTATCTGGAAAATGACCTTTGAAAACATCATGTTTGTCATTCACCATGATAACAGCTTCGTATTTTGAACCACTTGGGTTTTCTAATGAAAGTACTTTATAAAAGTCTTTTAAAACCATAATTGTATTTTTTATTTTGTCTTAAATGTATAAGTTGCACCAAATTGGAATACTAAATTTGTATTATCGTTTCCATATGAATAATCATTGCTATATGAATTTGTTAAGCCTTTTTTGACTCTAGCTTCAAATGAAACTCCATTTTTCAAGCTGTATCCTAATCCTCCAATAATCCCTAAATCGATATCCCCACCTTTGGTAAAACTTCTTTCGTTTCCTTTTGGTTCTACTTTAAAACTATCAGCAACAAGTATATCGAAAAAAGGACCTGCTACGACATAAAAGTTATCATTAAAATTCAGCTTATTAATCGTAATAGCCGAAATATAGTGCAAAGATACATCTACGTTGCCTTGATTGTAAATTGTAATGTAATTATTTGTTGTAGCGTCATAATAACTGGTACTACCCATTTTTTCATTTCCTTTGGCTCCTTGTCTTGAATACGTTAATTCAGGTTGAAGTGTGTAGAACTTTGAAAACTTTAAAGCTCCAAATCCCCCAATATAAAAATCGGTTTTGTTTCCAAGATTTGAATTAGTCAATTTAGAAATGTTAATTCCAGCTTGTATTCCTGGTTTAAAAGTGACTTGAGCTTGCGTTTTTATTACTGTTATAAGAACGAAAACGAGAATTAAAGATATTTTTTTACTCATAATTTATTTAAAATAGTATTAAAAGGATTATTTTCCAAAAGAGTATGAAGCTCCAAGCTGAAACAAAAAATTTGTATTATAATCGCCAAATAAATTGTCATTATTATTTGCAGAATAGTTGTCGTCAAGTACATCAATAATACCCTTTTTAACACGAGCTTCTAATGTTAAACCAGAAGGTAATTTATATCCAATTCCAGCAACAATTGCTAAATCGACATCAGAAAATCTTCGTTTCAAATTATCATTTAAAACAAAATCTAATGTAGGGCCAACTTGTAATTGAAAACCATTTCCAAAAGTAAATTTATTCATTACAGCAGTTGACAAGTAATTTAACTTTAGATCTTTACGTTCTATTTTTTCAGTATTAGTAAAATAATCATAATACGTTTCAGTTACATTGTTTGAACCTTGTTCAGTATAGGTGATTTCGGGTTGTAAAGTGTATCTTTTGGCTAATTTTATCTCACCAAAACCTCCCACATAAAAACCAGTTTTATAAGAAGAATGTGTTTCTGTAAAAGTTGAAAAATTCAAACCTGCTCTTAAACCGGGTTTAAAAGTTACTTGCGCTTGTACTTGAATAATGGTTACACAGGCAAGTATTGAAAATAATAAGTGCTTATAATTCATTTTATTTTTTTGTTGGTAATAATTGGATTTCCTTATTCAGGTTTAAAATAATTCAATTCTATTTTTAACTTTATATTTTGATGTAAAATCTCAATTTTCTCTGCAAAAATATTGTTTTCTGAACTAAAACTAATAGTTATTTTTTCTTTTGTTTGCGAAGCATATACTAGTTTTTCTAATTTTTGATTCTCTTTTGATAAAAATATAAAATTATACTGTTTACCATCTTTTGATTGGTAGATTGTATTTGTTTGATTTTCAAATTGTTCATTAATCAAATAGTTCTTTTTTAGAAGTATTCGAAAATCCTTTTTCAAGGTCGAAATAAGTATTTTTCGGTCCAATTCAGATACAATGGAATTAACTTTAAAGTTAGTTTCCGAAATTTCAAAGTCTAATAATTTATTACCAAATTCAGTAGTAAATACAACGCGATGGGTAGTATCATTTATTTTTTTTGCAATAAATATTCCAGATAATTCATGACCATAAACTGTTATGTTTGCTTTATAGACATAATCAATTTCGGGATTAGAAAAATACGGTGCTTCATAAGATGTTTTTTCTAATGGTTTTGGTGTGAAATTTTTTGTAATTTTTTGACCACAAGAAAACAGAAAAAAAACTAAAAAGCAATTAATTAGTAAAAACGGAGTCGTCGATTTTTGCATTTATCACTTTGTTTTTAAGTACAATTCGGGTATAATCTTCAGATGATTCAAGTAATTTTACTTGAACAACAGTTGCGTCTTCTTTATCGAAAGTCAGTTCTATTTGTTTAATGTATTTTTTTAAAGTTGCATCTTTAGGGATGAATTTTGCAATGTTCTGGTTTTTTGATTTAAAATAACTAATGCTAAATTCTTTATCATCAAACATATCGCCACTTACACTACCAACAATAAGTTTATTGATTCGACCAAAGATTTTGCTATTTCCAATATCTACAACACTTTTCTTGCCTTCGTCATTAATTAAAATTTTACCATTTTTAAAGACAATAGTATAATTATATGGTTTTTTGTATTGCCATTGTAATAGACTTGGTTCTTTAAAAATCATCTTTCCAGATGTTTCAATATCTTTTGATAAGAAGTCTAAATGCTTGTATTGTACAAAATCGGTACTTAATGTTTTGATTTTTTTGGAAACCAGATTAACCGATTGTTTAAAAGTAGCAATTTCTGTATCAGACATTTTTTGCTCCTGAGCAAACAAACTCAAGGTAAACAGATTCAAGAGTATTGCGAATAAATAAATTTTAGTCTTCATATGCTTTAAGATTCAATAGTTTTTCAACCGAAATTACGGTATAATTGTTTTGCTGTAAAAATTGCAAAAACTGTTCCAAGACTAATACTGAATGTTTAGCCGTGTCATGCAAAAGTACAATTCCGCCAGGAGAAACACGTTTTATAATTCGATTGTAAATGACTTCTTGATCTTTAATGCCTCCATCAAGTGATCGAATATTCCAGCCAATTACTTTATGTCCGCTTAACTTTAAAGCCCTACGAATTGATGGGGTTGTTACGCCATACGGAGGCCTGAAGAATTGTATTTTTCTTGAAGTAAATTTTTCAAGAAGCAGATCTGTTCTTTTTAGTTCTTCAAATATTTTTTTAGTATTGTATAAATCAAAAAAATGAGAATGACTGTAAGAATGATTTCCAACTTGATGACCTTCTGATAAAATACGCTCGATAATTTCTGGATGTTTCTCTATGTTTTTTCCAATGCAAAAAAAGGTTGCTTTTACATCGTAATTTTTTAAGACATCTAGGACCTCTAAAGTGATTTCGCTTGGACCATCATCAAAAGTTAATGCGATTTTATTTTCAGTTAATGATGGATTATTACAATATGCCTTTACATGATAGTTCGATTTTATTCGTGACGAATTTATTGCTACAATGCTTAACCAGATTATTCCAATTGCGATAAACCACAAAAAATTGATTGCTATATAAAGTTTCGTAAGAAGCAATAAAAGCAATATGATGATAAAAAACAAACAAGTTTTTTTATGCGTTATCATTTGAAATTAATGTAAAACTATGGTCTTTTCCGTTAAACTGATTGTATAGCAAAATTGTATTGTAGGCTGGCCTTTGTAATGAATTAGCTTTAATAAGTTCTGGGATTGTTTGTGTTTTAATGATTTTAGAACCAACCCATAATCCAAAAGCAGATACTGTATTGTATTCTCCAGATAAATGTTTGTAATAAACCTGTGGCGTATTTGCGAAAGCATTATCTGCCAAATTTTTATAATAAGAGTCAAATTGGATATCACCATTATAACCCAAAACAACAGCGTCTATATCTGAAATTTCTAATTTATTTAATTTTAAAAATTTCTTAATCTCAGCTTCAACTTCATCTTCTTTTAGGATGTTTTTAATTTCTACGTCTATAAGTTGAGCATAAGTTGAGTCTTTTTTTTCATTTTCTAGAACAAAAAAACAAGCTCCTTCGCCATAGATATATCCTTTTGTGGTTTCTTCTAAAAGGTGATAAGGTTCATTTCTATTTTCTTTTATATATCCTGCTAATTTAAAAAGAGATATAGTATAATCACCATTTTCATCAACGCCACCCACTAATACTGAATTGGCTTCGTCTTCATCAATTTGCATTTTGGCATCTAAAAGTGCCGACTCAAAAGAAATAGCGCCATTTACATAAGTAAAATTATATCCTTTGCATTGTAATGTAAGCGCAATCTGTGCTCCAACTGTATTGTGTGTTGATTGAATAAAAGCGGTAGGGGTTAAGAACTCCTCGTTATTATCGATGATTGCTTTTAAGAATTTCTCAGAATCTTCAATGCAACCCATTCCTGTTCCTGTAATAATAGCATCAATATTGTCAATGTTTGCTTCTTTTAGGGCATATGCCGAAGCTACAATTCCGTTTTTGATCCCATTAGCCATTCTTCGGCTTGCAATAGGAGAAATAAAATCTTTGTAATTAGGTTTCTTTAAAAATAAGACATTGTCATTATTATTCCATTCAGCTTCTTCCAAAAAAACAGTATCAAATGTTTTTTGAGCTGAAAGACAACCTGTACCATTTATATATGTTTTTCTCATTCGTTTTTAGAAAATATAAGTGTAGAACAGTTACCACCAAAACCAAAAGAATTTGATAATACGTGTTCGATATTTTTATGTTTTAAAGTTGTTTGTGGTGTTATACTAAACTCCTGCATTGGAGTCTCAAAATTTAAACTTGGAAAAACAACATTGTTCTGAATTGCAAGGACACTATAAACCGCTTCAATAGCAGCAGCGGCAGCAAGAGTATGACCTGTAAAAGGTTTAGTAGAACTAAAATCTGGAACAGGGTTTTCTTTATAAACTCTAAGAATTGCTCTTCCTTCGGATAAATCATTATTAGGAGTTGCTGTTCCATGAACATTGATATAATCGATTTTACTTGGATCTAAAGCAGCAACATCAAATGCTTTTTTCATAGCAAGGTAAGCACCGTCACCATTTTCGGAGGAAGCAGTTTGATGAAAAGCATCATTAGCGTTACCGTAACCTGAAACGCGAGCAAGTACATTTTTGTTTTCTTTTTTTATAATTTCATCAGATTCCAAAACTAAGAATGCAGCAGCTTCACCCAGATTTAATCCTTTACGTTCGTCATCAAAAGGTTTATTATAACCATCAGATAAGATCATTAAAGTTTTAAAACCATTGATCGTAAATTTTGCCAAAGCATCGGTTCCACCAACAATAACTCGGTCTAGTTTTCCAGATTTGATTAATCTTGCGCCAAGCATAATTGCATTTGCTGCCGAAGAACAAGCTGTACTTATTGTAGTTACCATGCCTTTTAATCCAATTTCGTCAGCAATTTTTTGAGCTACATCTCCACAACTATGACTAATAATATATTTTCTTACTTCGGGATTTTCTAAATAATCATAATAATATCTCTCAGTCATATCCATTCCACCAACACTAGTTGCCGAAATTAATCCTGTTTTATATTCGTTAATTGATGTAATTTTCGCATTTGCAACAGCTTCTTTGGCCGCTATTGCACCAAGTAA
Organism: Flavobacterium branchiarum; assembly: GCF_030409845.1. Lineage (NCBI taxonomy): Bacteria > Pseudomonadati > Bacteroidota > Flavobacteriia > Flavobacteriales > Flavobacteriaceae > Flavobacterium > Flavobacterium branchiarum. The sequence continues at coordinate 1,868,630 of NZ_JAUFQQ010000005.1, read as the reverse complement.
AGCAGTTCTTGAAAAGTTATTTTCTTCGTCGAGTTGTAATTGAGCGATTAACTCAGCATTGGTTTTCTTTATTTCACCAACTTTAATAAGATCGGCATGAATTGTCGAAATATTCTCGATAGTCGTAATTGCAACCTTGTTATTTATTAATGAAAAATAATTTTCTTCGACCGAATTTCCGATTGAAGATATTATTCCCATACCAGTTATAGCTACTCCTTTTGCCATTTTTTAGACTACTTTTATTTTTAGATTATTTAACTTGATTAGACTGCCTAGATTATTAAATTTTAGTCCATACTCTTATCTAAGCAGTCTAACTAAGTCTAAGAAGTTTATTTAGTTCTGTTTGCCTGGATATAAGCAGCCATTGATTCGATTGATTGGAAAATTACTTTACCTTCTTTCGGGTCAACTAATTTAATTCCGTAATCTTTGTCTAGAATAACGATTAATTCTAAAGCATCGATAGAGTCCAAACCTAAACCATCTCCAAACAGAGGGTCATTATCGTTAATGTCTTCAAGAGTAATATCTTCAAGATTTAATACAGTAATAATTTTATTTTTTAATTCTAATTTTAATGCGTCCATGGTTATTTGTTATATAATGTTTCTATCGTTTCGTTTTGGTATTTTTGATTCTCTTCTTTACCAACCAGACAAAGAAAAGCTTTATATTCTTCATTGAAAAACTCCACCCATCCGCAAAGTACAGTTTCTGCTTTATTAGTCTGCAAAAGTATATTGGCGTAGTTACTTATAAATTCAGGATTGAAGGCGTCAAATATAAAAAAAGAATTTTCACTTTTTAGTTGATGACGGATACTAATTTCTCCTAAGCAAATATTTGGCAAAGTATAAACAAAAACGGCTGGACTTGGGTAATAATCCTCCTTATCGGATATAGATTCCTGATATTTTACATCAGTATCAAGACTTGAGGATTTATTAGCTAAAACCAAGGCTGTATTGTTTTCTATTTCATCTGCTAGTTCGCTATCGCTTGGGTTTGATCTCAAAAGTAATTCGGCTCCTAAAAAGGCTAGTTTACTTAAAGAATCCATTTTGAAAAATTTAGGATAACTTATTTCAAAATTGCGGTACGCTTGTTTCGAAAAGTCTGCAAAATTGGTTGGCTCTATTTTGAAAATAGTAGTTCCGTTCAAAACAATTTCGTTGTTTTCAATTGAGCAATAGGATTGTATGTATGTTTTGTTTGGAGTCATTATTTTACTTTTTCAAAAATCACTGCTGTATTGCAACCTCCGAAACCAGAGGCTGTTTTTAGAAAAGTATCAATGTTTTTCTTTTCATTTTTTTCAATGACATTAATTGGTTGGGTTACTCCCATTTCATCAAAACCTAAGGAAATAAAAAGTGTATCACGAAGGACAGATTCAATTGAAATTACTGTTTCTAATAATCCTGAAGCACCCAATGTATGCCCGTAAAAACCTTTCAAACTATTTACAGGAACCGTTCCCATCTCTAATCGGTTGAAAGCAATAGCTTCCATCTCGTCATTAAAAGGAGTTGCAGTTCCGTGTGCCGAAATATAATCAATATGCTCCGGTTTTATTTGTGCTTCGTTCAAGGCGTTTTGTATACTTCTGAATAAACCTTCGCCTGTTCTTGAAGGACCCGATATATGATTCGCATCGTTTATAGAACTATCTCCGACTATTTTTATTTTTGCATTTTTTAATTCTGCTGAAACTAAAACAGCTGCAGTAGCTTCACCCAGACTTACACCAGTTCTGTTTGCGGAATAAGGCTTGCAAGGCAAACTACTCATTGCTTGAAATGCATTAAAACCAGACAAAACAAATTCTGAAACTTCATCACCAGCAACGATAAAAACGTTGTCATATAGTTCACTTTGTATTATTCTTTTGGCAACCGAAACGGCCAAAATTCCTGATACACAAGCATTAGAAACTACGATAGGTTGCGTTTTAAAATCGAAAAAGGCTGCTACATTTTGTGCCAAGACATTTAAATGAGCATTATGAAAACTCTCGGGAGAATCATTTTTTAAAGCAGTTACATTTCCTTTTGTTGTCGAAAGTATAAAGGCAGTTTTTGAATTTAAATCTACTTCAGAATTTTTGATGATTGGTTCTAAAGCCAAAATCATCATTTTTTCTAATCTCGAATAGTTAGTTTCAGAACTAATCTTTGCGAAAGCAGCATTTAATTTTTCTTCATTTATAATCGAAGCATAAAAAGGATTAGGCATTAAAGATACATCTTCATGCAACTGAATGCCAGATTCACCACAAACAATAGCCTCAATGTTCGACGGAACATCAAATCCTAAGGGAGTGATACAATTGGTTTGGTTTATATAAACGGCTCTTCTCATTATTTTAAAAGACCAACTTTTCGTTTCCATTCTTCGTAAAATGGAGGATTAGTAAGCATTAAATTTCCTTCTTTATTTAAAAATACCTGTACCGTTTCGCCTGTACAGACAATTTCATTACTGGTATTATAAATTTTAAATCTATAAATTATTTTTGCTGCGGGCGTATCTACAATACTTGTTTCTACACGAATGACATCGCCATAGCGCAAAGACAATTTATGCTCACAAGTTGATTTTACGATTGGAGTGGTGTATCCACTAGCAGCGACATCAAGGTAGGTAATCCCATGTTTGCGTCCGAAAGCTTCACGACCATCTTCAAAATAGGTTATATAATAGCCATGCCAAACAATTCCGAGGGCATCGGTTTCGTTAAAGCGTATTCTAACCTCTTCAGTAACTGTTAATGCAATAGCTTCGTTATACTGCTCTTTTCTTCTTATCATATGCTAAGGCAATTGTTGTTGTAATTATAAAAAACAGAAATAATAAACCTATTTCTGGAATGATTTCTAAAAATGTTGCGTTACGTAATAATACATCGTAAAAGGCATTTAATCCCCAGTTCATCGGTGAAGACTTGGCGATAAGCTGCATAATTTTTGGCATTGCAAAAACGGGTACCCAAACACCTCCTATTGCAGCTAGAATAATAACACTTGTTGCACCAAAAGGAGCCGATTGCTCTTGTGTTTTGGCAACGGTTCCTAATAATATTCCGAAACCAATAGCAGCAAATCCAGAGAATAAAGCAACAACGCTCATTAAAAATAAATGGCCTTCTATATTAAGTGATGGTAAACCAATTTCTGGAAATATAAAAACGGCAACACCAACCATCATGTAAAATTGAATCATACAAATTACAGAATATGTAATAGTTTTACCTGTCATAACAATACGATTTGAAACCGGATTTGTTAATAAGCGAACAAAAGTTCCTTGTGTTTTTTCTTTTACAATATTGATCGAAAGTGGAATAACAATAAAAAACATAGCAAAAAGGGTCCATGCAGGAACGTTATGCTGAGTTGAATTTGGTAATACTTCTTTATTGTTTACTCTAGGAATAATTTCCTTGAAAGTAATGAAACTTTTTTGTTCAAAATTAGCGCTTCCTTCTCCCAATTGTTTTTGAAAAGCAGTGTAAATAGAATGGGTTTCTATTTGTGAAATCATTTTATCAATGGAGTTCATGACTGCATTTTTGAAACTCATTTGTACCGCTGGGTCAAAGTATAATCTAACTTCTTTTTGGGTGATTATTTTAGGAGTTTCAGTTTGAGCAATTGTATCAGTTAAACCAATGCTACTTACTATTTTTTGTACATTTTGGTCTATTTTTTCTTGTAAATCTTTACTTAGATTTTCAGGAATAACAATTGCTAATTGGTATTTTCCTTTATAAACAGCTTCTTTAGCGACAGCTTCTGTTAAAGGAATATCTTTGATTTGTGTTACTACTGTAAATAGATTGCTTTTTTGTAAATTATCATAAACTGTTTTGGCTACTGAGCCATTGTCGTTATTTACTAAAAGGATTTCGATTTTAGAATCGCTTACGGTTTTAAATGTACTGTCTTGAATTAAAGTTACCGTAATAACAAGTACAAGAGGCATTACGAATAAAATAATTAATCCTCCTAAATCCCTTTTTAACAATAGGAATTCTTTGACTACAGACATCCATAATTTATATATCATCTCTTAGTTCTTTACCAGTTAATGAAATAAAAACGTCTTCAAGATTTTGTGCGTTTTGTGTATTTGAAATTAATCCAGAAGGAGTGCCTTGAGCATAGATTTTACCTTGGTCAAGAATAGCAATATCTGTACAAAAATCTTGTGCTTCAGATAAATGATGTGAAGTATAAATAATTGTTGTTCCGTTTTTGTTTAAGTGTTTTAGATAATCAATAATAGCATTTTTTGATTGTACATCAACACCAACTGTTGGTTCATCTAGAAATATAATTTTAGGATTGTGTAATATTCCAGCAATTAAATTAATTCTTCTTTTCATTCCTCCAGAAAAGGTTTCGATGCGTTTGTCTGCAAATTTAAGTAACCCCAAAAGATCCAAAGTTTCGATTACTTTGTCTTTTAAATTCTGTCCTTTTAGGCCATACATGCTACCGAAATAATGTAAATTCTCTCTTGCTGTTAGGGTAGGATATAGGGCATATTCTTGAGGAACAACACCTATGAATTGTTTTATTTTGGTAGCATTATTTGCATACGCCATGCCATTAATTGTAAAAGAGCCTGAAGTAGGTTTAACCAAACCACAAAGCATCGAAATTAATGTTGTTTTTCCAGCTCCATTTGGACCTAATAAACCAAAAATTTGACCTTCGTTTATGGTAAGCGTTAAGTCGTTCAAAGAATACATTTCTGCATTTTTGTACTTTTTAGATAGCGATGTTATTTGTATAATAGGATGCAAAATATATTAGCTAATGGCTTTTTTTAGTTTCTTAAAAAATACTTCTTCTCTATTTGCAATGTCCAAAAGTTGGTCAGCAATAGTATTATAAGCATCATTTTTGGCGCTTCGGTTTTTGTATATTCGTGAAGCTTCTACAGCGAAATCACGCCATGAATCTCCAATTTTTGTCATTTCTTTCGATAAGACTTTCAACTCTTCATTATTTAACACAACAGCAGCTTCCTGTAAAAAAGCAGCATATATAAAACGAAATCCTCCACCACCAGTTCCAATTTCCTCTTGCATACGAACTATTTGTGCTAAGTAATGATTGGCTTTTTTGGTTCCGTGTTGAAGTGGCCATTTTCGGATCTTACCTGAAACTAATCTGATTCCTTTAACACCAATAATTGGCATAGGAGCAAGCATGTCTCGGCAAGTGTTTTTTATTCCTTTGATGATTGCATTTTTTAAATCAATATTATCTGGAATATGAATAGGATAATACATTTGTCCTTTTGGAGCAAAAGCACCTTTAGCAAAACGAACCTTGTCTAATTCATCATGGGTAAGTGTTGTAACGGTTTCCATTACTGGGTCACTTATAAGATAATCGGTATCGGTTTTTCCGTAAACCACTAAGTTGTGAGCATTGAAATGAAAGCGATATTCGTCGGGAAAATAACTTAAATTATAAACGCCAACTTGTAATCCTGTTGGGATATTATTTTTTAGATTTTCATCTAAAGCTTGGTTTGCTTTAGAAACTGATGAAAATTTTTGTCTTTTTATTTTTAAATGCAACCTATTAGCAACTCTTCTAAAAATTTGACCAGGTAATGTTCTATAGCTTATCGCAGGAGCATAATTAACTTTTATAAAAGGTAAGTATACGAAAAAGAGTCCTGAACCAATGCCAAAAACCATAGGTTCACTTAAGTTTAAACCATTATTTTTCAGCAAATTTGAAGCTACTCCATTTTCGCAATGTGCCGATTGATGATGTGTAAAAGTGGTTTGCATTAATCTGTTTTAAAATTTTTTAATTCGGATACTGATATCGAAAAGGCATCAGCATATTTTTGTAAAATACGGTCATTTAATTTTGCAAATATAGCAGGTTTAAAATGTCTTTTTATACGCCATTTCCACATGCCTACATAATTGGAAAGAATAAGAAGATCCATTCGGTTCAATTCCATAAAGTAACAAATCGGACTTGCTTCTCCATTTCTTACTTGTGATTTTGCGTCTGCAATACGCTCATTTATCTCATCAATAGAATTTGAAAGAGCAATAGTTTTAGGCTCCCAACCAGTACTTAAAGCAGTTGTATAATCGCCGTTTTCATCGGTTGCATATACAAGTTCTTTCATGTTGTTTTTGGTTAGATTACCATTGTCTTGTGGTACTTTTTCTTTTTCCATGTATTAGTTAATTGAGTAAATTAAAAGCATCAATAGTTAGAACAAAAAAATAATTCAAAATTAATTTTTTACTAACGAATTTGTTTTTTGAATAAACAAATTGATCTCGCATTCTATAAGTTGTACTTCTCCATGAAAGCTTTCGCAATTCATGGTACATAATGTATAATCATCTCCAACAAATTTTGAAACCAAGGATGCTCGTGTAATTATACTATTATTCACTTTTGGTAATTGATATATTTTAAGATTTTTCAGTGTACTGATAAATCCTATTACACTCACATTTTCTTCTTCATCTGTTTTGGCAAAATATTTTTGCGCAACAATAGAGGAGCAGGTTTGTGCTACATTTTCAATTAATCCAGCTTCGATGAAGGTGTTTTTATCAACGAAAATATTATCTTCTTTTATTAAAAAAACAGTTTCTACACTTAGGGCATCTATTGTAAGAATTAAATCGACCATGAGCATAGGCTCACGATGTGGAAGATAATTTCGTATGTCTACTGAAGTGTCCATTTACTATATTATTTGGCTAAAACGGTCTTCATCTGACCGGTTGCGATTTCTTCATTATTTAATGTAGTAACAATATCTACTAGTGTTATTCCAGCAAATTCTTGTAGAATTGTTATTGTCGATTGAATCTCATCGCCAACTTTTGGTAGCTTCTTTATATCAATTTGCTTGATAGAACCAATATAGCCTGTAGGTGCTTTTTCTTGTTTTAAAAAAAAGACATATCCAGTATGTAAAGCCACAGATTGTGCCATGTGTTCTATTAATCCAGCTTCTAGAAAAGTCCCGTTTTCTGAAAAAATATTTTCACTTTGAATTTTTAAGCCAGAGACTAAAGATGTTTCATTGAATGACAACATCTTATCTACCATTACAAAAGGGAACTTTTGTGGTAATAAATTTTCGACAGCTTTTTTTTCTAAGAGTAAAGTTCTTTCCATTAACAAACGGTTAAATAAGCATAGGCAAAAGAGAATCTTCCACTTTCTGGAACTGATAAAAGAATACGATCACCAACTTTTAATTTTCCAGAATTCATTAATTCCTCAACAGCAAGATAAATAGATGCAGAACCTACGTTTCCAACACGAGCAAGATTCATGAACCATTTTTCATCAGCCATTCCAACATTATTTTCTTCAAGGCTTTTCTTTAAACCTTCAACAAAAAAGTGAGAAGAAACGTGTGGTATGAAATAATCAACTTGATCAGCAGTAATGTTATTTTTTTTCATTGCAATACCCATACTTTCTGCTCCTTTTGTTAGGATAAATTGATCTAGTAATTTCACATCCTGTTTGATAGAAAATACAGATTGATTTAACCATTCTTCGGGAGAATAATCGCTCCAAGGTTTTATTTCACCAGTTTCTAATTTCTCTCCTCCAGCATACATACAAGTTTCTAATTCATACGCATATGAAAAAGCTTCCATCCATTCTATTTTTAAAGAGATAGGGCCTCTAGGTTTATTTTCTAATAAAAAAGCACCAGAACCATCAGATAACATCCATCTTAAAAAATCTTTTTTGAAAGCAATTATAGGTAGCTCTTCTAAGTTTTTTAAATTAGAAACTTCAGGACTGTATTTTTCTGACAGGAACCATGATGAAACCTTTTCAGATCCAGTACAAACTGCATTTTTTGAATTCCCTGAACGAATAGAAAGGAAACCATATTTTAATGAATTCATTCCTGCACAACATACTCCTGATGAGGAGTTTAATTCAACAGATTTGTTTTTTAACAATCCATGAACCATTGCGGCATGAGATGGTAAAAATATATCTGGTGTCGAGGTTCCGCATGAAAGAACTTCCATGTCTTGCGGAGTGAAATCGTTATCAAATAATTGTGTTATAGCATTTTTGGTTAGCTCCGCATTGTTATGCGTGCTTTTTCCTTCTTTATCTATTGCGTAATAACGACTTACAATTTTGTTATTGCGTAAAATGATTCTTCTCGCTTTTGAAACGGCATCATTGATAAGTCCCAAATAACTTTCCATTTCATCATTTGTAACAGCTTCGTTTGGCAAATATTTTGCGGCTTTTGTAATATATACTTCAGACATAATATGGTTTCTAAACTCCTTGGTAATATTGAGTTTCTTTTTTGATTTTATTGATTTTAATAGGATATGTAAGAACGTGCAATATATACACTATTGGTGATATTAACCAAATTGCAAGGAATAAATAAACGTAAAATACTTTAAGAAGTACCTTTCTGTTTTTATTATTTCTTGAAATTAACCCAGACCATTTAGTGAAAATTTTATTGGCAGTTTTATCTACTGTTACTAAATAAGGACTAATACGGACAGCATAATTTTCTATTAGTTTGGATTGCAGATCTTTTAAGTTGTTTTCTTTTAAATTTGATGCAATGATATCTCCAAATTTTGAGGATTCTTGAATGTCTTTTTCTGAAACACCTGGCAAAGGAAAAATACCTAAATATTTTTTTTTCACACCAGAGAACATCCATTCTACAATTGTAATTACACTAATTAAGTTTCCTACACGATCTACTAAAGCTACATTCCCAACTAAATTTGCATTGGCTTTTTTTAGTAGGACTTTAACTTTTTCTTGTGCCATGATCCACATATTTCTAGAACCACTTATTGTTACAACAGGAGTGTTGTTTAATATTTTTTGTGCTCCAGGACTTTTTAAAAATGAATTAATAGGTATAGAAGGAGATAGATACCAAACTTGATAATGCAATAACACTAAGTCAAATTTTGTATTTAATATTTCTTGAGGAATTGGTTTTAATCCTGTTGGAATTTGCATAAAGGATTCAGGAAATGCATCAAAAAAAGAATCTTTATCCCAAGGAAACGGAAACGGCTTTTCTAATTGGATTTCATGAAAAGTTACTTTAAACTCATTTGAATCTAAGAAAGGCTTCGCAATTTTTCGCGCTATACTTTCTAGTTGTCCCGATTGAGAATAATAGATAAAAAGGACATTTTTCATTTTGGTTGTGGCTTTTGGTAGTGGTTTCTGGTTTTGGCAAAAGTAATTAATTTTTATGAAACGAATTTTCTTATTTTATCTGTTCGTTTTGTATGGACCCAATCTGGCCAAGTTGACTCATCCTCAGCGTCATAGATTCTTATTTCCTGACTTGCATCTTCGATTAATAAGTCATCGGATGTACAATTCAGAATTTGTGCGGCCGCAGCTACTCCAGAATATGTTGCGCCAGCTACACCATGAGAAAGTGTGCAGGCTCCACAAAGGAATAAATTGTCTATTTCGGATTTGTTTTTATATGAAAAAGGGCCAACCTGATTTAATGTTTTTTCGGTTCCATATACATTTCCTTTCGTTGAATTGATATAAAACTCATTTGTTTTTGGTGTTCCTAATTCAGCTTGAACAATGTATTGTTTTGCATTGGGAATGATTTTCTCAACATTATTCATCAGTTTATTGGTAATCTTTTCTTTGAAGATTTTATATTCTTCGGTATGATAATCTTCTAAACCATTAAAATCTTTTAAGTTATCGTAGTTTATGTAGGTAACGATTTCAAAATTATGATATCTCCCGTTATAACTTGCAGGATCTTTTAAGGTGGTGCAGCTTATAAAAACGGCTGGAAATGAATCGCCAGAAGTGACATCATCATTCATTAAGCTTTCAAAATTAGCATCGTCATTTTCATCTTTCATCATCCATATATTACCAGAATCAATGTTAAATTGAGTGACATCTATGTCTAATGTTAAAAATAAAATTAATGAAGTTACAGAGTATTTAGTTTTCTCTAGCTTCTTAATAAGTGATTTACTTAAGTATTCTTTACCAATTAAATTAAAATAGGTAATTGAAGGGTCAGCATTTGAAACAATATTTTTTGCTAAAATGGTGTTTCCATTCTCGAGCTCAATTCCAACAGCTTTTTTGTTTTGAACAATTATTTTTTTTACATTTTGCTTTACACGAACTTCTCCTCCGTGTCTCTTTATACCATTTGTCATTGCTTTTACAATGCCTCCACCGCCACCCATTGGATAAAATCCGCCATCAAAATAATGCCCCATTACAGAACAATGCACAGGAAAACAAGCTCTATTTGGCGAAAGGCCGTGATCACCGCATTGTATATTAAGTACCGCTTTTAAGATGGGGTCTTTAATATGCCAACCGATTACTTTTTTTAAAGGGAATAAAGCAAACTTACCAAAATGTTTCGTTCTAAAGGGTACAGTTATATTTTGCCAAAAGCCTTTTAGTTTTGGAATTAATAACAATTCAAAACAGACTCTTTGTACTAATGTAAGATATTCGTTTATGTTTTTTTCTTCTTTAGGAAAATGGGCTGTAAGTGTTTGTTTGAGATTAACTACACCTGCAGGTAAGTCGAATGTTTTGTCACCAATTAGACAATGTTCATATGCTTTCTTATTCATTCGAAAAAAAACCATATCATTCGCAATTCCTAGGCCACGATAAAGGTTATTTGTAGAAGCTCCTTTGTCTATAAGCCCTACATAATGTACACCGGGACTAAAACGTTGCCCTTTTAAAGTAAAACTATGACTCCAACCACCTGGAACATAATGTTGCTCAAGAATTAAAACTTTTTGTCCAGCTCTTGCTAAACAAATTCCTGTAGCCAAGCCACCAACTCCTGAACCAATTATGATTGTGTCAAATTCTTCCATGCATTAATTTTAGAATCGTTTAAGTGTAAAGTAAGTCTTATTTAACTTAGGGTAAAGTTGCTTTATTTTTTAGTGCTAAATTGATTCCAAAAATCAAAATAGTTGAACCATTGTAAAGGATACTTTTCGAGCATAGACTCAACGTTTTCTATGTAAGCACTCAGTAATCCCTTTTCGTCACGGTGTTTTACAACGGCTTCGCGAGCATACAAATGATAGTGTAAGTTTGGTTCTTTCATTACGTAAACAAAAACTACAGGAACCTTTAATCGGGAAGCAATTAAAAATGGTCCTGCAGGAAAATTTGCTTCTTGTCCTAATAATTTATCTGATAATGATTTTGTCCCTTCAAAGTAACGATCACCTGTAAAACAGATGAGTTCGTTTCTGTTTAAAGCCGCATTGATTTCAAAAATATGAGACAAATCTTCTTTTATAATTATGAACTTAACTGTTGGTTTTTTGGTAACACTCTCTAGATATTTTTTTATGTCAGAATGTTCCAAGTCGGTAGTGACCAAATTGATTTGAAAATCAATGTCGATTTCTCCAAAGAAATGTTCGGCAATTTCAAAATTTCCAATATGGGCACTAATTAAAACCCCACCTTTTTTTTCGGCAAGTAGTTTTTTTAATGTTTCGATTCCGTCAAATTCATAAGTAAATTGTTCTCTCATTCCAGCAGAAATGGAGATTTTGTCAATTATAGTTTGCCCAAAAGTAAAGTAACTTTTGAAAACCATTCTTTTGGATTTTAAGAACGAGTAACCTAGTCTTTTATTAAAATAATAAAAGATGGCTTGATTACTTTTTTTTAGGAAAAGGAAATAATATGAAGCTACAAAGTACAAAAGGAAATAGGCTACTTTAATCCCCGCTTTTTGTATTAAAAAAACGAATATTCTATAGCCTAAAACGGTACCTTTTGATTTACCATCCCATTTACTCATTAAGCAGCTTTGGCTTTTAGTTTGGTTTCGATAAGGTCATAAAAGTTTTGAAAAGTAGCTATGCCAACGAAATCAACTTCAACTAATTTTACACCAAAATTAGATTCTATTGATACTACTAAATCGACATAGTCTAAACTATCTAATCCTAAAGTATCTTTTAAATTAGCATTTGGTTCAATGTCGTCATTATCAACTTCAAATTCATCTACCAAAAAACCATTAATCTTTTCTATTATCTCTTGCTTATTCATTATTTAATTTAAACTTTTTTACTACCAGTGCAGAATTTGTTCCTCCAAACCCGAAGGAATTGGACAAAAATATATCAATTTTTCTATTTAACGTAGTTTTAACTAAATTTAATTTAGCTGCGGCTTCGTCTGGGTTTTCTAAATTGATGTTTGGGGCAATAAAATCATTTTGCATCATTAGTATAGAATAGATAACTTCGCTTGCGCCCGCCATCCAGCATTCATGCCCAGTCATTGATTTAGTGGAGCTTACTGGGGGATTGCTTTTTCCAAAAATTTCAAAGATTGCTTTTGCCTCGTTTTCATCTCCAACAGGGGTAGAGGTAGCATGCGCATTTATGTAATCAATATCTGACGCATTTAATTTTGCATCATCAAGTGCTCTTTGCATTGCTGTAGATGGTCCTTCAACATTTGGTGTTGAAATATGTCCTCCATTTGATGAAAATCCATAACCAGCAACTTCAGCAATTATAGTTGCTCCGCGTTTTATTGCCGATTCATAGCTTTCTAGGATTAAAGTTGCACCTCCACCGCTAGGAACTAGACCATCTCGACCAGAGTCAAAAGGTCTTGATGCCTTGGTAGGGTCTCCATCTCCGGTAGCAAAAACACCTAAACCATCAAAACTGCTCATGGCATATTTGTTGATTTCTTGTGCTCCACCACAAATTACGGTATCTTGAAATCCGCTTTTTATTAAGAAATAAGCAAGACCTATAGCGTGAGAGCCACTTGCACAAGCTGCGCTTATGGTTAAATTAATACCTCTTAACTTAAAAATTGTTGAAAGGTTCATAGTAACGGTTGAGTTCATCGACTTGAAAATAGCTCCAGAACCAATTAAGGCAGTATCTTTTTTTTCTCGAACAATATCGGTTGCATCGATAATGGCTTTAGAAACGCTATCATTACCATACATTATACCTACTTCATTGTCATCAAAAAAAGAATCATCGATTCCAGCATTTTTCAACGCTTCGATAGTAGCCATATAAGCGTATTCGGTTTCTTCGCCAATGCTCATACGCTGTCTTCGGTTCAATAAACTTTTTAAATCTGGTTTGGGAACCATACCTGTTAAGGCCGATTGAAAACCAAATTCTTTTCTTTCGGCATCAAATTGTATTCCCGATTTCCCATTATATAAGGATTCTTTTACTTCATTTAATGAAGTCCCAATACATGAGTAAATTCCCATTCCTGTAATTACAACTCTCCTATTCATCTTCTTTTTTATAGTAATTTTTAAGAATATATCCCACCGTTTATATTTATAATTTCTCCGGTTATGTAACTTGATTTGTTAGAAACTAAAAAGCTGACCAAATTAGCCACTTCTTCTGCTTCTCCAAAGCGATTGACAGGAATTAATTTTAATAACTCTTTTTCGTCTAATTGACTTGTCATATCTGTTCTTATAAATCCAGGAGCGACGGCATTTACCGTAATATTTCTTTTGGCTACTTCTTGAGCTAATGCTTTGGTTGCAGCTACTATAGCGCCTTTTGCGGCAGAATAGTTAGTTTGACCCGGAGTACCTTTTACTCCCGAAACAGAAACCATATTAACAATACGTCCGTATTTATTACGAAGCATTTTTTGGATAAAAAATTGTGTAACGTTAAAAAAACCACCTACACTTGTATTCATAACACCATTCCAGTCTTCATGTGACATCCACATAAATAACCCGTCTTTTGTAATTCCTGCATTATTTACAATTGCTTCAACGATGGCCTCTGGGTTTGCATCCTGCCATTTGGTTAAAACATTTTGAACGTCTTCAAAATTAGAAACATCAAATTGTATAATTTCTCCAGTTGCGCCTAATTTTACTACTTCTTCAAGTGTTTGTTCGGCAGCGATTTTGTTTGAATGATAATTAATCAGAATGTGGTACTTTGTATCTACAGCTAATTTTTTACAAATAGCACTCCCAATTCCTCTTGAACCACCAGTTACTAATGCACATTTCATATAGGTAAGGTTTGTTTTTTATTGTATGTTATCGCTTTTTTTTATTTACAGCTTTTGGTTTTACCTCGGCTTTTGGCTTATCGGTAGCGACTTCATTTGTTTCTTTTTTTTCTGTTTTTGAAAATAGTTCTGCGTTTTCAAACCATTGGTTGCCTAATACGGTTCCGTCTGGTTTAAGAAACCCCCATTTTCCTTCATTTTTCACTCTTGCAAGACCGTCTATAAATCCCTTGTCTTGTTGCATAAACAGGGAAATGATAAGTCCATTTGCAGTTATACCATATTGAGTTGGTATTGCCAATTTTCCTGTTTCATTTATAAATCCCCAGTTTTTTTCTTTTACAGGAGCCAGTCCATTTGAACTAAAAACTTCGGCATCACTATAAGTTGGCGGAATAATAAATTCTGCTTTTGGGTTAATGAATCCCCATTTTGAACCTATACAAACAGGAGCTAAATTTTTTGAGAATGCTTTTGCTTTATCGTAGATAGGTAAAATTGTCCAATTTCCTTTTAGGTCAATGAATCCAACTTTTCCATTCTTTTTAGCATAAGTTAAATCCTGAGTATCAAAATCCCAAATTTTTTCAGCACCATCAACTGGAATAAAACTTCCAGCACTCACTAAGCCAAAGGTTTTATCTTTTCTTGCCCAAGTTGTATTTTTAAAATAATTGCCTATTTCCTCATATGCAGGTTCTACTAATTCCTTGCCAGAAGTATTAATAATACCCCATTTTTTATTGTTGGCAACTCTTGCAAAGCCATTTTGGAAAGGCTTGATAGCATCATATTTGGGCTCTAAAACAATTGCCATTTTTGGATTGATTAATCCAACTTTGTTTCCTTGTTTTATAAAAGCTACACCATCTCCAAAATCATATAATTTATCTGAAGGTGGTGCAATTTGAATCTCTCCTTTGGTATTGATATATACCCATTTTTTATCTTTGGATACAATACATATACCATCATTAAATTCTTTAACATTATCAAAAGTTGCAGGAATAACCCATGCTCCTTTAGTATCTATAAATCCCCATTTTCCATTATCTTCTACAGCGGCCAAGCCTTGAGAAAAGCTTTTGGCACTTTTGTACATAGGTTCAATACGAAATGTTCCCTCTTTGGTAAGATATCCAAACTTTCCGTTTTTCTTAACTAATGCTAGTTCTTGACTATTAACAAATTGAATAAAGAATAGCAACAAAAAAATAGATGTTTTTTTCATGGTTTTAAGATTCAAGATTAATAATGGAAAAAAATTAATTGTTTATCAGGTAGTCTTTTACTTTTTGAACAAAAGGATACATTACCTGATCTTCTTTAAATTTAGGTATAATTGCTCTAATATCATCATATAATTTTTTAGACACAGATGAGATTTTATCTTTTTGTTCTAAATAATCAATTGCTTGCACAATGGTAATCAGTTCGATAGCTAAAACTTCAAATGAGTTTTCAATAACTTTTGCAGTAATCACGGCAGCATTTGTTCCCATACTAACGATATCTTGATTGTCGTTATTGTTCGGGATACTGTGTACATACATTGGGTTAGATAACATTTGGTTTTCGGCAGTTGTTGAGGTTGCAGTAAACTGAACCCCTTGCATTCCAAAATTAAATCCTAATGTTCCAAGATTTACAAATGGAGGAAGGATTTCATTTATTTTAGAATTCAATAAATAATTTAATTGACGTTCTGCTAGCATTGTAAGTTTAGTCACTACAATTTTTAGCTTGTCCATTTCTAATGAAATGTAATCCCCATGGAAATTACCACCATGATATACATGTTTGTTTTTTACATCTATAATAGGATTATCATTTGCCGAGTTGAATTCGTCTTCTAGGATTGAACTAACATTGTTGATAGTTTCTAAAATAGGACCTAGAATTTGTGGTACACATCTTAAAGAATAATATTCCTGTACTTTTTCTTTGAAGATTTCCTCAGTGTTTTCACCCGTATATAAATGGTCTTCTCTTTTGCGGATTAAAGTACTGTCTGAAAGATTTTTTCTCATTCTTGCAGCTACTTCTTGTTGTCCTTTATGACGTTTTGTTTGATTTAATTCTTCCGAAAAATGATCATCGTACGCTTGTACAATTTCATTGATTGTGCAAGAGAATTTTAAAGACCAGTCTAATAATTTATTAGCATGATGTACATTTACTACACCAATTCCTGTCATTACTGAGGTTCCGTTTATAAGCGCAAGACCTTCTCTTATTTCTACTTGAATTGGAGACAGGTTTTCAATTTCGAAGACATCTTTTGTAGCTCTTCTTTCTCCTTTGTAAAAAACTTCACCTTCGCCTATTAATGTTAGTGCTAAATGAGATAGTTGAACTAAATCTCCACTTGCTCCAACACCTCCATGTTCAAAAATTAAAGGCGTAATATCTTTATTTATAAATTCTTTCATTAAATGGATTACTGATGGATGTACACCAGAATTTCCTAAAGAAAGTGTATTTAGTCGTGCTAAAATTGCTGCTTTTACACAAGCAGCATTTAATGGTTTGCCAGTTCCAGAAGAGTGACTTCTTATTAAATTATATTGTAATTGAATTTGATCTTCATTTTTAATACGATATTGTGCCATTGGCCCAAAACCAGTATTTACACCATATATGACTTTGTTGCCTGAGAATTCTTTCAAGAAAGCAAAACTTTCATTTACTCGATCTAAGACAGCTTCACTGATGTCAATTTTACTATTTCCAAAAATTATGGATTCGAATTCTTTTAAACTTAAATATTCTCCAATTGTGTTCATTTAAACCTTTTTGATTATGCTAAATTAATTTTATTTATTAAAATAAATGTGGTTATTTTGATGGTGGCAAATGTAAGGTAATAATTAATAACAATTCATATATGTTAAAGGAGTTTGTAGATGTTTTAATAATAGGTGCGGGGCCATCTGGATGTGTATCTGCCGCTTATTTACGTAAGAATAATTGCAAAATAAAAGTTGTAGAGAAAACTAAATTTCCTAGGATAGTTGTTGGTGAGAGTTTGATACCGAGAGTAATGGATCATTTTGCAGAGGCAGAATTATTTGATAGTCTTAATGCCATGAATTTTGAAAAAAAATTAGGAGCACGATTTATAAGAGGAAATGAAATTTGTGTTTTTGATTTTTCTGATAAATTTTCTGAAGGTTGGGATTGGACATGGCAAGTGCCTAGAGCTGATTTTGATAATACAATGGCTCAAGAATTAATTCGTAAAGGGATTGATTTGGAATTTGAATCTGAAGTTATTGAAGTTTCTTTTGATGGAAGTAATTCAAAAACAATTGTAAAAGATGCTGATGGAAACTTAAAAGAAATTCATGCCAAGTTTATTATAGATTCAAGTGGTTACGGAAGAGTTTTACCTAGACTTTTAGATTTGGATAAACCATCGGCTTTAGATCCACACTCTTCTATTTTTACACATGTAAAGGATATTAATAGACCAGAGGGTGAAGAGGGGACATTAATTTCATTTGATGTTCTTGAAACTGAAGTTTGGTTATGGGTGATTCCTTTCTCTAACGGGAATACAAGTTTGGGTGTTGTAGGGCCAACAGATTTTATCAATTCACTTTCTGAAAATAAAAATAATAGCGAAGCATTAAAAAACGCAATTCAGCTTTCTGATTATTATATTAAAAGATTTGAAGGAACTGAGTTTTTATTCGAACCTATAAAATTGGAGAATTATTCGCGTTCTGTAAAGAAAATGTATGGAGACGGATTTGCCTTGACAGGAAATAGTACCGAATTCTTGGATCCAGTATTTTCATCAGGAGTTGCTTTTGCTACCGAATCAGGTATGCTTGCTGCGAAATTGTATTTAAAACAGTCGCAAGGTATTGAAGTAAACTGGGAAACAGAATTCACAGAATATATGAAGCGTGGAATTAATGTTTTTACGACTTATGTGAAAGAGTGGTACACAGGGAATTTACAAACTTTGTTTTTCCATCAACCAGAAAATCCAGATGTAAAGCGTAAAATTTGTGCTGTTCTAGCAGGATATGTTTGGGATGAAGAGAATCCATTTGTGAAAAAACACGATAATGTAATTAAAAATATGGCTTATCTTTTGAACATGGAAAGCAAGCAAAAAGAAAACCCTAGTGTAAACTAGGGTTTTTTGTATTTTATTTATATGCCTTCTTCAAAAGTAATTTTGCGAGCGATTTTGCTGTTTTAGCATATCCTTCACCAATTCTTGATTCGTTACTAAAGTTGCTTCCCCATTGATCTCCTGGAGCTTCTTCGCTAGAAATTTCTAGTAATACATTCGATTTTGTTATTTGTTTCAACAAATTTTAGATTAGTAGATACTTTTGCAGGTTGTTTCATTATTGAAGCATCCCAACCTGGATAGATCCAAACAGTTTCAACAATTAATGTGTAAGGAGCATTTGTTAAGCCCTCTTGAAAACTTACTTCTTTACCTTCTTTAGTAAAAATAACGTGCATTAATTCTAAAAACTTAGGAGTCCAAGTTAATTCTTTAGCAGAGTTCCATTTCTTTTTCCAGATGTCGCCAGTTCCTTTTGTCTTTTCATTTAAATCTTTTACTCTGTCTTCAATATACTGTGCTTCTGTTTTTTTGTCTTTCATCACCGTGAATTTGCTGTAGTCAAATTCAACATTGATTTCTTTTTGGTCTTTTAAGAATTTAAAATCTCCAGATACAACTTTCATGTCTTGTGCAGACATTGCGATAGAGAGGAATAAAAAGGCAACGACTAGTTTTTTCATTTTTTTTTTGCTTTGTTTTAAATGGTTAGGTTTGTTTTAATTTGTAGCCAAATGTAATTAAAACCAACTAACAAATGCACTTGTTTATCTTGTTAATTTTTTTGTTTTAATTATTAAATAATTATCCGTAAAGTAGCAAAAATAGGAATGAATTGCGCCCTTACAGTGCTCTTTATTTTATTAATGAATTTGCAAGAACTTCACTACTCATTCCGATAAATTGTTCGGCCGAAATTTTAGATGCGATTAGTGAAGCTCCAATTGCCCGCCAAGTTAAATTACCTTCAGCAAGAAAATACGCTTTGGCATCTCTTTTATCTTTTTTGCGTTTTCGATATATCGTGTAACCATAAGTTGATACTGCAATGAAGTAGATGATAAAAACAATATAATCGGCAAGGTTTTGGTCATGGTTACTAGTTGTATTTCTTGGTTATTGCTATTTGGTTTTAAATAGATTGAAATTTGTAAATCGTTTGATGATGGTATTTGTCTTCTTTTTTAAGTATCGAATTGGGGAAGTTATTCTGATTTGGAGCATCAGGAAAATTTTGAGCTTCAAAGCAGATGCCGCTTAAAGAGTGGTAGATAGCGTTTTCTTTTCCTTTAATTTTATCCGAGCAATTACCGCCTACAAATACATGAACACTTGGTTGGTTGGTATAAACAGTCATTCGCAATCTGTTTAACGGACTATAAAGAGCGGCAGCAATATCATTTTTTGTTTCTATCACAAATGAATCATCAATGTTTGACGGACAGTTTGCAGGAGATCTAAAATCAAATGGATGATCTAAAAGAGTTAGTATATTTCCTGTTGGAATGTTATCGGATGTAGTTTCCAGTATTTTATCAGAGTTTACAATAATTTCTTGATCTGTAACGCTAGAGTCATGTCCGTTAAGATTAAAATAGCTATGATTGGTTAAGTTTATAATTGTATCTGCTGTTGTAGTTGCGTTGTATTCTAGTTGCAATTCATTGTTTTCAGATAAAGTATACGTTAAACTCACAGACAAATCTCCAGGATAGTTTTCTTCATTAGCAGGGCTTAAAATAGACATTGTTATAGACGGGTTTTCGCCATCAGTTCTCTTATCAATCTTCCATTTTTTTTGTGAAAAACCAATAAATCCCCCATGGATAGAGTGATTATTATTGTTCTTGTTTAAAAAGTACGTTTTGTCATTTAAGGTGAAAATTCCATTATTTATTCTGCCAGCATAACGTCCTATCGTAGCACCAAAATAAGGAGAATCTGAAAGCGAGTATGATTTTAAATAGTTATCTAAATTATCAAAACCCAGAACGACATCGATAAGTTTTCCATTCTTAATTGGTATCATCAAAGAAGTAACAGTGGCACCATAGTCAATAATAGTGGCTTGCATACCATTTCTGTTAGTCAATTTATAAGAATGAATAGCGGTGGCGTCTGGTAAAACACCAAAGATTTCTTTTGTGTTTATTTCTGTATAATGTGATTTGTGTTTTATTTTCATTGTTTTTTTGTGAAAAATGAAATTCAAAAATAGGTATATATTGACATGATTCATACCAGCACCTACCAGTTTTTTGTATATTGCATCAAAACCATATTCATGTGAATATAATTTCTATCCAGAATAATCTTGGTATTCCAAAGTACAAAGAAATTATAGCTTCGATTGAGAACAGCATTAATAAGAAAACTTAAAGAAAGGGGATATTATATTAAAAGTGTTGAAATTACTATTAAAGCGCGGATTTTTCTTTTTTTCGATGAACTTAATAATTTTTGTTTGGAAAATGAAGTGATTACTGAGTTTAGAGACAGAGAGGTTAAAGTAGGAGAGGTGTATATAATTCCAAACGATAGGGACTTAGTTCGGGTTATCGAAAAGGCCAAAGTCAAGATTTAAAACTGGGTGTTGATTTTGAGATTGAGGTTTTTAAAATTAATGAAAATATGGGATTTAAACATTTATTCAAAGCAACGGCCCAATGGCAGTCTAATAACAACGAGAAGGGACAGAATTCTAAAAATCATGAGATACAGATTGCAGGCAAACCTGTTTTGAGCATCTCAGCTGCAAAAGCTTTTAAAGGCGATCCAGAACTGTACAATCCAGAAGATATGTTGCTAAGTAGCTTGGTTTCGTGTCACATGATGTCTTATTTCTATGTTTGTAGTCAAAATGGGGTTGAGGTACTTATTTATTCAGATAATGCAGAGGCTATTTTGGAAGTTGAGTTTGATGGAAGCGGACGTTTTACGGAAGTTCGATTAAATCCAAAAGTTACGATTACAGATCCGGACAAAATTGAACTAGCACTAGAATTGCATAAAAAAGCAAACCAATTATGTTTTATAGCCAATTCATGTAATTTTCCAATTTTACACAATGCGACTTGTGAAGCCGTTTAAATTAGTATAAAATAAAAATCCGTCGAGTAAGAATACAAGACGGATTTAATATTTTGAAAAGAAAGTAGTTTTATTCTATTTCTGAAACTCTCACGGTGTTAACCATTCCTTTGTCTTTAATAGGCATTGCTGCTAAGTTGATTAAGTAATCACCTTTTACAACATATCCTTTATCTTTTACGATTTGATTCACATCAATTACAGTGTCGTCTGTACTTACATCTTTGTCATAGTAATAAGATTTAACTCCCCATAAAAGACTCAATTGAGTTAAGATTCTTTTGTTTGAAGTAAATACTAAAATATGAGCAGATGGTCTCCAAGCCGAAATTTGGAAAGCAGTATAACCGCTATTTGTAAGTGTACAAATTGCTTTAGCTTTTATAGTATTAGCCATAATAGCCGCTTGCTGACAAATTGTTTTAGTAATAAAACGTTTTGTTTTAATTTGTGGTGTGTTTTGTGGAACATGAATTAGCGGAGAGTCTTCAACTGCTTCGATAATTTGTGTCATTTTTTGGATAACTTGAACAGGATAATTTCCTGCAGCAGTTTCACCAGAAAGCATTACAGCATCAGCACCATCCATAACAGAGTTAGCAACGTCATTTACTTCAGCACGTGTAGGTGTTAAGCTAGTGATCATTGTTTCCATCATTTGTGTTGCAACGATTACTGGAATACGAGCAGTTTTAGCTCTACGGATTAATTCTTTTTGAACTAATGGTACTTCGTGAGCAGGAAGTTCAACTCCTAAATCTCCACGAGCAACCATTAGAGCGTCGCAATAAGCAACAATCTTATCCATGTTCTCTAATGCTTCAGGCATTTCGATTTTTGCAACGATTGGAATTTTAACATCTGAGTGTTTTGCAATCAACTCTTGTAAGTCTTGTAAGTCACGTGGTGTTTTTACAAATGAAAGAGCGATCCAATCTACTTTTTGTTCAATAGCAAAAATGGCATCAGCAATATCTTTCTCAGTTAATGCAGGTAAAGATATTTTTGTATTAGGAAGATTAACTCCTTTTTTAGACTTTAGTTCACCACCTTGAATAACTACAGCAGTAACCTCAGATTTTTTGTCTGTTGTAAGGATTTCAAAAATAAGTTTTCCGTCATCAAGTAAAATACGCTCTCCAGGATTTACATCATTTGGAAAGTTTTGGTATTTCATGAAAACTTTTTTGGCAGTACCGATGATATCTTCAGCAGTAGTAAAAGTGATTATATCACCATCGTTTACTACAACACCTTCTTCCATAACTCCTACACGAAGTTTAGGACCTTGTAAATCTCCAAGAATAGCTGTGGTATAGCCAAACTCTTCGTTAAGTCCTCTAATGATATTGATTTTCTCCTTTACACCTTCATAATCTGCATGCGAAAAATTAACTCTAAATACGTTCACACCTGCTTCGATCATGTCTTTTATGATCTCTCTAGTACCACATGCAGGGCCAAGTGTGGCTACAATTTTGGTTTTTTTGTTTGTAAGCATTTCTATTAAAAAATTAAATTGTTTTTTGACTTTATTTTATTTGTATCAACTATATAAACCGTTGAGATAGTATCAATGGTATTTAATATTTGTTGTATTTTTAATATATCGAAAGCTTCCTCACTCTTTTCAATCTTTAAAAAATAATCAACTTTTTTAAATTCAGGTAGTAAATATACTTTTGTGGCTACTTCCATCGAAGTGTCTGAAAATAAATCCTGATTGTCATTTGGTGTATTTTGAATGACTTCGTTTTTATTTTGAATTAAATCCCAGTAAAGTTCTTTTTCTTCGTCATAGTAATCAAATCGTGAAAAATGTGTCTCGCCTTCTTTCACATTGATTTGAATTTCATTTTTACTTTTACTTAAAAGAACTGGGAAATTTTGATTGATAAAATATGCCAATCTATAGTCCTCCATTGAAGTATGTATGGCAATCAAATTATAATCAATTTCATCAAATTCGCCTAATTCTAATTTATGAATAGCCATTGCCTGAAAAAATAAGTTGTAAATATACTATTTCTATTGCTGGTTCAATAGTTAAGTTTGGTATGTTTTTGTTAATTTATAAACGAAAACGATATAGTTTTAAGAAAATCGGGTTTATTTTTTATCCATTTTTTCTTGAAAAGCAAAATACGCACGTTGCGATGCCTTCTCTTCTGCTTTCTTTTTGGAAGTAGCTCGTGCTCTTGCGACTACTTTATCATCAATGCTTAATTTGACTCCAAATAGACGTTCACCACCTATGCCATTATCTTCAAAAATATCGTAATGGAATATTTTTTTTTCTTTCTGGCACCATTCGATAACCAAGCTTTTGTAGCTTATTACCTTTCCTTCAAGTCTAGTAATGTCAACATAAGGACTGATTACTCTATTTTGAATAAATTTTTCACAATAGGAATAGCCTCTATCTAGGTAAATAGCTCCGATAAGTGATTCGAAGATATTACCATGAATGTTTTCTCCAAAATGTTGCAAGGGCACTTTACTTTCGATAAATCGAACCAGA
The DNA here is from genome assembly GCF_030409845.1 of Flavobacterium branchiarum. Lineage (NCBI taxonomy): Bacteria > Pseudomonadati > Bacteroidota > Flavobacteriia > Flavobacteriales > Flavobacteriaceae > Flavobacterium > Flavobacterium branchiarum. The sequence continues at coordinate 1,844,815 of NZ_JAUFQQ010000005.1, read as the reverse complement.
TTTAAATCCTTTCCAAGATCGTTTAAGTGCTCTCTACTTACGATTTTGGAACGCATTTTGGTTAAGTAACCTTCATCTCCTGCAGGAGCTTTGTCGAATAAATGTGCAGCAATTACAGCGCTTAACATTGCATCACCTAAAAATTCTAGACGTTCATAGTTAATAGGATTTCCATTTTCATCCAAGCGGTTAGAAGAGCGATGTGTAAATGCTTTCTTATAAAACTGAATAGAAATAGGTGGGAATCCAATAATTTGTTGAATAGAATCAAAAAAAATCCCGTCTTCTTGAGAACGGGATTTTGAAAATATTTTTTTGAAAATACTCATATGAAAATTAGTCAACTAATTTTTTAAATAAAACACAAGCATTGTGACCTCCAAAACCGAAAGTGTTACTCATAGCAACATTTACTTCTCTTTCTTGAGGTTTGTTTAGTGTTAAATTTAATGAAGGATCTATTCTCTCGTCAACAACTGTATGATTGATTGTTGGAGGGATAATACTGTGTTTCATTGCTAGGATAGAAGCAATTGCTTCGATAGCTCCAGCAGCACCCAGTAAGTGTCCAGTCATAGATTTAGTAGAGTTGATATTGATGTTTTTAGCATGGTCACCAAAAACAGCGCTAATCGCTTTTAACTCAGCAACATCTCCAAGTGGAGTAGATGTACCGTGCGTATTAATATGATCAACATCTTCAGGTTTCATACCAGCATCACGTAATGTATTGTTCATTACAGCAATAACTCCAAGTCCTTCCGGATGTGGTGCAGTTAAGTGGTACGCATCAGATGACATTCCGCCTCCGCCAATTTCGCAATAAATTTTTGCTCCACGTGCTTTTGCATGTTCGTAATCTTCAAGTACCAATGCTCCAGCTCCTTCACCCAAAACAAAACCATCACGAGTAGCATCAAAAGGTCTTGAAGCAGTCTCAGGGCTTTCGTTTCTAGTTGATAAAGCATGCATAGAGTTAAAACCTCCCATTCCTGCAATTGTAATAGCAGCTTCAGATCCACCAGAGATAATTACATCACACATTCCTAAACGAATGTAGTTGAAAGCATCAATAAGTGCATTGGCAGAAGATGCACAAGCAGAAACAGTTGTATAATTTGGTCCCATATAACCATTTCTCATCGAAATGTGAGCAGGGGCAATATCAGCAATCATTTTAGGAATAAAAAACGGATTGAATTTTGGTGTTCCGTCTCCTTTAGAATAGTACATTACTTCTTCTTGGAAAGTCTCTAAACCACCAATTCCAGCTCCCCAGATTACACCAACTCTTTGTTTGTCGATATTTGTATCTGTAAGTCCAGCGTCTTTTATAGCCTCATCACTTGCAGCAACAGCATATTGTGCAAATTTATCAAGTCTACGTGATTCTTTACGATCCATAAAATCTTCGATGTTGAAGTTTTTTACTTCACAGGCAAATTTCGTTTTATGTTTCTCTGTATCGTAATACGTAATTGGGGCAGCACCGCTTACTCCATTTATAAGCGCGTTCCAATACTCCTGAATGTTATTTCCAATAGGGGTAAGTGCACCTAATCCTGTTACAACAACTCGCCTTAATACCATAAATAATGTGTTTTATTAGCTTTAAACAAATAAAACCCATGCTTTCTTGATTGTATTATATTACAAAAGAACCATGGGTATTACAATATAAATATATTTTTTTGATTGAAAATCAACCCAAAATTTAAATTTTTAATAAAAAATAATAACACCCGACTTTTTATAATTTATAAAAAAATCGGGTGGGAATTTATTATTTTTTAGCTTCTTCGATATAAGAAATAGCTTGACCAACAGTAGCAATGTTTTCTGCTTGATCGTCTGGAATTTGAATATCAAATTCTTTTTCGAATTCCATAATAAGCTCAACAGTGTCTAATGAGTCAGCTCCTAAATCATTAGTGAAGCTTGCTTCTGTTACAACTTCGTTTTCGTCAACACCTAATTTGTCTACGATAATCGCTTTTACTCTTGATGCAATGTCTGACATAATCTTTAATTTTAGAATTTAATTTGTTGGCAAAAATAAAAAACTTTATTTTAAAACCACGATTTAGTTAATAAATGTAACACTAAATTATAAAATTTATTTCAACAAAGGGGTTCGAATGTTATTTATTTTGATTTTTTATTCCGTTTTTTGCAAAAAATAAATCAATTCGACTATGAAAAAAATAATCGTTTTTGCCTCAGGTTCAGGGAGTAATGCCGAAAACATAATAAAATATTTTGCTGAAACACAAATTGCAAAGGTAGTTTCTGTGTTCACTAACAATGCTAATGCGAAAGTAATTGAAAGAGCAAAAAACCATCATATAAACGTCGAAATTTTTACTAAAACAGAATTAATTGAAAGCAATGTACTACAAAAAATAAAACTAATCGACCCGGATTTGATTATCTTGGCTGGTTTCTTGCTTCAATTCCCAAAACACATCATCGAAGCATACCCTAATAAAATAATTAACATCCATCCTGCATTATTACCTAATTATGGGGGAAAGGGAATGTATGGAATGCACATTCACAGGGCAATAGTCGAAAATAATGAAAAAGAAACAGGAATAAGTGTTCATTATGTAAATGAAAATTATGATGAAGGTGCGATTATTTTTCAGGAAAAAGTTGCCTTAACACCTGCTGATACTGCCGAAGACGTGGCCGCTAAGATTCATGAATTAGAACAAGAGCATTTTCCTAAAGTAATTCATAGAGTAATTGATTCCTTGGATTAGTTAGATTGTTAATTTTTTCTAAGTCATTAGAAAGGAAATTATCTAGTAGTTCAGGAGGTTTATAAATCTAACTAATCTAAGAAGTCTAAGGAGAGAAGCTTGTCTAAGTTGTCTAATAATCTAAGAAGCGAAGCAAGTCTAACAATCTAAGAAGTCTAAGGAGAGAAGCGAGTCTGATATGGTCTAACTAATCTAAGAAGTCTAAAAAGCGAAGCTTGTCTAAGCTGTCTAATAATCTAAGCAAGTCTAACAATCTAAGAAGTCTAAGGAGAGAAGCGAGTCTGATATAGTCTAACTAATCCAAGAGGTCTAAAAAGCGAAGCTTGTCTAATCTATCTAATAATCTAAGAAGCGAGCAAGTCTAACAATCTAAGAAGTCTAAGGAGAGAAGCGAGTCTGATATAGTCTAACTAATCCAAGAGGTCTAAAAAGCGAAGCTTGTCTAAGTAGTCTAATAATCTAAGTAGTCTAAAAATGGAACACGAAGTACATATATATACAGATGGTGCGGCTAAGGGAAATCCTGGCAACGGTGGGTATGGAGTGGTTATGGAATTAGTTGGAACACCACATAAAAAAGAATATTATGAAGGGTTTCGACTGACAACAAACAATAGAATGGAGCTTTTGGCTGTAATAGTAGGTCTTGAAAAACTTAAAAAGCCAAATATGAAAGTGCTAGTTATTTCAGATTCAAAATATGTAGTCGATTCTGTTTTGAAAAAATGGGTCTTTGGCTGGGAAAAGAAAAAATTTGTTGCTAGAAAAAACCCCGATTTGTGGAAACGTTTTCTGGTTGTTTATCGAAAACACCAAGTAGATTTTAAGTGGATAAAAGGACATAACAACCATCCACAAAATGAGCGTTGTGATCAATTGGCTGTAATGGCTTCCATGCAAAAGCAACTTTCAATAGACACCTATTATGAAGAGATAGGTTCCAAAGAAGCATAAAAGAAATAACGTGTCTAAGAAAATATATCTCAGACACGTTATTTTTAGAAATCAAGAAAGACTTAATTGTTGTTTAAATCTTTAGATTTATTAAATCCGATAAGTAGCCCGATTCCGGCCATCGTAAAAATAGTAGCAGGATATACAGCGCCATCTTGAAGAGACGTGTAAGTTGTAATAAGCAATGCTATAAAAATTCCAATTCCACTTCCTATTAGCAAAAAAGCGAAATTTAAAACAAGTACTTTCCATGTAGGAGTGTTGTTGTTTTTGCTATTCGAAAAAATACTAGCATCTATACCTTTTTCTATAAGAGCTAAACGTTCTCTGTTTCTGGTAGAAAAAATAAGATAGGCAATTCCAAAGATCATTAGGAAAAGACTAATTGGTATTAACATTTGTGGACCCATAATTTTTAAATTTAATTGATTGATATTCCATATGACGAAAGATGTTTAATGGAGGTTACAGATTTTGCTAAAATATTTTTTTAATTTAGTTGTAACCTTAATGTGATTATAGTCGTCATATGGAATATGGATAAAGTAAATGATCAGTATTATATCAATCAGGTTCTTCTAGGGGAAACCAATATGTTTGCTGTATTGGTTGATCGTTATAAAGATATGATTTTTACTTTGGCTATAAAGATGGTAAAAAACAGAGAAATTGCTGAAGAAGTTTCTCAGGATACTTTCATCAAGATTTTTAATTCTTTGAGTAAGTTTAAAGGGGATTCTAAGTTCTCTACCTGGATTTATAAAATTGCATACAATACATGCTTAGATTATTTGAAGAAGAATAAAAAAGAAGAACACAATGTTGTTATCGATGAACTTAAAGGATGTGTAGTTAAAACAACAACAAATGCTTTAAGTATTTTAGAAGATCAGGAAAGAAAGCAAGATATTCAGTATTGTTTAAATTTGTTACCAAGTGAAGAAAGCTTCTTGCTGACACTTTTTTATTTTGAAGATCAAAATTTAAATGAAATAGGCAAGATTATGGATATTAGTGCTAATAATGTCAAGATAAAATTATATCGAAGCAGAAAAAAATTAGCGGTTATTTTAAAAGAGCAATTAGAACCTGAAATATTAGATTATTATGAAAGAGAGCGATAAATATTATGAAAATCTAGTTGACAAACTAATAGCAGAAAGTACTTTGCAAAAACCTTCTGCTGATTTTACCTCAAAAATCATGTCACAAGTTTTAGTCATAGAGAAAACGAAAAGTATTGTATATAAGCCGTTAATATCAAAACCAGTTTGGGCTGTCATTTTTGGTTGTTTAATTGCATTTATCGGATATGTGGTTTTTATAGCTGATAATGCAGTGGCTAGTGATTTAAGTTTAAGTGCTTTATATTATTCTAAAATAGATAATTTGATTCCGGTGTTTCAGTTTTCAAAAAACACATCTTATGCGGTTTTGATAGTTGTTTTAATGGTTTTAGTTCAGATCTCAATATTGAAGAATTATTATGATAAAAAATATAGATTCTAAGTCGTTTTTTTTAAAAATTATCTATTGATTTATTCTTGATATTGTAAGAAAATGTTAGTTATTTTTAATCTATAATTAATTGATTTTTAATAGGTTTGCTTCTTTTATTTGGTTTTGATTTTTATGAAAATTTTGGTACAACGAACCGTTGCAACTCTGAAACTTATGAAGTATCTTTGCACCTTAATTCGAAATTCATAAAATGAATAAATTACTGATTGTCGGAACGGTTGCTTTCGATGCGATTGAAACCCCTTTTGGGAAAACAGATAAAATATTAGGTGGTGCAGCGACATATATTGGTTTGTCGGCATCGTTTTTCAACCTACAATCGGCTATTGTTTCTGTAGTTGGAGATGATTTCCCTCAAGAACATTTAGATTTGTTAAAGTCAAGAAACATTGATATTTCTGGACTAGAAATTGTAGAAGGAGGAAAAACTTTCTTTTGGAGCGGGCTTTATCATAACGATCTGAATTCAAGAGATACACTAGCAACAGAGCTTAATGTATTGGCAGATTTCCAACCTAAAGTTCCACAAAACTTCAAAGACTCAGATGTTGTAATGTTAGGAAATTTACATCCTTTGGTACAAAGCAGCGTTTTGGATCAAATGGAATCAAAACCAAAATTAGTGGTTTTAGATACAATGAACTTTTGGATGGATTGTGCTTTGCCAGAATTGTTAGACGTTATAAAACGTGTAGATGTAATTACAATCAATGATGAAGAAGCAAGACAACTTTCTGGAGAATACTCATTAGTTAAAGCAGCAGCGAAGATTCATACTCTTGGGCCAAAATATGTGGTAATCAAGAAAGGGGAGCACGGAGCATTGTTATTTCATGATAAAGAGGTGTTTTTTGCACCAGCATTACCTTTAGAAGATGTTTTTGATCCAACAGGAGCAGGAGATACTTTTGCAGGAGGATTTGCAGGATTTATTACACAGAGTGAAAATATTTCATACACCAATATGAAGAACGCTGTGATTTATGGATCGAATTTAGCTTCTTTTTGTGTAGAGAAATTCGGAACTGAAAGAATGGTAGCATTAGATAAAAACGACGTAGTGGCTAGATTGAAACAATTTAAATCACTAACTCAGTTTGATATAGAACTATAAAAGAATTAAGCCTCGTTCACGGGGCTTTTTTAATTTTATTATTATAAAAAGGCACAAACTACAACAACAACACAAACACAAATACAATGAGCGACGCTTTAAAACACGAATGTGGTATAGCTTTGGTTAGACTTCTTAAACCGCTTGAATATTACAAAGAAAAATACGGAACTGCTTTTTATGGGATAGAGAAAATGTATCTTATGATGGAGAAGCAGCACAACCGTGGACAAGATGGGGCTGGTTTTGCAAGCATCAAATTAGATGTAGAGCCAGGACAACGATACATAAGTAGAGTTCGTTCAAATCATTCACAACCAATACGAGATGTTTTTGCTCAAATTAATGATCGTATTAATGAAGAAATGGCAGCACATCCTGAATATGCAGGAAACGTTGCGCTTCAAAAAGAAAATATTCCATATATAGGAGAGTTGTTTTTAGGGCACGTTCGTTATGGAACTTTTGGAAAAAATAGTATAGAAAGCGTACATCCTTTTTTACGTCAAAGTAATTGGATGCACCGTAATCTTATATTGGCGGGTAATTTTAACATGACCAATGTTAAAGAGCTTTTCGAAAACTTAGTTGAGCTAGGACAGCATCCTAAAGAAATGGCGGATACAGTTACCGTTATGGAAAAAATAGGTCACTTTCTTGATAAAGAAGTAATGGCTTTATATCAGGATTGTAAAGAAGAAGGATATTCAAAAAGAGATGCTTCGCCTGTTATTGCAGACCGATTAGATATTGGGAAAATATTAATGCGTTCTGCTAAAAACTTAGATGGTGGTTACGCAATGGCAGGATTATTAGGTCATGGAGATGCCTTTGTTTTTAGAGATCCGGCTGGGATTCGTCCAGCTTATTTTTATCAAGATGATGAGGTTGTAGTTGTAGCATCAGAGAGACCAGTTATTCAAACTGTTTTTAATGTGCCATTTGATAGTGTTCAGGAAATTGAGCCAGGAAATGCGTTAATCATTAAGAAAAGTGGAAAAGTTTCGATGGAAGAAATTTTGACACCAACAGTTAAAAAAGCATGTTCGTTTGAAAGAATCTATTTTTCAAGAGGAAGTGATGCAGAAATATATCAAGAACGTAAAAACTTAGGTAGATTGATTTTACCAGCAGTTTTAAATTCAATTGATAGCGATACAGATAACACTGTTTTTTCTTATATCCCTAATACAGCCGAAACTTCTTTTTATGGTTTAGTTGAAGCTGCTCAGGATTTCTTAAATCAGAGAAAAAATAATTATATAATAGCAAATAGGAATACGCTTACTGCTGAGTCATTGCAAGAATTGCTTGCTGTAAAGATACGTACAGAGAAAGTAGCTATTAAAGATGCTAAATTAAGAACCTTTATTACAGAGGATAGCAGTCGTGATGGTTTAGTTGCTCACGTATACGATGTAACTTATGGAGTTATAAAGCCAACAGATAACTTGGTTATTATTGATGATAGTATTGTTCGTGGAACTACACTTAAAATGAGCATCATAAAAATGATGGATCGTTTAAATCCAAAACGTATTGTAATTGTATCATCAGCTCCACAAATTCGTTTTCCAGATTGTTACGGAATCGATATGGCAAAGCTGGAAGGTTTGGTTGCTTTTAAAGCGGCTTTAGAATTGTTAAAAGAGCGTAATTTATATCACATAGTAGATGAGGTTTATGCTAAGTGTAAAGCACAGGAAAATTATTTAGACGTAGATGTTGTAAATTATGTTACTGCAATTTATGCGCCATTTGAACCACAAGAAGTTTCAGATAAGATCGCAGAAATGTTAAGTTCACCAGAGATTAAGGCAGAAGTTAAGATCATATTCCAAACAGTAGAAGACTTGCACATTGCATGTCCTAAAAACCTTGGTGATTGGTACTTTACAGGTGATTACCCGACACCAGGAGGTAATAGAGTGGTAAACCGTGCTTTTATGAATTTTTACGAAGGAAAAGACGCTAGAGCGTATTAAACCATAATGAAAAGTTAAAATGTGTATTTCATCGATTTTTTTTACCGTTTATCTTAATTGTTTGGAAGAAATGCACTGCTAACATACTTTTGAAGTACCATAACATTAGTAGGTTAAGTTTATGGTAGATTTGGGGCAAAAAGGGTGGAAGTAATTCCACCTTTTTTATTGGAATAAAGTCAAGGATAAGAACGAGACAATAGTTTCCTAGATATGAAATAATACTAATAAACGTTTTTTTTTGTAGTTCAACAGAATTATTTGTTTAAGCTACAATGTCAACATACATTTGAAGAACCATAACATTAGTAGGTTAAGTTTATGGTAGATTTGGGGCAAAAAAGGTGAAAGAAATTTCATCTTTTTTATTATAATAAAACGAGATATTTTACAATAAAAAAAAATCCGATTAATTCATTAATGAATCAATCGGATTTTTATATTTTTCTAAAAAGACTATTTCTCTAGAGCAAATCTTCTAGCAACTTCGGTCCAGTTAATTACATTGAAAAAAGCTTCGATATAATCAGGTCTTCTGTTTTGGTAGTGTAAGTAGTAAGCATGCTCCCAAACATCCATTCCTAAGATTGGAGTTCCTTCGCAACCAACTTCTGGCATTAATGGATTGTCTTGGTTTGGTGTTCCGCAAACATCTAGTTTTCCTCCTTTAACTACACATAACCAAGCCCATCCAGAACCAAATTGAGTAGCACCAGCTTTAGCAAATTTAGCTTTGAATTCTTCAAAAGTTCCAAAAGAAGCCTCGATAGCTGCCAATAGATCTCCTGTAGGTAATCCACCACCGTTTGGTGACATTACTGTCCAGAACAAGTTGTGGTTGTAATATCCACCACCATTGTTACGAACAGCAGCGTTTTTTTTATCTAAATTGATTAGGATGTTCTCTATTGTTTTTCCTTCTAAATCTGTACCAGCAATTGCTGCATTAAGATTAGTAGTATATGCATTATGATGTTTTGTGTGGTGGATTTCCATTGTACGAGCATCAATATGTGGTTCTAATGCGTCATACGCATAAGGTAATTGTGGTAATTCGAAAGCCATAATATTATTGTTTTATGATTTATATTTATAATTAAATTCAAATTTATACATTTAACTTTGGAATAGAAAATACTATTTGACTATAATCAAATTAAATTAATTGATGATTTGATTTCCTAGTACTTATATTTTTAAGAATTTTTACTTCCCATTATAAGTCGTCATTGTATTTTCGAGTCCAGCAGTTCCGAAAGATTTTATGATTTCAGAAGCTACTTCTAAACGTTCAGGAAGTTTTGCTTTTTCTGTTTCATCCCATTCGCCTAATACGTAATCTACCTGTTGTCCTTTTTTAAACTCATCGCTGATTCCAAATCTAAAACGGGTATATTGTTGTGTGTTTAGAACTAAATTTATGTTTTTAAGTCCGTTATGACCTCCATCGCTTCCTTTTGGCTTAATGCGGATTGTACCGAAGGAGAGGTTAAGATCATCGGTAATTACCATAATATTCTCTAGCGGGATGTTTTCTTTATCCATCCAGTATTTTACTGCTTTACCGCTTAGATTCATGTAGGTATTTGGCTTTAAGAGCAAAAATGTTCTTCCTTTGAATTTGTATTCGGCAAGAGCGCCGAGTTTTACAGTTTCAAAAGAGATGTTTTCTTTTCGTGCTAAAAAGTCGAGTATTTTAAATCCGATATTATGTCGAGTGTTAACGTATTCAGCTCCAATATTACCTAATCCTACGATTAAAAATTTCTTCATATAATCTGTTTGCTCTTCTGATTCCTCTTCTGTTTTTGTTGATGAAAACAGGTTTGTTATCCATTTTATCATAAATACAAAAGTACACTTAATTAGACAATCGGGCAATCGGAAATTAGAAAATATGCATTTATAGGTTGCTAGATTGTTGGATTAGTTGAGAGTTGGTAAATCTATTTGTTATCAAGTTGAAGGAGAAGGCAATTGGGGTAATTGTATTTTAATGCTATTTTAAATGGTAGTAGTGTAACAGAGGGAATTAATTGTAGTAAAGTGCTTTGATAGCCCCGATAGGAGTGGTATCCTTTTTCTGGCTTCTTTAGGCAGGAAAAGATAAAGCGGATGGCGGGATTTTTTGGTCTTGTAAAGTTGTAAAGATCTGCTCCAGAAAAGTATTAAACAAAAAAAAACACCAGTTTTGCAACTGATGTTTTCTTGTAATTGTTTGAAAAAAATTATTTTTTCTTTCCTTTTGCAGGAGTAGCTTTTGCAGCTTTTGCAGCTTCTTGAGCAGCTTTCATAGCAGCACGAGAGATTCTTACTTGAGCAACAACAGTGTTGTCTGGGTGCATAATTTTGTATTCTGGTGCACCAACTTTAGTAACATATAATTTGTTACCCATTTCAAGTGGAGTGATGTCAGCCTCAACAAAATCAGGAAGATTTTTTGGTAATGCTTTTACTTTAAGTTTACGAGTGTTTAAACGTAAAACACCTCCAGCAAGAACACCTTTAGATGTACCTGTAACTTTTACTGGAACTTCCATAGTGATTTCTTTGTCATCAAATAATTGGAAGAAGTCAATGTGTAAAATTTTGTCAGATACTGGGTGTACTTGAATGTCTTGTAAAATTGCATTAAATGATTTTCCTTCTCCAAGTTCAATCACAACTGTGTGTGCGTTTGGAGTGTAAACCAAGTTTTTGAACGCTGCAGCGTCTGCTGAGAAGTGTACTGCTTGATTTCCTCCGTATAACACGCAAGGAACCGCTCCAGCATTACGTAAGGCTTTAGTTGACACTTTTCCTACGCTTTCTCTTTCTGATCCTTTAATTGTAATCGATTTCATTGTAAAAATTATATAGTTATTAAAAATATACTTGTTTAGGCCTTAAACACAAGGTTTTAGGCTTTCTTTAAAATGCAAATAAAGCTTACGCTTTTACATAATAAATTTTCCACTAATGGAATTGTTGTGGTGTACCATGTGCATTACTTCAGCAAAAAGAGGTGCACAACTCAACACTCTAATTTTCTTTGATTCTTTTTTTAACGGGATTGAATCGGTTACGATCAATTCGCTTAATTTAGAATTCTCTATTTTCTCGTAAGCATCTCCAGACAAAATAGCATGTGTACAAATAGCTCTAACGCTTAATGCTCCTTTTTCGATCATTAAATCTGCTGCTTTCGCTAAAGTACCACCAGTATCGATCATGTCGTCTACTAATATTACGTTTCTACCTTTTACTTCACCAATTAATTCCATGGTGTCGATAACATTGGCAACTTTTCTTTGTTTGTAACAAATCACTACATCTGATTCTAAAAACTTAGAATACGCATAAGCTCTTTTAGAACCTCCCATATCTGGGGAAGCGATTGTTAAATTCTCTAAGCCTAAACTTTCTACGTATGGTAAAAAGATTGTAGAGGCAAAAAGGTGATCTACTGGTTTTTCAAAGAATCCTTGAATTTGATCTGCATGCAAATCCATTGTCATGATTCTTGTTGCTCCTGCAGCATCTAATAAATTGGCTACTAATTTAGCACCAATCGGTACTCTTGGTTTGTCTTTTCGATCTTGTCTTGCCCAACCAAAATAAGGCACGACAGCTGTAATATGTCTAGCCGATGCACGCTTTGCAGCATCAATCATAAGTAACAATTCCATCAAATTATCTGCAGTTGGAAAAGTTGAACAAACAATAAATACACGTAGTCCTCTGATAGACTCTTCATATGATGGCTGAAATTCGCCATCACTATAAGTTGACATTGTAACCTTACCTAACGGTATTCCGTATTGCGCTGCAATTTTTTCGGCAAGATAAACACTTTTTGAACACGCAAAAATTTTAGCTTCTGGTTCTTGGTGCGACATTATAATTTGTTGTTTTGTAGTTAGTTGTGTGTGTGTCGTTTTAACGAGCTGCAAATTTATGAAATTTATTGAAGATTGAAAGTAAAAAATTAAGTATTTTTAGTAGAAAATGTAAAATTATTTTTTACATTTGCACCGTGTTAAAGGAATAAGCACAGTTATGACATCATAATTACTTATTCTATTGCGTTAAGATAATCAATTTATAATTCATAAAAAGATTGTTTTTTCGTCTGCTAAGCCCGGATGGCGGAATTGGTAGACGCGCTGGTCTCAAACACCTGTGGGAAACCGTGCCGGTTCGACTCCGGCTCCGGGTACAAAAACCTCTTCGAAAAAAGAGGTTTTTTTGGTTTTATAGCTTTTCGTTGAAAAGTAATCCTTTATTAAGCACGTAAATTTTTATTTAATTTTTAATAATTTTCAATATGAAAATAAAACTACTCTTACCATTCCTTTTATTCTCAATTTTCTTAAACGCACAAAAAATAAGATGGGATAACCTTAATGTTAGAAAAGAAATTCAGCCTTCATTATTCTTAAAAGAAAATCCTATTGAAGTTGGGTTTCTTTATAACTCAACAGATCGTGAATTTTTCACAGATCAAACGATGCGTTATTATGTAGCAGATCAAACAATTTTGCACAACGATTTTATTAATAATAATTTAGGATTTCCAAAACTTGTAGCGCTTTTGGAGTACAAGTATCAGCCTGCAACTCTTCATATAGTTAAAAACGATTTAAAGAATAAAGTTGTTGTAGTTTCTCATATTTATGCAAATTTGCTTCTGATTGATCCAGAAAAGGGTGTCTTTGATGTTCATGAAATTAAGTTAGGAGATTGTGATCTTGTCAATCCTGTTGCTAACATAAAAGGGTTTAATTCTAATCTGGCAGGTTTAGATTACCCAAACAATCTAAATACTACGCTTGTATTGTCTGATTTGTCAGATTTTGAAGCAAATCAATACAGAAACCAACAAAACCAAAGTCTTCCCAGAAAATCAGAGATTAAAGTAGTTGATGATATACAACTACTTAAATTGCAGCTTAAAGTTGGTGGTATTCTTAAAAGTAAATTTCTAGCTCACGGCCAATATGTGCAACGTGCTTTTAATTACCTAAAAGAAGATAAAGAATTCAATGGGGATAATTTTAACAAAGCGTCTGAATTAATCAAAACCGGAATCGACCCTGTTGACGCTCTTAAAGTGAATGAGGCTATTGATATCTGGAAAACGGAAGCTAAATCAATCACTAATTTAGAAGACAAAAAGAATAAAAAATACTATATCGCAATACAAGAAAATATTTTACAATCATATAATGTTTTAAGAGATTTTACGACAACTGATGAAATTGCAACTAATCTTAAAAGCATTGATCCTAAAAACGAAATTGCAGATGCTTTAATTTCAAATAAAAAGAAAGCTGCAATATCTGTTGAGAAAAAAGAGATTGTTTACACGCCACTCCCTGCTAGATTTAAAGATACAGATGTTGTTCGTTTTTTAAACAAAAAGAAAAATGAAATCAATTCGCTTAATCATTTACAGCCAGGTAAATATGATGGGAAATTAACGGATATGAGTATTTATAAAGCAGCTTCTTTAGCAATTAAAGAAACTAAACCTAATACACCAAATTTCAATAATTTAGTAAGTCTATTTATTAATATTGCAGATTATGTAAAAAACAGTTCTAATTATGGTCAGTTAAAAAATCTTAATGATGTTCTGGGTAATTACAATACTTTTTGTTTGAAGATTGCTGATGAAACTAAAAAATTTAAAGGTAGTTTTGATTTTAAAAAAGACGCTTTGAATTACCATTCAAAATTACGAGCACATATTTTAAGCCTTCATAAAATAGATGAATTTACCGCTTTCGATGATGCTTTAGCAACTGCAATTATAACAACAATTGCGGAGACAAAACCAGAAAACACTGCTATTGCAAAGGATTTTATAGATTTGGATACTGCAATGACTTTAAAACAATTAACAAACAGTACAAAATATGATGAAACTATCGAAAAAACGACGTCTAATATTTCAGATTTTTTAAATAAAAAATTTCCTGTTCAGCATCAAGAAGTCTTTTTTGAGTTTAAAAATAATTGTAGACTGATTAAAGAAAATAAAAAATTCACCACTTCTGAGATTTCGTATTTTTCTAATACACTAAGACTCTTATATCTTTACTGTTAAAATTCACTTTAGTGGATAAAACAAAAAACCTCTTCGAATGAAGGGGTTTTTTGTTTTATTGCCTTTTTTAGAAATGTTTCTTCCGGTTCCAATTACTTAATTTCGTCTTGTCTTTTTTTGAGTCTACTAGCTTTACAGGAACTCTATTTGGGTACTAGTGCCAATGTTATGATTGTTTCCATGTATCACTCTGAATCATAACAAAGATTTTGCATGCAATAGAAAAACTTTTTCTTAAAGTGTCATTAAATCAAATTTTTAATAACAATCTTCTTATAATTGTTTTAAATGTATACTTTTATTTTTTAAACATAAAAGAGTACCGTAAACCTGTACGTTGGAGGGAATTAATTTTAATGTTATGATTAATAAAGTTTTAATAAATTTAGTGTATTTGCTTTATCCTCGAAATATATGTGCTTATACCGAAAAAGATAAGTATTTCATTACTGAAGAATATAAAAGATTAAATCAAATAGTAAGTGATTTTGATACTGAGGATGTAAAGGTTCTTAGGAAGAGTATTCTTGAAAAATTTGAAAATGACAAAACTTTAAAAAATTTTCAAGACTTCTCATTGTTTAATCAGCAAGATAGATGTATGACGTTTAATTTATCAATCATAGAAGACAGGGAATTATATACAATATCATTGTTTGTAAGTGTAATTGTGCCTTATTATGTGATTAAGGTACAGAAGAATATGATTGAATTGTTTTTTTCCGAATCTGCGATTACAGACTTAGAAAATAAAAATACAGAAACAAGAGAGTTAAATGAATTAGTTTTAGAAATTGAAAATATAATTGAGGATAAATTTCTGTATGGAAAATTTCCACATAAATTACTTAATTACGTCGTTGACGATATCAGTTTTCAAGATTCAATATTTGGGCATTTTACAATGTTTAATGCTTTTTTTAATAATGTAATAATAAAAGAAAATTAATTTTTTAGTATTCTTTATAATTGGTGCCGCTTTACAAGAATTTCAAACTGGTGTTCCAGTTTCTTATGGTGTACAACCAGCTCAGACTTATACTGATTTAGCGTGGGGAGGACTAAAAAACACCCCAGTTTTTGATAAAAAGTTTCCTAATGGAACTACTGAGAGATTAAGAATTGGAAATAGATTAGCATCAGAACAAACAGGAAACCCTGTTGGTTCAGGTACCTCACTAGAACAAAAACCTGTAGGCAAACCTTGTAAATAAGCCAATATGAAAAAGCTGTTATATATCGTTATCATTATTCAATTTCTTCACAGTTGTGCTGTGCAAAAAGACCAACAAGCACCACTTAATGATTATCTGTCAAGTTTAGATTTGAAAAATTCAGATAAGATTATGATTATTCAGGAAAAAATAAATAATAATGTGACGATTGAAATCTTTAAGGGGAAAATCTATTTTGAACCTACCACCAATAAATATGAAAGAGATGAAGGAGTTGATAAGCCTTTATACAATGAAAAGGATTGGGAGAAAATGAAACTTAAGTATGAAAGTAAATACATTAAAGATCAATGGGTTAGGGATGATTTTTGGACTTTAAAAGATTTTAAACATCAGAATATTATTTTCATAAAACAAAAAGACTTCCCTGATCCAGGGAAGTATGAGGAGTTTGATTTTAAAGAAAACTATAAGGTTTTTTCCTTTTCAGATGTAATTTATTACAGGCATAAAAAGTATGCCGTCTTTACTATTAAATCAACCACAACTAATTATAAAGAGATCGACACAACCTCCATATTAATTTTGGTAAAAAGTAAAGGAAAATGGACTGTTATTAAAAAGGTTGGTGATGGGATTTATCGTTAAGACTGACAATACAATTGTTCTAATATTTGTGTCGCCCTAAAAAAACGATACAAATTATTAGGTAAAAATAATAAAATTTGAAAGTTGCAAAATTGATTTTGCAACTTTCAAATTTATATAAAAATACTTTCAATTAAGAAGATTAGAGATATATTTGATTTTCAAGATACCAATATAGTCATTGCCATTTAGCATGATCCCACCATCTTTAATTACTTCACATTTACTAAAATTGGGTATAACTTTTTGGGGGCAGTGCAGAATGAAGGTTTTTTTTGTTTTATTGCCTTTTTTAGAAATGTTTCTTTCGGTTCCAATTACTTAATTTTGTCTTGTCTTTTTTTGAGTCTACTAGCTTTACAGGAACTCTATTTGGGTACTAGTGCCAATGTTATGATTGTTTCCATGTATCACTCTGAATCATAACAAAGATTTTGCATGCAATAGAAAAACTTTTTCTTAAAGTGTCATTAAATCAAATTTTTAATAACAATCTTCTTATAATTGTTTTAAATGTATACTTTTATTTTTTAAACATAAAAGAGTACCGTAAACATGTACGTTGGAGGAAATTAATTTTAATGCTATGATTAATAAGATTTTAATGTATTTGCTTTATCCTCGAAATATATGTGCTTATACCGAAAAAGATGAGTATTTCATTACTGAGGAATATAAAAGATTAAATCGAATAGTAAGTGATTTTGATACTGAGGATGGAAAGGTTCTTAGGAAGAGTATTCTTGAAAAATTTGAAAATGACAAAACTTTAAAAAATTATCAAGACTTCTCATTGTTTAATTGGCAAGATAGATGTATGACGTTTAATGTATTAATTATTGAAGACAGGGAATTATATACAATATCTTTGTTTGTAAGTGTAATTGTGCCTTATTATGTGATTAAGGTACAGAAGAATATGATTGAATTGTTTTTTTCCGAATCTGCGATTACAGACTTAGAAAATAAAAATACAGAAACAAGAAAGTTAAATGAATTAGTTTTAGAAATTGAAAATAGCTTAGTGTCAGAACAAACTGGAAACCCTGTTGGTTCAGGTGCCCCACTAGAACAAAAACCTGTAGGCAAACTTTGTAAATAAGCCAATATGAAAAAGCTGTTATATATCGTTATCATTATTCAATTTCTTCACAGTTGTGCTGTGCAAAAAGACCAACAAGCACCACTTAATGATTATCTGTCAAGTTTAGATTTGAAAAATTCAGACAAGATTATGATTATTCAGGAAAAAATAAATAATAATGTGACGATTGAAATCTTTAAGGGGAAAATCTATTTTGAACCTACCACCAATAAATATGAAAGAGACGAAGGAGTTGATAAGCCTTTGTACAATGAAAAGGATTGGGAGAAAATGAAACTTAAGTATGAAAGTAAATACATTAAAGATCAATGGGTTAGGGATGATTTTTGGACTTTAAAAGATTTTAAACATCAGAATATTATTTTCATAAAACAAAAAGACTTCCCTGATCCAGGGAAGTATGAGGAGTTTGATTTTAAAGAAAACTATAAGGTTTTTTCTTTTTCAGATGTAATTTATTATAGGCATAAAAAGTATGCCGTATTTACTATTAAATCAACCACAACTAATTATAAAGAGATCGACACAACTTCCATATTAATTTTGGTAAAAAGTAAAGGAAAATGGACTGTTATAAAAGAGGTTGGTGATGGGATTTATCGTTAAGACTGACAATACAATTGTTCTAATATTTGTGTAGCCCTAAAAAAGCGATTTCTATCTTCTTTTTTTACTGAATATATGACGAGCCCATTTAACTGCCCTCTTTCTATTTTTTGGGAAACTAATGTATCTTCAACTTTGACGTTAATAATCACACTAGGTTGGCTCATATTACGCCTTGGAGGCTCATAGTATTGCATTAGTTCAATACAAACTATTGGATTGACATTTTTATCTAAATTACAAGAAATTATGAATACTGAAAGCCAAACTATACATTTCCTCATTTTTGACACTTTTTCACCCTTATGGTATCTTTCTCAAATACGAAACCAATATCCCCATCTATTGCTTTTTGGATTTGTTCAGGTGTCCATTTATTTTCTCTTCTTACACCTTTGATATAGATATTTGGATGGAAATATGCCGTTAAAATTTTTAAGATTACAATATTATTATCTGTTTTGGATGGTATTAGATCAGGATACGAATGAAAATCTTCTCGATTTTCTTCTTTTATGGAATACAATATCACACCCTTAAGTTCCTTAAAAGCTAATTTTTCTTGTAAGAAGCCTTCTTTATCTTCAATATAGACATTGATTGCTGATTCAGGTACAAGCATATCTAATTGCGAAATGTATTCTATTTTCGTTACACAAGGATCTTCTTTTTTGGGTTTTAAATTGCATGATACACACAATAAAACTAAAATTATATATTTTCTCATTTTTGACACATTTTTACCCTAATTGTATCTTTTTTGAATACGAAACCAATATCACCTTCTATAGCTTTTTGAATTTGTTCAGGTGTCCATTTGTTCTCTCTTCTTACATCATCTATTAAAATATCTGGACGGAAATAGTTAGTAGAAATCGAAAAAATTATAGTATTATCTTCAACTTTATCTAATATCGATTCAGGAATTGCTATACGAAAATACCTCCTATCTTCTTCTTTTATCGAGTATAATATTACTTCCTTAAGTTTTTTAAAACTGATTTTTTTTTGCAAGTAACCTTCTTTATCGTCAACATATACCACAATCGCTGATTCAGGAACTAGCATGTCCAAAAGAGGAAAGTATTCCATTTTCTGTACACAAGGTTCATCTTTCTTAGATTTTACATTACATGATAAACACAATAAAGCTAAAATTATATATTTTTTCATATTAACTCTTTAAAATAAGGTTCATATTCTGTTTTATGTACATACTGTGAAATTACATACCAAATTTGTTTTTTAAATTCAGGGGTAGTTTTTGTCCAGCTTGGATGATTTATCTGAAACATATAGGCTCGACGCTCGATTTCATGAGGACCAGAGAAAACAGTGTAGATAGTTTCTTTATATTTCATAAGATCCACCATGTGTTGTCCTCTTTCATGAGAAAAAAGATTTATTGCATCCCAACCAGTAATTATATGAGTTCCGAAATGCAAAAGATTTACACTTATATCTTTTTCTCCTTCTCTTAGCTCTTCCGAATGAGGTGTTGCACCTCCCACTCTCGTTAAGGCAAATGTTCCTCCTGGTATTTTGCTGGGAACCTGCGTGATAGTTTTATACTTCAGTTCATTCAAATCATAACCTTGCATCAGTATAATAATGATTCATAATTTTTTTAGCAACGATTAACTGCATATCTCTCAATACATCAGTTATTATAGTCCCGTATTTTGTGCCTGCTCTTAAATTTACAATATTTCCTGTTCCTGTAAAAGAAACTTGTTTATCAAAGAAATCTCCGGGAATGTAACTCATCGAATATGGCATTGCTAAAGAATCACGACCAATAATATAAATTTTTTTTTTGCTATTTTCGGTTGAGCCTAAATAATTTCCTTGCATGTCAAAATAATCTCCATCGACATTTGGGGTGATCTTTAATTGTACGTGTTGGAAGCTTGTATCTCCGTTAACTGATTTAATTCTAAAAATTCTATCCATTTGGTTGTTTTTATACGGTTTGTATTTTTACTTGCTCTTTTAGTTCTGCAATACCCTCAGCATTTACTTTGCCACTATAAGAGATTTCTTTAGTGTTGGTTTTTAGGTCTTTTCCGTCTGCTTCATCAACTATTATAGTTATTGTTTCACCTTGTTTGTAATTTTCAGTTTTGACTAAAAAACTTGTTTTTTCTCCGATGCCTGCTTCATTTATAGAATCCTTCATTTTCCCACACATCCATTTGATTTCAATTATTTTTTTTTCAGGTTCTTGTTGTATTAGTTGTTTAGGTGGAGCAATTTCTTTTTTAGCAATTTCTTGTCTTGATTCGTATATTCTTATCAATTGACGCATGGGTAGCGTTCCGTTAGCTTCAAATATTTCATAATGAGAGATACAATATGCTTTTTTAAATTCAACATCTTTAAATTTGCTCATCGCATCAGCTTTATAAAATATAATTATACCGTCCTTCGCCTCATTGTTAAGAGTCCATTGTAAAAGAGCGGTGCTACTGTCAGATTCAATTGTTAAATCAATTAAGCATCCAGTAGGCTTTCCAGATGGTTTGCCCATTGCGTCGAGTGGTTGTGTAGATTTATAGTTAAATGTGATTAACCTATATTCTACATTGTCTAATTTTAATATTCCTAAAGTAGCCATATTCTTAATTGTATCAATTATTAGTAATGTCAAGTAGCATGTAATGAGTTATCTATATGTAAATATATAATAATTTCTTACAAATAAAGACTTGGTCTAATTAAAACAAATGTAATAACTTACATTTATAGGGGATTTCGAAAAAATACTGAACTAATTTTTTGTCAAATAGTATTAATTTGCTAAGTTAAGGTGTTATGCTATTCTTGGATAAAATTAATTTTGAGACTGTTTCTTACTGTTAAGAAGTGATGTTCTTTATGTCAAAATCAATCTTTTTGTTATTTAATACCCTTTACCATTTTGAATTGTATTAGTACCCTCTCGTTAGTATCGTTTTACTATTGAGTTCAACGACGTTAATAAAAAATAGCTGTTTACTGAAAAGCTTTTTAAGATAGCATGTAATGAATGTAATAGGGAAACAAAGAACATATATAAAAAGGAAAAAACGCCTATTGGCGTTTTTTATGCTGATTTCTAGCGTTAAGATTGAATACTATATTATAAATACCATTATGCTTTACGAGCTTGTGCTTTCTTTTCAGTAAAGTACATAAAATGTATTCTATTAATAAAGTAAGAGATTTATTTGATTTTCAAGATACCAATATAGTCATTGGCATTTAGCATGATTTCACCATCTTTAATTACTTCACATTTACTAAAATTGGATCTAATTTCACTTTTATCATAAGAATATATAATCTCTTTTTTCATTTCACCTTTTGCATTAACCGTAACAAGAAATAAGGAATTATTCTTGTCTCTTGAGAAAATACTAGATGTACTCTTTTTGATTTCTTTATCCGTATTTACGTTGTCATTTTTAGTTTCATCTTCATAGACTACATAGGTTTTGCCTTTGTAAGTAGTAGTTAACAATGATGGGTTTCTCACATCCTGTTGGTATTTAGGAATTTTCACCATTCCTTTTACTTGAGATTTATTATCCAGGTTTATTACCGCAATATCACAATAATAGTATACAAAATAGCCATTTCCTTTATATCCGGAATGATAAACTGCTTTATATTGTTCTGCAACAATAGAGAGGCTACCGTCATTTAGTTCGTGAACTTCTCTAACTTTATAAGGAACATATTCGGACACCTTACTTACTTTCTCTGGATATAATGAGCTAACACTAATTACTTTATTTTCTTTCTCTGCAAGCGTTTTACAATCATTTTTTACGATAAATATTTCATCAGAGACCATCTCTCTCTTTTTACTTTTTAAAAATCCTTTTATAATAGGAGATAAAAATCCAGTACAAATAAGAGTATTATCTTTTGTTATGTTCAAATAATAAGAGTCAATGAATTTGTTTTTATAGTCGCAAGCTATATTTTTAAGTTCATCATTTTTACCATATACAAATACACTATAATAGGTTTCAGATTCTTCTTTCTTTTGCTCTTTTTTTGGTTTAGTTATCTGTGAATTGACATAAAAATTCAGGTAATCATCAATAAGACAATTATAAACTCTCATGTCTTCTGCATTTTGAGGTAAAATTACAGTCTTTTCTTTTAAGACATTTTTTAATTTTGTGTCAAAAATTTTATATTCAATAGAATTAGGTTTGCTTTTCTTTTTTCCTTTTAGCTCTGTCCAAACTACGATTTTGGTAGAATCAGGAGACATTTTTACTCCATATTTTACCATATCCTTGTAGTTTACTTCGCTTAAAACCATTGTTTCATCAATTGGCTCAAAGTCTTTGTTTGTTTTAGAAGCATAAATTGACAATGTTTTCTTCTTTCTTTTGTGTTCCGATAAAATGTGAATAATATCTTTACCTAAAAAATAATTCTTAACATATTCATATTCAATTTTTGCTAATTTAAAATCAGCATCGCTTTCTTTTCTCAAGACAGCTTTGTCATCAAAAGTTTTAAAAATCAAGTTATTATCTTTTGTCGTATTTCGGGTGTAATAATTGCCACTTTTACCACCTACTATAACCTCATTTCCGTTCGATTTAAATTTATCAGACCATCTCAAACTTACATTTTGAGAAAAGCTCTGAACACATACTAGTAAGAAAAGTAAACTAAAATATTTCATTTTTGTATTTTTTTTATCCAAAAATAAGTTATTTTCGCAGTCTTAACCTACTAGTGAAATGAAAAAAATCACCCTTTTATTTACTATTATCCTTGTTAATACTGTTGCTTTTTCGCAATCAACTGAAGAACAAAATGTTGGGAGTTCTGCAATAAAGGTTTATAATGCAGATCAGTCTGAAAAAGATAATTCTGACAATTCCTATCGATGGGCTATAAAGACAGATTTAACCTCTTTAGTTTCTCAAGAGTTTCCTATAATTGTAGAATATCGAATAGCTAAAAAAATAAGTTTAGAGGCTTCGGCGGCTGTTACGTATGCTTATTTTTCAAATGATAATTATTTCGACCAGTTAAAGAATGAAGATTTAGATAAAAAACCCGAAACGGATAATGCTTTTCGTTTTGGTGTGAAATATTATCCTTCTCGCATTACAAATGCATTAGACGGATGGTTTGTAGGTTTACAGGCATTTACAAAAAACACAACAAGAAGTTACGATAGTTCTTATAATTTGGGTGATGATGCATTGGATACAAAAAACAAAAAAGGAATAGCACTACAGGTAGGAAGTCAATTCTTTTCTGACAAGAATTTTCTTTATGAAATTGTATTGGGAATTGGTGTATCTAATAAT
Organism: Flavobacterium branchiarum; assembly: GCF_030409845.1. NCBI lineage: Bacteria > Pseudomonadati > Bacteroidota > Flavobacteriia > Flavobacteriales > Flavobacteriaceae > Flavobacterium > Flavobacterium branchiarum. Next base: position 1,821,524 of record NZ_JAUFQQ010000005.1, on the reverse strand, counting down.
ACGAGAGAATATTACGTTAGAAGTCCAATGTCGGTAATGAAATTTGACAACCTAGAAGAAAAAAACACCGCATTTTATTTTCAGCTTGGCTTAATAATTGGTTTTGGAAACTAGTTAAATTTACAAAAGCTGACATAACAACCAGCATTTACAAAAGAAGTGACTGTATAAAAAAGCCCCTAAAAAGTTAGACACTATTTGGGGGCTTTTTCATGTCAACAAAACAAGTTAAGTAACGAATTAGCCTTTAAGAAGCCAATTCTATTTTTATTTTACTTTTCTGATTTCGTTATATACGTTCAAGATTTCTTCGTAGCTCCAATAAATGGATGTGTTTAAATAGTATTTTGAGTCATCTTCATCTAGAAACTCTAGATAATAAACAGAATTTCTCCTGTACCTTGTTTGCTCTTTAATGCAAATGTCAATCTTTTTGGTGTTTAGTACTACTTCCCATTTTGCATTGTATTTATATCCTCTCAGAGTAATGGTTTTACTGTTTATTTCAACGTCATTTATGAAAATAATTGCTGATCGAAATGCTTTTATGATAGCATATAAGGAAAGTAAAAGAAAACAAAATCCAATAAGGAATATAACATATAGTGAGGTCATTGCTTTACCAATAGTCATAGCTATTTCATAGCTACTGAAAGCGATAAACATTGTAGCAAGAATTAGTTGGCCAAAATAAATCAGGATCATAAAAATGTCTAATCTTTCTATAAACGGAATGTATTTAGACTGTGGACTTTTGTTATTCATATTTCATTAGTTGTTGAAAAGTAAAAAATTAGGAGAACTAGTTTAGTCACAAAAAAAATGCTCTCGATGAAGAGAGCATTTTTATATAGCTAATATATATTGTTAAGCAACTTTTTTGATAAGATCAAACATAGGGCAACGACTGCAACGTTTGCTTTCGCTCTTTTTGTATTTATCACAACAAGAGGATTTACAGTTATCTGCACGCTTTAATTTGTCAAGGATTTCTTTTTTCTTCTTCTTCTTTTTATCCTTTTTCTTGTCCTTGTCTTTTACTTTATCTTTTCCCAATTTGTGTTGAATTATAAAACTGGGACAAATATAAGTTATTTTTATATATTCTAAATAAACTTTAACTATTTAGGATTAATTGCGATTGAACTAGTTACAGTTAATTGTTGAATATCTCTGTCAAATAAGTACAAACCACCTTTATCATCACCAATTAAATTAATTTTATCTAGGATAGATTTAGCAGTAGCTTCTTCTTCAATTTGCTCAGAAACATACCATTGTAGGAAGTTGTGAGTTGCATAATCTCTCTCTGAGAAAGTAATATGAACTAATTCGTTAATAGATTCAGAAACGAAAAGTTCATGTTTGTATAGCTCTTCAAACATTTCTTTAAATGTATCGTAGCTAGTTTTTGGAGCTTTAAGGTCAGTAATTGTAGTTGAACCACCGCGTTCGTTAACATAACGAACTAGTTTTAGCATGTGTGCACGCTCTTCATCAGATTGTGTGTACATAAATTCTGCAATACCTTCTAGACCGTGAGCCTCTGCCCAACAAGCCATTGATAAATAAGTTTGAGAAGATTCTGCTTCTATTCTGATTTGCTTGTTCAGCGCTGTTTCTATATTTTTTGATAACATAATTGTAAGTTTTTTGTAAAGTTAAAAAAAATAATCTAAACCCATTTTTGAAACCTCAAAAGAGCCAACATTTGGATTAATTCTCAATAAAATTAAGGTTTGTCTGCCTTAAAGGGTTTTGAAAAAATCGCTTTGTTTATGATTGGATTCAGTGATTCCTCTGGTGGAAATCCGTCAGTGAATTTTCGCATTAGGTATTGTTTTGTTGTACTGTCATAATAGCCTAAAATGTAAAAATCTTTAAATTTTATGGTAGTAGCTAATAAAGCTTTTTTGTTCTGTTGTAAAAATTGATTGATATTATCAAAAGCATAAGGTTGTTGTTCAAATTGTATAAAATCACCAGTATCATTCAAAGTACTTTCAAAAAAGACACTTTCGGCAGAGGAGCCAAAGTCCCAAGTGTACAATTGATCATTAACGGTATAATATCTTTTTTCAATTTTTGGAACACCACCTACAGTAACCAATGTATTCTGACTGTTTTTAAAAACAGATATGCCAGCATCTAAATTGGAAAGGCGCTGTAAAAACTTGCTTGTGTTCTTTAATTCTCTGGTTCTTTGGTTTTCTCCTTGAACAAGTAGCGGAGAACTTTTAAAACGGATTGTGTCATTTTTCGTGACTTTAAAACTTTTTAGGGTTTCACCAGAGTTGAAATTTTTTATATCAAATACAAGTTCATCTGGACTTGCATTAACCTGATAGATTTTGTCATTATATAAAAAAGAGTTGCTTATTTTTTTCGGATTATTTATAACAGATTGTGTAAATATTTTTTCGACAATATCATTGTTTTCAAGATTGATATCAAACACTTGTGTTTGGGTAGGATTATGATCTAAAGTCAAAATGATATGTTGATCAAACATATAAAGCTTACTCTTTTTTGAACTTTTAAATAAAGGATTATACTCATTTAATTCAATCTTTTCGATAAGGTTTTCAGTAACAACCTGATTAAAAGAGATGCGCTTTGTTTTTTTATCTTGAAAAGTAAAACTAGAAAAATCAAAAAGTTTTTCCTCAACAACACCATTTTTAAAAACATAAACAATTAATGCAGGTGTTGTCAAGTCTTTAGTAATCATGTAGAATAAATTATTCTTCTGAAAAGTTGCTATTATAAACTGGCTTGAAATGGGAGAATTATAACTCAGCATTTTATAGGTTTTAGTCTCTAAATAATATTTGACCACCAAAATACTTTTGTAATCGTCCGTAGCCCAATACAAAGTAGGATTTCCGTCTTCGCTAAAACTGTATCCTATTATAGAATGGTTTTCTAGATTGGTACGGGGAATAGTAAGTTGTTCTGTTAAAAACAAAGCACTGTTGTATTTTAAGATGGTTACGTTGACTGCATTTGTAGCAAAAACAAAAACATCATGTGTTGTTGTATTCTCAACATTCATAATCATATTATATTCATCGTATTTTTTTAAATCCATAGGATATGAGTTCAATACGGTTTGACCTATTAATATTGATTTATGGAATATAAGAAAGAAGAAGAGTATTTTTTTCATGTTATTAGCGATAAAATCATTCCAAATTTATCTCTTTATTTTAGGAATAAAAAATTAAAGAGTTACCGATATACTTGAATCAAGAGCTGGATTAAAGATATAAAAAAAGTCCTTAGGAATGATTTTCTTAAGGACTTGATTTTTAGTACAACCAAAGCTATAAATTATAGTATGTTAAAATTAAATAGTATCTGAGTTATTCATTAATTCTTGAAAACAATCAACAAATTGGCCTACATGCATAGCATCCATTAAACCATGATGAACATGAACAGACATTGTCATGGTTCGTTTTCCGGTTTCAGAAATCATCATTTTACCAAAAGAAACTTTCGGACAACTATCCGGATAACTGTAACTTCTGGCATGCGAAAGCGAAGTAAAATTAATCCAAGGAATAGCCGAAAAATGAATCACATTATCGTTATCAAATGTTCGAGTAAAAAGCCCCGTTGTGTTCTGAATGCGTTTAATTTCGGTTAATGCAATTTGTTCAAAGGCTCTAAAATCAGGATTGTATTCGATTAAAGAAAAACCAAAAGTACCATCTTCACGACCAATCGTTGCCGAAGCATCGACAGTATCCTTTATATATACTTGGTCGTTGTCAATTCGATATCTAAAAGGTTCAATTGTATTTATAGCAACTAATGTTTTGTGCAAGTAATAAATAAAAAAAGAAGCATTTAATCTCTTCGTATTTGCGTAAGCATTCGTACAATCGATTTCTACGGTTATACCAAAGAAAGGTTCTTCCATTTGTTTAAAAAACAAAAAGTGTTCCTTTCTGTTCCAATTCTCTAGATCTAAAAGAGTTTTCATTATATTAATTTGTTTACTACTTCAGTAATTTTTTCAAAAGTAAAAAAGTTTTCATGTTCTACTTTATGATTAATTTTTTCATGTTCCCAAGTGGTATGAAATGGAATATGAACAGCATAGCCTCCAATTCCAAGAACAGGCAATACATCCGATTTTAAAGAATTTCCGATCATTAAGAATTCATCGGCATTGATATCCAAACGTTTTAATAGTTTTTCATAATCAATTTCTTGTTTGTCCGACATTACTTCGATATGGTGGAAATAATGCCCCAAACCAGAACGATGTAATTTGCTGTGTTGGTCTTTCAAATCCCCTTTTGTGGCAACAACAAGTTTGTATTTGCCATGAAGCGCTTGCAAGGTTTCTTCAACGCCATCAAGTAAATCGATAGGTTTCTCGAGTAATTCTTTTCCGTACTCAATAATTTTACCAATAGCTTCAACCGAAATTGTATTGTTCGAAATTAGCATTGCCGCTTCAATCATCGAAAGAATATATCCTTTAATTCCGTAACCATATAAAGACAGGTTCTGAATTTCGGTCTTAAATAATTCTTGAGACAATCCTTGATGCGAAAGATAATCTTCCATCAAGACACAAAATTTTTGTTCCGTTTCCTGAAAGTAAGGTTCATTTACAAATAAAGTATCATCGGCATCAAATGCGATTACTTTAAGTTTTGATATTTTGTCTTTATGTAACATTTAATTTTTTGTTTAAAGTTTGAAGTTTCATGTTTTTTATCACTGCTGTTTTGTAGCGATTCCCAATCTATCAGAATAAATGAGTTTTAAAGATTAAAAAATAAAATCTGCTTAATCAGCTAAATCTGCGTGAAACATTTTTGGTAAGATAATCAAAGATGATTTAAGAAAAATATTTTCACATAGCTTATGTGATTTATTTTAAGTGAAACGCCTTTTTTAGACCTTGCTAAACTATGTTTCTATGTGTGCAAAATTTTAAATTCATTATTTAGCGAATAAATTTTTCAGAGAAATAGTCTTATCATAAAAAGTGATTCTGATTCCGAATAATAAAATAGCTCCACCAATAAGCATTTGAACCGTAATCATTTCATCCAGAAATAACCATGCCAAAATAGAGGTAAGCACAGCCTGACTCAACAAGCTCAAAGAAACCCTTGTAGCGCGCATGTGTTTTGTAGCATAACTAATAGAAAGCCAAGCACACAACTGACAGATTACAGCCTGTAGCACTAATACAAACCAGCCCGTATTAGAAAACCCAGTAAAAGGCTCATCCAAGGCGTAACAAAGAATCCCTAAATAAATGCTCGAAGCCAATAAGGCAATTGTCATAAAGGATAAAACATCCACTTCCGAAAGAACATTTTTACTCACCAATAAATAAATAGAATATAAAATTCCAGATAGCACCGCAAGGAGGAAAGCTTTATCAAAACTTAGATTAATAAAAAAGGAGAACCCAACCAACGTAATCATTCCAAACAAGGCAATACTTGTTCCGATCCAAAAATTGGTTGCAGGTTTTGTTTTTAAAAAGAAATAAGAACCAATACCAACCCAAAGCGGAGACAGATTTGTTAATAAAGAAGCCTGAGTAGCGCTCGATTCCTGAATAGCAATATTCCAAACGGCAACATCCGAAGCAAATAAGACGCCACAAAGCGCAGCTAGAAGCACTAATTTAGTATTCGGAATTTTAAAACTCTTTGTTATAAGCACATAAGGCAAAAGCAGACTTATAGCAAAAGCCATTCTGTAAAAAGCCGAAATTAATCCAGGAGTCAAACGGAGCTTGACCAATATCGGGAAAATCGATATGCAGAGTATTCCACAGATTAAAGCTAATCTAGGTTTTGTAATTTTCATTGTTTTAGTAGTACTTAAATTAGCTTAGATTATTTTGAGATTAATTACTTCTTTATTTATTGTTGAGTATTTAAGAAGTTCTTTCATTAATAAATATACTTTAGTAGATTTTTCTTCAGGAAAATAATTGTCTGGATTTAAATCTGCTTTTTCAGCTCTTTCAATTGCTTTTAATATGTATTCAATGGTTAAATATCCTTTAGGATAGTTTTTTAATTTTGAATCCGTATGTTTTGTTCCAAGTTCTGTTTTAGATTCTTTACTAGTTTTACATAAAATATTTTCTGGTTCATCCAAATGAAATAATAGCCATATCTCGAAACAATAATTACTTATAAATAAATCAGCATCAAATAGACTTTTACAATATTCTTTTAGTTCTGGATATTCTTCTTTTGGATGTTGATCGACATCAAGTACAAACCTAAACTTGTCATCTTGTGATGGAGTAATAGGTAAGTCCTTTGGAGGATTTTCGATAAAAGATCTTGCCCTCTCTATTAATTTTTTTGGTTGAGAACCTTTAACATTAGTATCTTTTTCAAAAACATGTAAAATACTTGCTTTTTTTGGTTCAAAAAATAAATTATTAAAAGTTCCGAAATATTTGGGTTCTTTGTCTTCTCCCTCGTAAACAATAAAGAATCTAGTTGCATCTTTAAATGATTCTTTTTTGTTGTAATCATCTAATGTGTATCTTTTACGCTCCATTTATAAAGGGTTTTCTTCATTAATTAATTTAGAGAAATCACCTAAAAATGGAATTCCACCATATCTTCCTTCTAAATACCCTCTTTCTAAGACTTTATCACCTCTAGGATTGAAGTTGCTTAAAGGATAAAAATCGGTACTACCATCAGATTTTTTTTCTGTAAACCATATTTCATCTCTGCGTAGTAAGTTATCGTCTAATAGATGACTTTCATGTGTGGTAAAAATTAATTGACTATTAGTTTTAGAATTTAATGAAAACATTTTTAAGAGTTCTTTAGCTAATAATGGGTGCATACTTCTTTCTAGTTCATCAATAATATATACAAAGTCATCTTCATATAGTAGTTCTTCAAAAGCGGGAGCGAGTTCAAATAAACGATTTGTACCATCGGATTCTTCATGAAAATCAAACGTTAAATCAGAATTTTCATGTTTTGCACATAGCATAAAAACAAAATAGTTGTTGTTTTTTTTTACAAGAGTGTAAAACTTATTTCTATATCCAAAAACGATTGCTTTTTCCTTTTCTTGCTTATCATTATTTTGAATGCTAGATTCTAATTTATCAATAAGACTGTTTTTGGTATTTATATCATCTAAACCAAAAAACGAATCTGCATCTATCTCTCTCAACACAATTTTTTCAACTCCTGTTTTGCTACTTAGAAGTATTTTATTCGCAAAATCTAGTTTTTTTTCACCTAATAAAACAGATTTGGTAAAATCAATATTTATCGAGTTTGGGAAAACTAAATGAAGTTTTGAAAATGCTTTGCAAATTTTATCTAGAATTTTATTGTTTTCAAATAATAAATAGCAATTATTTAAAACGGTTTCATTTTCTTTAAGTTCTTTTTTTAGAAATTTCTTAGCAAAGGATAAATCGCTTTTGTCTGTAAAGTATTCTCCAAATTCAACATTGTTGTTACTTCTTTTAAACAACAGTTCTTCTTTATCTTTTTTTACAGAGTTTATTAAATAAAGCCATTCTTCTTTTATTTCTCCTTTAAAAATTTCTACAGCATAATCAAAATGGATTCCTTGGTATTCATATTCAATTCTAAAAGTTGAAGGCTTGTCTATATAGGTTTTTTCCAGTCTAAATCTTTTGCTTTGTGGAACCAATAGTTCTACATCATTTACAACAATAGATTTTAAAAATGCAATTGCTTTTATTAGATTACTTTTTCCTGCCGCGTTAGCACCATATATTGCTGCAGTTTTTAAAACGTCAACACCAGATTTTGTCTTTTTTATATGACTTGTAAGCTGACGTGAGCCATTTCCCTTTGCAGGAAGCATATTGAACTCGGTTTCGTCTTTAAAAGACATAAAATTACTGACAACAAATCGGATTAGCATGATTTTACGATTTTTTCGTTAAAAATTAGATTTCTGATGTAAAATAACGAATATAATAAGATATAAAAAACTATTAATCGATTTTTTCGAAAAAATTAACTAAGAGTAAATCTTTTCTTTTCATGTAAACCAAAATAGTAAACACACGAAACCCTCGCTTTAGGTGTGACTAAATATCCTTGCGGATAGATTTAGGGCAGTTTCCTGCTCCAGCACCTTGACGAGGGAATTGCTTATTGTTAACTTATAAAAAGTTTCAAGCCTTTATAACAGAGATGTTAAGCATTGATAATTTTTTCACAAGCCATTCCAATTTCTTCATCCGAAAAAGGCTCAAGTGCTTTTGCCAACATCCGACTGGTTTTTATGCAACCAATCATTTTAGTTCTTAGCTCTAGAGAGTCGCCAATTTCAGATTCCAGGATCATTTCGAAAATTTCGGTTAAATAATCTGGTTGATTTCTAAAATCTCCTTCAAGCCAAAGGGCAGAAAGGAAGTTTGCCACAGCTGGCATTACATCTTCATGTGATGTGTTTTGATTTTCTTTTGTCATATCGAAAATAGTAAACGCACGAAACTCTCGCTTTAGATGTGACAAAATATCCTTACAGATAGATTTTCCCGAGTTTCCATAGGGTCATCATGACGAGAGTTCGTTTATTTTAACTTTTATTAAAGTTTCGGAATGAATTCCGTAAGGTAATTTGTCGGAACAAAAATACGACTAAAACTTAAATAAGTAAGAAAATGCTTCAACCTGAATTCGGTTAATTTACCGTTTCTCCATTTGGAGCATCAGCATCAGGATTTATGAAAACTAATTTTCCTTCAGCATTTGTAGTCATCAAGATCATACCTTGACTTTCAACACCACGTAAAGCTCTAGGAGCTAAGTTTGCTAAAACCGAAACACGTTTTCCAATAATTTCTTCAGGCGTAAAGCTTTCGGCAATTCCAGAAACAATCGTACGAACATCAATTCCAGTATCAACCTTAAGAACCAAAAGTTTATTTGCTTTAGGCATTTTCTCCGCTTCAAGAATAGTTCCAACGCGAATATCCATTTTAGCGAAATCCTCAAACTGAATTAATTCTTTCTGTGGTTCCGGTTGTTTACTCTCAGCAAGGTTTGCCGTTTTAGTAGCTTCTAGTTTGTCTATTTGTCTCTGAATTTCTTCATCCTCAATTTTAGCAAAAAGCAATTCAGCCTCACCAATTTGATGACCAGCAGGAAGTAAATCAGAGTTTTCAGCAATATCACTCCAAGCAAGCTTACCTTCATTTTTCAAAATTCTTGATAATTTGCTAGCAGTAAACGGAAGGAAAGGCTCAGACAAAACACTCAATGCAGCCGCAATTTGCAACGCTACATACATTTGAGTTTTTACACGCTCCGGATTATCCTTCATAACCTTCCAAGGCTCTTCGTCAGCAAGGTATTTATTTCCTAAACGAGCAACATTCATCAATTCGCCCAATGCTTCACGAAATCTGTAACGCTCCACAGAACTAGAAATAACAGCAGGATATGCTTTTAATTCCGTCAAAGTAGCTTGGTCAATCTCAGTTAATTCATTCGGTGTCGGAATAATTCCTTCGTAATATTTATTAGTCAAAACCACAACACGATTAATAAAGTTACCAAAAACGGCAACCAATTCGTTGTTGTTTCTAGCCTGAAAATCCTTCCAGGTAAAATCATTATCCTTAGTTTCAGGAGCATTGGCAGTTAATGCATAACGCAAGACATCTTGTTTCTCCGGAAAATCTTCCAAATATTCGTGCAACCAAACAGCCCAGTTTTTAGAAGTCGAAAGTTTATTTCCTTCCAAATTCAAAAATTCATTAGCTGGAACATTGTCAGGCAAGATATAACTACCTTCAGCCTTAAGCATCGCAGGGAAAATAATACAGTGAAAAACAATATTATCCTTACCAATAAAATGAACCAACTTAGTATCTTCATCCTTCCAATAAGGTTCCCAATCTTTACCTTCACGAGCAGCCCATTCCTTAGTAGACGAAATATATCCAATAGGAGCATCAAACCAAACATATAGTTTCTTTCCCTCGGCACCATCCACAGGAACATCAATTCCCCAATCAAGGTCACGAGTCACAGCACGAGGCTCAAGACCACCATCAACCCAAGATTTAACCTGACCGTAAACATTCGGTTTCCAGTCGTTCTTATGTCCAACCAAAATCCATTCCGTCAAGAAATCAGTATATCTATCCAAAGGTAAAAACCAGTGTTTAGTCGATTTCAGTATTGGAGTTTCACCAGTAATAGTCGATTTCGGATTAATCAAATCAGTAGCATTCAGCGTCGAACCACATTTTTCACATTGGTCACCATAAGCCTCCTCATTACCACATTTAGGACAAGTACCAACCACAAAACGATCCGCAAGAAACTGATTCGCTTTTGCATCATATAATTGTTCCGTTACTTCCTCAATAAAATCACCCTTATCGTATAGTTTTCTAAAAAACTCCGAAGCCGTATCATGATGAATCTTAGCCGAAGTTCTAGAGTAATTATTAAAAGAAATTCCAAAATCTTCAAAAGACTTACGGATAATTCCGTCATATTTATCAATAATTTCCTGAGGCGAAACCCCCTCTTTTTTAGCCTTCATCGAGATAGCCACACCATGTTCATCACTTCCACAAATAAAAGCCACATCTTTTCCCTGCATACGTAAAAAGCGAGAATAAATATCAGCAGGCACGTAAACGCCCGCCAAATGGCCAATATGAATAGGTCCGTTAGTATAAGGTAAAGCAGCAGTAATGGTATATCTCTTAGGATTTTGTAACATAAAATTGATTTTTATTTTTCAGATAAAGCGACCAAACGGCCAACTTTATACATTTTAATATGATAAATTCTGTGCAAAAATAAGCAATAGAATTGAGAGTTTTACTGTTTTTATTAGGAGCAATTTCCAGCTATCCACTTTATCTTTACTTGCCTAAAGAAGGCAAGCAAAGGATGCCGTTCCTATCTGGGCTAAAACCCACCATCTTTGCTACAAGCAGGAACAATAATTTGACGCATTCAGCCCAAGTAAATCAGAGGTTAATTCCTGTAAACAGGTACTGCAAATAGGCAATTAAAGCAAAGTAAAACCCAGAAAAACATTTCGAGTATTTAGGAGATAAAAGCGGAGAGTCAAATAAAAAACATATTAACATAAGTGCTTAATAATAGTAGGATTATAGCGGTTTTTAACAAAATTAAAATAGTGTAAAAAAAACTAAAAAGGAATAAATAGACTCAAAAAAATAGTAATACATTTACCTTTTAGTAATAAAAAACAGACAATGAAAAAAACAGCATTAGTACTATTATTTTTAAGTCATTTATTGACTTATGCTCAAGCGCCAAAGATTGTTTCAAGAGATTGGACATCTTTTACTCAAACTCTAGACATACAAACAGCCACTAAGAAAAAGTTTAAAGTTATTGCTTCAGTAAAAGTAGAAACAAATGATCCATCGGCTTGGGCAGGAGTATGGGCAAGAACAGATACAAAAAATGATGAAGACCGTTTTTTTGATAACATGAGAGATAGACCTATTAAAGAAAAGGAATGGAAATCATACACAGTAGAAGGAACAATAGACTCAAATACAAAATCATTAAACTTTGGCGGACTGTGTTCATATAATGGAAAATTCTATTTTGATAAGTTCGAATTATTTATAGAAAATGACAAAGGGGTACTAGAACCAGTTAAAGTGCTTAATTCAAGTTTCGAAACAGTTGTAAATAATGACGAAATTCCAAAGTGGAATACAGGAATCTCAAAAGGAGAAAAGACAAAAGTTAAAGAATATAAAATCACATCTACCAAAGAAAGTACAGATGGCAATCATGGACTGTTGCTAGAAGGCAGTGGAATAAAACCACCATTAAAAGCACAAATTGGAAATGTCGAAGGCGCTTCTCCACAAATTGGCGCAATGATTTCAATGTTAGAAGATCTCAAAAGACGTGTTGAGAACACAGTTAAGAACATGAACCAATATGAAATAGATTATTTACACGATGCCGAAGCAAACAGAATAGGTTCCTTAATAATGCACCTAGCGGCAGCCGAAGCGTATTATCAAGTTTTTACCTTTGAAAACAGAGGCTTTAATGAAGAAGAAAAGAAAAAATGGGATGTAGCATTGAATTTAGATAAAGGCGGACGCGATGAATTCAAAGGACATGAAGTACAATACTATTTAGATATATATAATGAAGTAAGAGCAAAAACCATAGCAGAACTTAAAAAACGAGATGATGCTTGGTTTGCCGAAGTACAAAAAGAATACGATTGGTCCAATCAATATTGCTGGTTTCATGTTATGGAGCATCAATCAAGCCATTTAGGACAGATCTTGTTTTTAAAGAAACGAATCCCACCACAGAAACAATTAAACCTAGAGCAAAAGATCAAAAACTAAGACAAGCCATTATTACCAAAGTCAAGCCAAATCGAGTCTAGCCTTTGTGTGTTATAGTGAGACAGCTTTTTAGAATGAACTTCATAAAATAGAATAGTTTTAAACTAAGCTTTAGACACGTAAAAACAATGTCTCGATGCAAAACCTTCGAAAATTATTTTGCAATCTTTGAGCAAAAAAAGAAAAGAGCATTATGAGTAAGACAAAGTTGATAATTAATAAAAACGGATCTATAAAGATAGAGGGTGATTTCGAAATAATGGATTCAGAAGGTACAGTGTACGGATTACAAGGAAGAGCAGCATTAGGACTTTGCCGTTGCGGATTGTCATCAAACAAACCATTCTGCGATGGAGCACACCGTAACAATTTCGAACACGAATCAAAAGCGTTCGATTTACCACCAATGAAAACAAACTAAGAATTCTATTCTCAAGCAAATTACAAGAAGCCTTCTCATATTGAGAAGGCTTCTTCTTTATATATACCTATCATATATATAAGGAGACTTTTCTACTTTATATATTTAGGTATCGAAGTATACTATATATAGTATGAAACAATAAAAACTAATAAGCACACCTATTTCTAGGAGCTTTTACCTGCTATGCGCTTCAATCTTGTCCTTTTTAAAGAAAAAAGGGCAAGGATTTCCGCTTCTATCAGGGCTAGGAGGGGTAAAATAGAGGATAAACGACATATTTAACGACAATATAATAAGCTTTGCGTCTTTGCGTCTTTGCGAGAATCCCACTAAAAATGGGCATCACCAAGAAACAGCTACCGAAAATACTCACGAAACTCAAAAACAACCAAATCGTAAATATAGTGTTATCAATACATTAAGAAATAAACTCAAAATAAACGCAAAAACACAAGCGGAAAGTATTGTTTATCTATAAAAAGGTGGTAGTTTTGCACCCGCAACAAACAAGACGTTCACTGAAATACTGACAAGCAAACAATCAAAAATAGAAACGAAAGTTTTAAAAATAAAGATTAAAAAAAGCTTGTGAGTTTGGAAAACGAAAGTTACATTTGCACCCCGCAAAAGAAGCGAAGTTCCTTGAAATACTGCTAAGATTAGAGAAGAAAATTAGAAATAAAAATTTCTAAAAAAAACTTCAAAATTATCTTGCCAGTTAAAAAGGAGTTCATTACTTTTGCACCCGCTTTGAGAAACAAGTGATACAAAAATAAAGAGAAAGTTCTTAGACATATTGAATTGACAGCCGTTTCGAAAGAGATTTCGAAACAAATAATAAAGAGTAATAGAATCGCAAGATTTGAATATAACCGATAGAATCTGAGTCGCAATATAATATAAAAAATATACGATGAAGAGTTTGATCCTGGCTCAGGATGAACGCTAGCGGCAGGCTTAACACATGCAAGTCGAGGGGTATGCTTCTTCGGGAGCAGAGACCGGCGCACGGGTGCGTAACGCGTATGCAATCTACCTTTTACAGAGGGATAGCCCAGAGAAATTTGGATTAATACCTCATAGCATTGCAGAATGGCATCATTCAGCAATTAAAGTCACAACGGTAAAAGATGAGCATGCGTCCCATTAGCTAGTTGGTAAGGTAACGGCTTACCAAGGCTACGATGGGTAGGGGTCCTGAGAGGGAGATCCCCCACACTGGTACTGAGACACGGACCAGACTCCTACGGGAGGCAGCAGTGAGGAATATTGGACAATGGGCGCAAGCCTGATCCAGCCATGCCGCGTGCAGGATGACGGTCCTATGGATTGTAAACTGCTTTTATACAGGAAGAAACCCTGGTTCGTGAACCAGCTTGACGGTACTGTAAGAATAAGGATCGGCTAACTCCGTGCCAGCAGCCGCGGTAATACGGAGGATCCAAGCGTTATCCGGAATCATTGGGTTTAAAGGGTCCGTAGGCGGTTTAGTAAGTCAGTGGTGAAAGCCCATCGCTCAACGGTGGAACGGCCATTGATACTGCTAAACTTGAATTATTAGGAAGTAACTAGAATATGTAGTGTAGCGGTGAAATGCTTAGAGATTACATGGAATACCAATTGCGAAGGCAGGTTACTACTAATTGATTGACGCTGATGGACGAAAGCGTGGGTAGCGAACAGGATTAGATACCCTGGTAGTCCACGCCGTAAACGATGGATACTAGCTGTTGGGAGCAATCTCAGTGGCTAAGCGAAAGTGATAAGTATCCCACCTGGGGAGTACGTTCGCAAGAATGAAACTCAAAGGAATTGACGGGGGCCCGCACAAGCGGTGGAGCATGTGGTTTAATTCGATGATACGCGAGGAACCTTACCAAGGCTTAAATGTAGTTTGACCGATTTGGAAACAGATTTTTCGCAAGACAAATTACAAGGTGCTGCATGGTTGTCGTCAGCTCGTGCCGTGAGGTGTCAGGTTAAGTCCTATAACGAGCGCAACCCCTGTTGTTAGTTGCCAGCGAGTCATGTCGGGAACTCTAACAAGACTGCCAGTGCAAACTGTGAGGAAGGTGGGGATGACGTCAAATCATCACGGCCCTTACGCCTTGGGCTACACACGTGCTACAATGGCCGGTACAGAGAGCAGCCACTGGGCGACCAGGAGCGAATCTATAAAACCGGTCACAGTTCGGATCGGAGTCTGCAACTCGACTCCGTGAAGCTGGAATCGCTAGTAATCGGATATCAGCCATGATCCGGTGAATACGTTCCCGGGCCTTGTACACACCGCCCGTCAAGCCATGGAAGCTGGGGGTGCCTGAAGTCGGTGACCGCAAGGAGCTGCCTAGGGTAAAACTGGTAACTAGGGCTAAGTCGTAACAAGGTAGCCGTACCGGAAGGTGCGGCTGGAACACCTCCTTTCTAGAGCCTTAGTGTTAGCTATATGCACGCTAGGGAATGAAGACGAAAGATACTAAAGGTTCATCTCTAAAGATTATATTACTCTGCTGTTAGTTCAAATAATAAATTTAAGTAAAACAGAGTCTCGTAGCTCAGCTGGTTAGAGTACTACACTGATAATGTAGGGGTCGGCAGTTCGAGTCTGCCCGGGACTACTATTTAAAACTTAAATAAAAGGAAATTTTAGAAGTTGAGCATTTATGAGCGAATTCATAACTCATAATTCATCATCATTTTAAAAATGGGGGATTAGCTCAGCTGGCTAGAGCGCCTGCCTTGCACGCAGGAGGTCAACGGTTCGACTCCGTTATTCTCCACTATCTTTAAGAAGATAGAATATAGAAAAAAAGAATATAGATTAAGTCTATACTCTAATCTCTATTTTCTTAATCTAAAAAGAAAAAGTTCATTGACATATTGAGATAAGAAAATAATAAAAAGTAGAAAGCGTTTTTATTGAGTAACAATACAAAATATAAAAACAAAAAAAAACGGTCATATTAAATTATGATTGGTACAATAAGCAAAATAAGGGCGTATGGGGGATGCCTTGGCTCTCAGAGGCGATGAAAGGCGTGATAAGCTGCGAAAAGCTACGGGGATCGGCACACACGAATTGATCCGTAGATACCTGAATGGGGCAACCCACTATGTTGAAGACATAGTACACCGATAGGTGGGCAAACCCGCTGAACTGAAACATCTAAGTAGGCGGAGGAGAAGAAAACAAAAGTGATTCCGTAAGTAGTGGCGAGCGAACGCGGATTAGCCCAAACCAACCATGTTACGGCATGATTGGGGTTGTAGGACCACGAGATTTCTTGCACAAAGAATTAGAATCTACTGGAAAGTAGAACCATAGAGGGTGATAGTCCCGTATAGGTAATGAGTGTAAAGGATAGTGGTATCCTGAGTAGGGCGGGGCACGTGAAACCCTGTCTGAATTTGGCGGGACCATCCGCTAAGGCTAAATACTCCTGAGAGACCGATAGTGAACCAGTACCGTGAGGGAAAGGTGAAAAGAACCGTGAATAACGGAGTGAAATAGATCCTGAAACCATACGCTTACAAGCGGTCGGAGCCCTTTCGTGGGGTGACGGCGTGCCTTTTGCATAATGAGCCTACGAGTTAACGTTGCTGGCAAGGATAAGTGGTTAAGCCACGGATCCGTAGCGAAAGCGAGTCTGAATAGGGCGCTTTAGTCAGTAGTGTTAGACGCGAAACCGTGTGATCTACCCATGGGCAGGTTGAAGCTGTGGTAACACACAGTGGAGGACCGAACCGGTTGACGTTGAAAAGTCTTCGGATGACCTGTGGGTAGGGGTGAAAGGCCAATCAAACTCGGAAATAGCTCGTACTCCCCGAAATGCATTTAGGTGCAGCGTTGTGCATAAAGTTATATAGAGGTAGAGCTACTGATTGGATGCGGGGGCTTCACCGCCTACCAATTCCTGACAAACTCCGAATGCTATATAATGTTTCACAACAGTGAGGGCTTGGGTGCTAAGGTCCAAGTCCGAGAGGGAAAGAACCCAGACCATCAGCTAAGGTCCCCAAATATATGTTAAGTTGAAAGAACGAGGTTTGTCTGCCCAGACAGCTAGGATGTTGGCTTGGAAGCAGCCATTCATTTAAAGAGTGCGTAACAGCTCACTAGTCGAGCGGACGAGCATGGATAATAATCGGGCATAAACATATTACCGAAGCTATGGATTTACAGCTATGCTGTAAGTGGTAGGGGAGCATTCTAACAGGGTTGAAGGTGTATCGTAAGGTATGCTGGACTGGTTAGAAAAGAAAATGTAGGCATAAGTAACGATAATGCGGGCGAGAAACCCGCACACCGAAAAACTAAGGTTTCCACAGCTATGCTAATCAGCTGTGGGTTAGTCTGGTCCTAAGGCGAACCCGAAAGGGACAGTCGATGGCTAACGGGTTAATATTCCCGTACTACTAATTACTGTGATGGGGTGACGGAGTGATGAAAGCGCCGCGAACTGACGGAATAGTTCGTTGAAGTACCTACCTATAAGCTGTGCAGGCAAATCCACACGGCTTGGGGAAATACGATAGTACTCGGAGACTTCGGTTGAAGAGATAGTGTGCCTAAGGGCTTCCAAGAAAAACCTCTAAACTTCAGGTAATTAGTACCAGTACCGTAAACCGACACAGGTAGTTGAGGAGAGAATCCTAAGGTGCTCGAGAGATTCATGGCTAAGGAATTAGGCAAAATAGACCTGTAACTTCGGGAGAAAGGTCGCCAGCAGCAATGCTGGCCGCAGTGAAGAGGTCCAGGCGACTGTTTATCAAAAACACAGGGCTCTGCAAAATCGTAAGATGAAGTATAGGGCCTGACACCTGCCCGGTGCTGGAAGGTTAAGAGGAGATGTTATCTTCGGAGAAGCATTGAATTGAAGCCCCAGTAAACGGCGGCCGTAACTATAACGGTCCTAAGGTAGCGAAATTCCTTGTCGGGTAAGTTCCGACCTGCACGAATGGTGTAACGATCTGGACACTGTCTCAGCCATGAGCTCGGTGAAATTGTAGTAGCGGTGAAGATGCCGCTTACCCGCAGTGGGACGAAAAGACCCTGTGCACCTTTACTATAGCTTAGTATTGACCTTGGATAAATGATGTGTAGGATAGGTTGGAGACTGTGAAGTGGCGTCGCTAGGCGTTGTGGAGTCATTGTTGAAATACAACCCTTTGTTTATCTGAGGCCTAACCCCGTGATTGCGGGGGACATTGCTTGGTGGGTAGTTTGACTGGGGTGGTCGCCTCCAAAAGAGTAACGGAGGCTTCTAAAGGTTCCCTCAGTACGCTTGGTAACCGTGCGTAGAGTGCAATGGCATAAGGGAGCTTGACTGAGAGACATACAGGTCGATCAGGTACGAAAGTAGAGCATAGTGATCCGGTGGTTCCGCATGGAAGGGCCATCGCTCAAAGGATAAAAGGTACGCCGGGGATAACAGGCTGATCTCCCCCAAGAGCTCATATCGACGGGGGGGTTTGGCACCTCGATGTCGGCTCGTCACATCCTGGGGCTGGAGAAGGTCCCAAGGGTTGGGCTGTTCGCCCATTAAAGTGGCACGCGAGCTGGGTTCAGAACGTCGTGAGACAGTTCGGTCTCTATCTACTGTGGGCGCAAGAAATTTGAGTGGATCTGATTCTAGTACGAGAGGACCGAATTGGACAAACCTCTAGTGTATCTGTTGTTCCGCCAGGAGCACCGCAGAGTAGCTACGTTTGGAAGGGATAAGCGCTGAAAGCATATAAGCGCGAAACCCACCACAAGATGAGATTTCTTTTAAGGATCGTGGGAGATGACCACGTTGATAGGCTATAGATGTAAAGGCAGTAATGTCATAGTCGAGTAGTACTAATAATCCGTAAGCTTATGTACACCCTTTTCCCCACACTACGGTGTGGGGGAGAAACTTTCTAAATAAATTATATTTTTTCTTTATCTCAGTGTGTTAAGATATTGTTCACTTGATAATTAATAATCAACAATTAATAATTAACAATTGAAAAGTTGTCCAAAGCAACTAACGACCTTAAGGTGGTTATTGCGGCGGGGCTCACCTCTTCCCATCCCGAACAGAGTAGTTAAGCCCGCCTGCGCAGATGGTACTGCAGTTATGTGGGAGAGTATGTCGTCGCCTTTCTTTAAAGCCCTGTTTCTAACGAAACAGGGCTTTTTTTTTGCCCAATTTTGTCGTACACAATCTTGTCTTTCTGAGGCACGAAGAATCTCCGCAAGAAACTAACGCAAGACAGTTTTTAAAGAATCCCGTATTGCCTCAATCTTGGATCAAGTGTAAAAGTTGGGGTTAAGCAAAAATATAATTCAAATAATAGCTGTGCTCTAAGGGCTTGTGAAGTCGTCCATTTGTTTGGAGTTTTAAACAATACATATCTAGAGCGTGCTAAAAGCTGTTTTTTAGTATCTCCGTTTGAGAGTAGTTCTGGACTGTATGGTTTTCCTGTATTTTTACTTCTTTCGTATTGAATATTCTCTTGTTCTATAATCTCCCATCTTAATTTTATTCGCTCCTCTTGAACAGCTTGAGTAGCTAGTTTTTGTACATGAAACCTATCAGTGACAATTCGAGATTTAGGGAAACATTTTTTAACTATTAAATTCATGTTTGAAGCCATATCCACAGTTACTTCTTTAACCATGTCTCTTCTAGAGGGAGGTATTCTGTTTAATAGCTCTATTATTACTTCAGCCTTAGTTCCTTTTACAATAGCCACTATAGCTCCTTTTTTTCCTTTAGCTGCTTTATTAGTTAATACAGTATAGAGTTCTCCATTGGAAAGTGAAGTTTCATCTAAACTGAGGTACATTCCTAGGTTTTTACCAAAGAGCAACCATTGTTTAGCATGTTGTTTTTGTGACCAGAGCTTGAAATCACTCAAATGATTTTTATAAAGATATTGCAACTTTTTGCCATCAGTATTGTAATAGCTACCAAATTTACTTGCGCTTACAGGATTTTTATCCAATGATACCTTTTAAAAAAGACGCGAATTCAGCTGTAATTCGTGTTCCTTTGGCAACAATTTCCCAATCTCGTTTAATTATTTCATTGGATTTAATCAATGTCCATCTTCTTCTTTTTATATGTAGCAATACTGATTTACCTCTAAGAGGAAAGTCTTCAACTGTAATTTCTGGTAGAAAACCTTTCGATTTGGCTAATTCTGTTTTGTATTCTTGAGGAAGGACATTTTTTTCTTCAAGATAAAAATGGATCACTTCATTTTCTAGTTTATGCGAAACTATATCAAAATAATCTAGTATTCCTTGAGGTAAAAAATATATAGCTAATTCTAAATCCAAAATAGTTTTTTTTAATGTTGCAAATTTAGCTTTTTAAACATTTGTCCCCAAGTTTTTTGTTTGACCCAAAAAGATTAGATAATCTGAATAAGATGTAATCAATAATTTTCTTCAGTAAATTCTAAATATAAAGTTCTCCACACATTGTTATTGCAGAAGATCCTCCAACCAAAGTATCATTTTCTCTACTCATTACTTCAATTATGGAAGGTTGATTTAATTTTACGCCTTGTAAGATCTTATATTCTTTATTTGGTTGTGTATATTTCTCTTTTGTTAAGAAACCAATTAAAGGGCCAGCAGCAGTTCCTGTTGCCGCGTCTTCATGTATTCCGATTATAGGATTAAAAAAGCGAGCTTCAACAATATTGTCTTCATGTTCTTCGGTAATGGTAAAACAATAAAATCCTTCAAATTGATATTCTTTTGAAATTTCGATTAATAGTGAACTGTCTGGTGTGCAATTGTTGAGTAATTGAGTATTTCGAATTGGAACCATTACGTGTGCAACTTCTGTTTGCACGACCGTTGGAACAAGCATATTAACTTCTAAATCTTCAATTTTGAGACCAAGTGCTATTGCTATTTTATAGGTTGGGATTTGATGTTTAACAACAGCCTTTTTCTGATGCATTTGTACAATAGGATATTGGGTATCCGAATCAAAACTTGCTGTTAATCGTATTGGTGAATGTTTCATGATTGCAAAACGATTGTTTTCATCTTGTTCATCAAAGATTGGTAACTTTTTTAATAATGCTCCACTAACGGCTCCTAGTAAGTTATGCCCTGCACCATCTATTTCAAAACCCATTGGCGTAAACGAACGTACATTCAATGCTTTTTGCTCTTTAGAGTAATAAACAAATGATGTTTCTGAGTATCCAAATTCTTTTGCTATATTTTTATATACTCCTAATTCTAAATCTCCATTAGTAAAAACTACTGATAATGGATTTCCTTTGTAACTTGTATTGGAAAACACATCTAAAACATAATATTCTAATGTTATTCTGTCTTTCATCCCTAGTATTTTATTGATATTTTGTCAAACCAATTATGGTGTTTATATTTATTTGTTTCTTTCCAATAAACATTTATGTCCCGTTAACCTTTTTTTAATCTTTGTGACTCATTTATATAGTCTATTCTGCACAAATTAGTCAAATTAATCGACATTTACTATGAAAGGTTTTTTCTATTCTTTTATTTTGTTGTGAACAGTTGTATTAAGAAAATCGGGTTTGCCTCTTATTGGGATTAAGTTTTAATTTTTGGATTGGTTAATAATGGCTTCGTTGCGTGAGGGATAGTAACGGATAGCCCACAGCCTGACGGAGGAAGTGCGAGGACTTGGAGTGAATAGCCCGACCTGGAGTTTACGAAGGGCACGTCTTGAAAAGTGTATTTATTTAAATTTGTATAACAATGACTAAACTTCATAATTGCGCAGGTTTGTAATTTATCTCTGCTATTTGTTTTTTATCTTTGTAGCACAATTAAGAAGAGTTTATATTATGGCTAAAGGACCTGAGAAAAACACCAAAAACAAGGCTTTGCATACCAAGTTGCTTAATCGTAAAAAGGCTAAAATTCAAGAAGAGAAGAAAGAAAAAGCATTACGATTGAAAGCCTTGGTTGCAAAAATGAACGAAAAGAAGAATAGTGATTAATATAATGTCATATAAATTACATTGTATTTCTTTTCTGTTTTTATTTAACTGAAATTTGCATAACAAAAATCTAAAACACAAAATAAGATGGAATTCGGTAGAATAATAATTTCTGAAACGGCAATGAATAGTGAAAATCTTCAAGATGTAATTCACTCAAATATTTCGGTAATTAATTTAATGCGTGAGGAAAAAATTGATGATGACCTGATTCATGAAGATGCTTTAATGAGTTATTATTTAGATTATTATACTTCACAATATACAGAAGGGAATTTTGCTCAATTTGTATATAATTCAAGTTGGAATGCAGAATTAAATGAATTAATTGAAGAAGGTTTGGCATTGCTAGGTGCCGACAAACATTTGGAGTTATTTCAGCAACAAAGCAAAAAAGTAAAATTAATGAGCAGTGTAAAACTTAATAAATTCTTGAAAGGGAAATTAGAAGGTGTAAACCCAATAAGAGATTTGCTTAATAATGATACTTTTTATGAAATAGAAGAGAATCTGGTCGCACTTAACGCTGGATTTTTAAAATCGCATCCTGATTTAGAAGTTCTTTCGGTAGATGATATGTTTGCTACTTTGGAAGAGTTTGTAGGACACGAAATTAAAAGGGTTTAAGGGAAGGCTCAGAGGTTCAGAGAAGCAAAAGGGGCAAAGATTTTTTGTAGAAGAGAGAAGGCAGATACAAGAAGAAAGAGAGATTTGAGAATAATGATGCTGTAAAGTGATTGGAATTATATTGCTTTAAACTATGTGATCCTTCGACTCGGCTCAGGAGGATTAAGTATTATTTCTCTGTATAACTAAACTTTTGTATGTCTTTGTGTTGTCTTTGTGCAACTAAGTATAGTAACTTTAATCTAATAATTTGTTTTTATAAGTAAGAAATTGTCTTTAGTGTTAAACTTTGTCCAATTCTTAGCAAACATTTCCTTAAATTTGCTTCCTTAATATAAAAATACAATAGTTACAAAATTTAAGCTATGTTACAAATCGCATTTATTAGAGAGAATCAGGAGAAAGTAATCACCGCTTTGGCAAAACGAAATATCGATGCCAAGAGCGCTGTTGAAGAAGTGGTGCAACTAGACGAAAAACGTCGTGCAACTCAAGTTGAGTTGGATAACATTTTGTCTGAATCTAATAAATTATCCAAAGATATTGGTGAATTAATGAAAGCGGGTGAGAAATCTAAAGCCGCTATCTTAAAAGAGAAAACAGTTGTATTAAAAGAAAAAAGTAAAGAGTTAGCAGATAAAGCAGATGTTTTGACGCAAGATTTGACTAACAAACTATATGCATTACCAAATCTTCCAGCGGATATTGTTCCAGCAGGAAAAACTCCAGAAGAGAATTTGAATGTTTTCGAAGAAGGAGAAATTCCAGTGTTGCATGAAGGTGCACAACCACATTGGGATTTGGTAAAAAAATATGATATTATCGATTTTGAGCTTGGTGTAAAAATTGCTGGTGCTGGATTTCCTGTTTATAAAGGAAAAGGAGCCAGATTACAACGTGCCTTAATCAATTATTTTTTAGATAAAAATACTGCTGCTGGATATAATGAAGTGCAAGTACCGCATTTGGTAAATGAGGCTTCAGGTTACGGTACAGGTCAATTGCCAGACAAAGAAGGGCAAATGTATCATTCGACTATTGATGATTTATATTTAATTCCAACTGCCGAAGTTCCTGTAACGAATTTGTTCCGTGATGTTATTTTAACAGAAAATGAATTGCCAGTATTACATACAGCTTATACACCTTGTTTCCGTCGTGAAGCAGGTTCTTATGGAGCGCATGTACGTGGATTAAATCGTTTACATCAATTTGATAAAGTTGAAATTGTACGTGTTGAGCATCCAGATAATTCTTATGCAGCGCTTGACGGAATGGTTGAGCACATAAAAACTATTTTACAAGAATTAAAATTACCATACAGAATTTTACGTTTGTGTGGTGGTGATATGGGTTTCACAGCTGCGCTAACATATGATTTTGAAGTTTTTTCTACAGCACAAGACCGTTGGTTAGAAATTAGTTCAGTTTCTAACTTTGAAACTTTTCAGGCAAATCGTTTGAAATTACGTTTTAAAGATAAAGACGGAAAGAATCAATTAGCACATACATTAAACGGAAGTTCATTGGCATTGCCAAGAGTTCTTGCTGGAATTCTTGAAAATTACCAAACGCCAGAAGGAATCGTAATTCCAGAAGTATTACGTCCATACTGTGGATTTGACATTATAGATTAATTAGTATTTGGTTTTCAGTCGCAGTTTTCAGAGCTGCGACTGTTTACTAAGACTACAACTTAAAAACTGAATATGAAGAATCTTTTTATCTATATCGTTTTGTTGTGGTCTGCTTTTGCCTTTGCTCAAAATGAGCAGTTAGCGCAATACTATTATGATAAAGGTGATTTTGAGAAAGCTAAAATCAGCTATCAGGAATTATTGGATAATTATCCTTCGAATACACAATATTTTTATAGAGCAATTGAATGCTATCAGCAATTACAACAGTTTGATGTAGCAGAAAAAATTATTCAAAACCGTTTTAATAAGTACAAGCAAGGTACTGTTTTAATTGAATTGGGATATAATTTTCAATTGCAAAAAAATGAAGCTAAAGCCAAAAAATACTACGATGAGGCTTTGGATAAGATCATAACAAGTCCGAATGAAGTATTTGGAATAGCTAATTCTTTTGAGAAGAAAGTATTACTAGAATATGCTCTAAAAGCCTATCAACAGGCATCTAAAATTCAGCCGAGTTACAATTTTAATTTTCAAATTGGTTTGTTGTACGGACAAATGGGTAAGACTGATATGATGATTGATACATTATTAGCAGAGTCTTATACCAATCAACAAAACACACCACTTATTCAGAGTCAGTTATCAAGATTTATGGCCGATGAAGTCGATACAACGTTTAACGATGCATTGCGAAAAGCCCTTATTTTAAGAACTCAAAAAGAACAAGATGTTTTTTGGAATCGCTACTTGAGTTGGTTTTATGTGCAACAAAAAGAATTTGGAAAAGCATTTATTCAAGAAAAGGCCATTTATAAACGTAATCCCGAATCACTTTTGAGTATCATTAATCTGGCTCAATTTGCTATTGATGATGATGATCCTGAAGCAGCTAAAGAAATTTTGACTTTTGTTTTAGAAAACACTAAAGATATAGAGATGCTGGTGCAGGCCAATACCTATTTGTATAAAATGAAAATTGAGAAGGCTACCGAAAAAGAATATCCATCGATTAATACGGAACTTCAGGCTTTGCTTACAACTTATGATATAAGTCCCTCTACCTTATCCTTGCAGTTAATTTACGCTCACTTTTTGGCTTTTGACTTAAAGAAACCAGAAGAAGCAAAAGTAATAGTAAAAAAAGCACTTGAATTGCAACTTAATGGCTATCAGCAAGCTCAAGCGAAGATGGAATTGGCTGATATTTTACTTTTTGAAGAAAAATTTAATCAGGCATTAATTTATTATTCGCAGATAGAATTGGATTTAAAAAATGATGTTATAGCTCATGAAGCGAGTTTAAAAGCGGCTAAAACTAGTTATTTTAAAACTGATTTTGCATGGGCTTTAAAACAATTTAAAGCGATTAAAGCTGCTAGTACACAGTTGATTGCAAACGATGCTTTGGAGTATTTTCTATTGATAAATGACAACACTGTAGCAGATTCTACTCAGACTGCTTTGAAGCAATTCGCTAAGGGAGACTATCTTATATACCAAAATAGAAACCAAGATGCAATAGCTCAATTTCAAAATATATTGAAAACTTTTAAAGGACAAGAAATAGAAGCCGTAACTTTGCTTCGATTAGGGCAAATTTACGAAGACTTAGGCGACTATAATTCGGCTTTAAGCCAATATCAATTGATTATCGATCAGCATAGTGACGGAATTTATATTGATGAAGCTTTGTTTTTTTCGGCAGAGATTTATAATAAGAAATTGAAGGATACAGAAAAGGCCAAAGCTTTATACGAGAAAGTAATTTTTAACCATCAGGACAGTATTTATTTTGTAGATGCCAGAAAGAGATATAGGGAATTAAGAGGCGATACTAATTTATAAAGAGAATTATTGGATTGTCAGATTGTTGGGTTTTAAAATTCTGACAATCTAAGGAGTCTAATGATATAAAAATCAAAAAGAATGATTATTTACAACATTACCACAAACATACATGAAAGTGTGCATGACCAATGGTTAAATTGGATGCAACAAAAACATATTCCTGAAGTTTTAGCAACAGGAAAGTTTTCATCTGCAAGAATTGTGAAAGTTTTAGTAGATGAAGAAATGGGGGGAATTACTTATTCGGTTCAATATGTAACTGATAGTAAAGAAACCTTAGACAAATATTATCTTGAAGATGAACTAGATTTTAGTCAGGAGGCATTGCGATTATTCGGAGATAAGATGCTTTCTTTTAGAACAGAATTAGAGTTTATCTCAGATCATTAATAGATTATTTAATTTTTAGATAGTTCGATATTTCGAATAATCTAATGGAGCAATAATCTAAGAATTTAAAAAATACAATGGAAAAAGTAAAAGCCAAAAAACATCTCGGACAGCATTTCTTGAAAGATGAAAGCATCGCTAAGGCAATCGCAGATACGTTAAGTTTAAAAGGATATGAAGAGGTTCTTGAAATTGGACCAGGAATGGGTGTGCTGACAAAATACTTGTTGGAAAAACCAATTAATACTTATGTTATCGAAATCGATACGGAATCGGTAACGTATCTGGATGAGAATTATCCAAAATTAAAAGATAAAATTATTTCAAAAGATTTTTTGAAGTATGATATAAATGAAGTTTTTGAGAAGAAGCAATTTGCTATAATTGGGAATTTTCCATATAACATTTCGACTCAAATTGTTTTTAAAACTCTTGAATACCGTGACCAGATTCCTGAATTTTCTGGAATGTTCCAAAAGGAAGTCGCGCAACGTATTTGCGAAAAGAAAGGATCAAAAGCTTACGGAATACTTTCGGTTTTAGCACAGGCCTTTTATGATACTGAGTACTTGTTTACAGTAGATGAGAATGTATTTATTCCGCCCCCCAAAGTGAAATCGGGTGTTATGAAAATGACCCGAAAAGAAGACTACAGTTTGCCTTGTGGCGAAAAGTTATTCTTTACAGTTGTGAAAACAGCGTTCCAACAACGTAGAAAAACGTTACGTAACAGTTTGAAAACGTTAAATTTATCAGACAAACTAAGAGAAGATACTATCTTTGATTTGCGTCCGGAACAACTTAGCGTGGCAGAATTTATAGCATTAACTCAAAAAATAGAAGCCGATGGAGTTTAAAATCAGCGAAGGTCTAATACAAGAATTAGAAAGACTCATTCAGAGTAAAAACGACAAGCAATTGGAAGTTTTACTGAATGATATTCACCATGCTGATATTGCCGAAATTTTAGATGAATTAGATTTCGATAAAGCAACATACATATTTAAAGTATTAGATAGTGAGAAAACCGCAGAGATTCTTCTAGAATTAGATGAAGATTTGCGTGAGAATATATTAAGTAGGCTTTCGCCAAAAGAGATTGCGGAGGAGCTTGATGAATTAGAGACAAATGACGCAGCTGATATTATTGGTGAGTTATCGAAAGATAGAAAAGCCGAAGTAATATCAGAACTTCAAGACGTAGAACATGCTAAGGGCATTGTTGATTTATTACGTTATGCAGAGGATACTGCCGGAGGTATCATGCACAAAGAGTTAGTAAAAGTCAATGAAAATTGGAACGTACTTACTTGCGTGAAAGAAATGAGAATTCAGGCAGAAAATATTTCTAGAGTGCATTCTATTTATGTAGTTGATGATGAGGATAGATTAAAAGGACGTTTGTCACTTAAAGATTTATTAACTACTTCTACAAGAACTCCAGTTAGTGAAGTTTATATTAAAAAGCTGCATTATGTGGATGTAAGTACTCCAGATGTCGAAGTAGGACGTATCATGGAAAAGTACGATTTAGAGGCAATTCCTGTTGTAGATGAACTAGGACGTTTGGTAGGTCGTATTACTATTGATGACGTTATCGATGTTATTAGGGAAGAAATAGAAAAAAGAGATACAGAGGACATTCAGAAATTTGGAGGTTTAGAAGCGCTTGAATTACCATATGTAGAAACAACTCTTTTTGAAATGGTTAAAAAAAGAGCTACCTGGTTGGTAGTTTTATTTATTGGAGAAATGTTTACTGCATCTGCAATGGGCTTTTTTGAAGGCGAAATAGAGAAGGCAGTAGTTTTAGCATTATTCGTACCACTTATTATTTCTAGTGGAGGTAACTCAGGTTCGCAAGCAGCAACGCTTATTATTCGTGCTATGGCACTAAAAGAATTGACGCTAAAAGACTGGTGGTATGTAATGAAAAAAGAAATTGCTTCTGGATTTTTATTAGGTTCTATATTAGGAATTGTAGGATTTGTAAGGATTATGATTTGGCAAAAATCAGGTTTTTATGAATATGGAGCTCATTGGTTTTTTGTTGCAATGACAGTTTCAATTTCCTTATTATTCATTGTATTATGGGGAACACTTTCGGGTTCGATGATACCATTTATGTTAAAGAAACTTAAGTTGGATCCAGCGACTTCATCGGCACCATTTGTTGCTACATTGGTAGATGTAACGGGATTAGTTATTTATTTTTCGATTGCATCTTTACTATTAAAAGGTAAGTTATTATAAAAATTAGCATGAACTTAAATATAACTAACCACTATATTTATGCTTTTAGAGTTCTAATAAGGCTCAAACTATTGAACCAAAACAACCAAAAAACTATAAATTACAACCAGAATGAAAGTACACATAATAGGAGGAGGGAACCTTGGGGTTTCTATAGCCTTAGGAATTGCAAAATTTTCAAAGAACAATCAAGTTACTATTACCAGAAGAAATACAGCTAATATTTTGTATTTGCAAGAATTAGACATTACGGTTTCATCTGATAATAAATACAACATACAAGAAGCAGATCTGATTGTTCTGACTATAAAGCCCTATCAGGTTGATACAGTTTTGGCTGAAATTCTTCCAGTAATTTCTAATAAAACAATTGCTTCTGCAGTAAGTGGTTTGGCAATAGATGTACTTCAGGATAAAACCAATCAACAACATCATGTGGTTCGAATTATGCCTAATATTGCGGCGCAATTTGGAGAATCGGCTACCTGTATTTCGTTTAGTGAAAAAGACAGAACACAAGCACTGCCTGTTGTTTCTTTATTTGAAGATTTAGGAACTGCTCCAATTATTGATGAAAAATTAATGGATGCAGCAACTGTTTTAGGAGCTTGCGGTACAGCCTACGCGTTGCGATATATTCGTGCTTCGATGCAAGCGGGTATCGAAATAGGATTTGATTCTCAGACAGCATTGGCAATTGCAGCACAAACTGTAAAAGGAGCCGCTAAGATGTTATTAGAAGAGAAAGTACACCCAGAACAGTTAATCGATAGAGTAACTACGCCACAAGGTTGTACGATAGTTGGTTTGAATGAAATGGAACACAATGGTTTTAGTTCATCATTAATAAAAGGTATTAAAACTTCTCTGAAACAAATTAAAGGGTAATCTTTAAAGTAAGACTTATAAAAAAAGGACTTTCGGTTTTAAACTGAAAGTCCTTTTTTGATTTTAAGCGTGTTTCACTTTCTTCTTTGAAAGAGAGAATTTTAGGTAAACGAAGCCTAATAATCCTGCTATGAAAGAGGCAAGCAAAATGGCTATTTTAGAAAAAGTAATTACCTCTGGCTCATCAAAAGCAAGCAAGGTGATAAAGATAGACATTGTAAATCCAATTCCGCCTAGCATCCCAGCACCTATAACATATGACCATTTCAGATCTTTTGGTAGTGTGCAAACTCCTAATGTAACGCCTAAGAGAGCAAATAAGGTTATTCCTAATGGTTTTCCAACTACCAAGCCTATAATAATTCCTAATGCATTAGGATGGCTTAATCCTTCGTGCCAGTCAGAGTTAATAGCGATACAAGTATTGGCCAAAGCAAATAACGGTAAGATAAAAAACGCGACTGGTTTGTGTAAAAAGTGCTGTAGTTTATAAGAAGAAGTATTTTTACTACCATCTCCAAACGGAATTACAAAAGCAAGTAAAACACCTGTTATTGTAGCGTGAACACCAGAATTAAGCATGAAATACCACATGATAACTCCACCAATCAAATAAACAAATAGGTTGTGAACTTTCATTCTGTTAAAAATAAATAACACTCCTAAAACACCAAAAGCAAGAGCTAAGTTTATAAAAGATATGCTTGTAGTGTAAAACAATGCAATAACTATAATAGCACCTAAATCATCGATTACAGCAAGAGCGGTAAGGAAGACTTTAAGCGAAGAAGGTACTTTGTTTCCTAAAAGAGATAAGATTCCGATAGCAAAAGCAATGTCGGTTGCCATTGGGATTCCAGCTCCATTTTGTGTAGCAGTTCCAAAATTTAGTAATAAAAATATTCCAGCAGGAACTAACATTCCGCCTAAAGCACCAAAAATGGGTAAAGAAGCATTTTTTATACTGGTTAATTCACCTTGATAAATTTCACGTTCTAATTCTAATCCTATTAAAAGAAAAAATATAGTCATCAAACCATCATTTATCCAATGAGTTATTGAGTGATGTCCGATATTGGTTTCCCAAAAAGCAATATAGTCCGTTTGAAATATAGAGTTTGCAAGAAAAAGAGAAAGTAGCGTTACGAAAAGTAAGAGCAGCCCACCAGATTTTTCACTTTGAAAAAAGGCTTTAAATGTTTTTGTTAATTTCATTTTTTGGAATAAGGTTAAAAATGCATTATTTTCAAAGTTAAAAAAAATATAACGAATAAAGTAGCAAATATTGGTTTTTAGGGCAGTTTTGGTACGTTCAATTTAATTAGGAAAGGGTATAACCCATATTTTTTTTGTTACTTTGTTTGTCTAATTTAAGTTATAATTTCATGCCAATTAAAGTTTTACATATCGATAGCAATCACCCAATTCTATGGGAACAATTGCAAGAAGCAGGATTCGAAAACCATGCAGATTTTACTTCTACTAAAGAAGAAATTGAAGCAAAAATTCAGGATTATCAAGGGATTGTAATTAGAAGTCGTTTTAAAATAGACAAGCAATTTATTGATAAAGCGACTAATTTGAAATTTATAGCAAGAGTTGGTGCAGGCTTAGAAAGCATTGATTGCGATTATGCCTTATCTAAAGATATTGAACTTATTGCTGCTCCCGAAGGAAACCGCAATGCAGTTGCTGAACACACATTAGGAATGATTCTTTCTCTTTTTAATAAGCTGAATCTTGCTGATAGCGAAATACGCTCGGGACAATGGAATAGAGAAAGCAACCGAGGTCATGAACTTGATGGTAAAACTGTAGGTATTATAGGTTATGGGAATATGGGTAAAGCTTTTGCGAAAAAGCTAAGAGGTTTTGATGTAGAAGTTTTATGTTACGATATTCAAGATAATGTAGGTGATGAAAATGCCAAGCAAGTTTCGTTAAAAGAACTTCAAGAAAAAACCGATGTGTTGAGTTTACATATTCCGTGGACACCAGAAACGGATAAAATGGTAGATGCTACATTTATCAACGGATTCAAAAAGCCAATTTGGATTATCAACACCTCAAGAGGGAAAAACATTGTGACTGCCGATTTGGTAGTTGCTATGGAATCGGGTAAAGTGCTTGGAGCAGGTTTGGATGTTTTGGAATATGAGAAATTATCTTTCGAAACACTATTTCAGGATAAGAATACTCCAGAAGCTTTTCAGTATTTATTAGACGGAAGAAAGGTAATCTTAACGCCACATATTGCTGGTTGGACATTTGAGAGTCATGAACGCTTAGCACAGGTGATTGTTGACAAGATTAAAGCGGTTTGTTTGTAAGGATTTAGTTTTAGTTTTTTTTGAATTTAATAACGAGTTTTTTCTTCTAAATATTGAAATGATAATTAGTTTTTGTTATTAATTTTCAATAATATTGTCGCTGATTTTTTTGAACGAAATACCTTAGGTAGTTTTTTTTAAATTTCAGGAGTAACCGAAAATCCAAAGAGTAGGAATTAACCAATTCAAAAACAAAAAATGGAATTACAAAAAACGTCGAATAATTTTAATGATCCGATCCCTGTGTTTAAAGTAGATCCTATTATGGTATTGCTTTTTAGTTTTTTAACTTGTGGATTATATTTGATTTATTGGAATATAAAAGTAGCTGAAGTTCTTAATGCTGTTTCAGGCAAAGTTGTTATATCGGAGCCTGTTGCAATTTTTGCAGGTTGTTGTATGCCTGTTAATATTTATTTTTATTATCTAGCAGGAAGAGAAGCATTACCTAAAGTTTATGAAAGAACTGGCGAGCCTCAAAAAGATCAATCTATTTTATTAATTTTTTTAGGGTTGGTTTTCCCTATGGTTGCAGCAATGATAGTACAAGGTGATATCAACAAACTATACAATTAATAACAGAACAAAACGTAAGATTTACGGAATTATCGGTGCAGTAATTACACTGATGGTTCCGTTTTTTTTAATGTTAAATAATCATAATGATCATTTAGAAACGGATCAGTCATTTTGTCCCTTTAAGATGCTCACGGGCTTTCCTTGCCCTGGATGTGGAATTACTAAATCATTAGTCTATTTTTACCAAGGAGATCTTTATAAATCGGTTAGTTACCATATATTAGGTCCTTTTGTTATTGCTTTTTGTTGGGTGACTATTATAGTGTTGGTAACTGAGTTAATTACAAAAAAAGAATATTTCAATACGCTTTTATACAATAAAAAGTTGGCTTATGGATTGGGAATCTTTCTAGCGATTTATCATTTTATAAGAATCATTTTTTTTGTAAATAACAATTCTTTCGATTCCATATTGCAACAATCAATTTGGTTTTAAAACATAAAAAATCCCGTTTCAAATTTTATGAAACGGGATTCTTGTTTTTATATATGAGCTAAGATTTAATCGTCTTTCTCAGCTAGCTTTCTTTCCAATTCTATTTGGAATTCTTCGATAACTGGTTTCATAGTGCTTTCAGGAATATCGGCAATACGAATGTACATTAAACCATCGATAGCATTGTTGAATAATGGGTCAACATTAAAAGCAACAACACGTGCATTTTGCTTGATGTATTTTTTAATTAAAACAGGCAAACGTAAATTTCCAGGTTCTAATTCGTCGATAATTTTATCAAACTTATTCAAATCTGATTCAGCTTCATCAAAAATAAAGTCTTTATCAGCATCCTTCAGTTTTACCTTGTATGCTTTTTTAGGGTGAATGTATTGAGCGATATAAGGATCGTAATAATTTGATTTCATAAACTCAATCATCAATGATTTTGAGAAATCAGAAAATTGATTGCTAATACTTACGCCACCAAGTAAATATTTGTGTTCAGGGTAACGTAGCGTTGTATGAATGATTCCTTTCCATAATAAGAAAAGAGGCATTGGTTTTTGTTGGTATTCCTTAATGATAAAAGCACGACCCATTTCGATAGATTTATGCATCATATCATGAAGTTCTGGTTCGAATCTAAAAAGGTCATTTAGGTAAAAACCATCCATTCCGTATTTAGGATAAATCTCAGAACCTAGTCCCATACGGTAAGCTCCAGAAATTTTCTTGGCATCATCATCCCATAAAAACATATGGTGGTAATATTGATCGTATTTGTCAATATCGATAGGCTCATTTGTACCTTCACCAACTTCACGGAAAGTAATTTCGCGTAAGCGTCCAATTTCGTGTAATATATTCGGAATGTTTTTAGCAGAAGCAAAAAAGACTTCGTAGTTTTTACTTTGTAGTAATCTACAATCAGTACTTCTTAAAGCTTCAACCTCGGCATTTATTTTGTTTCCGTTTGCAGGAGTAACAATTTGTTTTGGGCTTTTATGAATTTTTAAGTTGGCAGTATCTAGCAATTTGTGCTCCTTTTCAAAAGGATTAGCTAGCATATATGTTTTCTTTCTTAAAAATTCTGAATAATCTTCAAAAGATTCAATTTCGTTTTGTTCGTTAACCGAAATAGGTTTACCGATACGTACCTTAATAACACGATCTTTCTGAGTAAGCAACTCCGATGGTAATTTTGCTGTACGTAATGTATCATCTATTTTAGAAAGCCAATAGAATAATTTACTGTTTTTGGCATGAAAATATATAGGAACAACTGGAACTTTGGCTTTTCGAATTAATTTAATAGCACCTTCTTCCCAAGGTTTGTCAACGACCAATTTTCCATCTTTATAAGTAGAAACTTCACCGGCAGGAAAAATACCCAAAGGTTTTCCATCACTTAAATGACGAAAAGTTTCTTTAATTCCTACTACGCTTGATTTGGCATCCTTATGATTTTCAAAAGGATTTACAGGCATGATATACTTTTTAAGCGGAACAATACGGTGTAATAAGAAATTGGCAATAATTTTAAAATTAGGCTCTCTTTCAAGCATTAATTTTAGCAATAATATACCATCAATACCACCAAGAGGGTGGTTTGAAATAGTAATATAAGCACCTTCTTTAGGTAATCGTTTTAAATCTTCTTCTGGAATTTCAAATTTGATTTGTAAATCATCTAAAATTCCGTTCAAAAAGGCAACATCTTCCAAATGTTTGTTCCTATCGTATACCTTATTCAAGGTCGATATCTTTAGCACCTTCATGAGGACCCAACCAGAGAAAGTACCTAGAACCCCGTACTTGTCAACATTTATTGCCTTGGCAACTTCTTTCGCGGTAACTAAACCCATGTACAATTTGTTTTTTTAGAGCAGGAAACAAAGATAACAAAAAACTCTACTTTTCCTTATTTCTTACCCAAACTTTCCGCTTTTTTATTACATTTGAAATACATAAAACAAAATTGTAATGAAAATTATTTCTTATAACGTAAACGGAATTCGTGCAGCAATTTCAAAAGGATTTATCGATTGGTTGCAACATGCTAATCCGGATGTTATTTGTCTTCAGGAGATTAAAGCCACAGAAGATCAAATTCCTGTAGACGATATTACCAAAGCAGGTTACCCATATCAGTATTATTATCCAGCTACAAAAAAGGGATATAGTGGCGTTGCCATCCTTTCAAAAATAAAACCAAATAATGTAGTTTACGGAACTGGAATCGAGCACATGGATTTTGAAGGAAGAAACCTTCGAGCAGATTTTGATAGCTGTTCTGTAATGAGCTTATATCTTCCGTCTGGAACAAATATTCAGCGATTAGATCATAAATTTATGTTCATGGATGACTTTCAGACCTATATTAATGAGCTTAAAAAAACAATATCAAACCTTATTATCTGTGGAGATTATAATATCTGCCACGAGGCAATAGATATTCATGACCCAGTTCGTAACAAAACTGTTTCAGGATTTTTACCTGCGGAACGTGCTTGGTTAGATGGTTTCATGAAAACAGGATTTATAGATAGTTTTCGTCATTTTAACAAAGAGCCTCACAATTATTCTTGGTGGAGTTACCGCGCAGGAGCAAGAGGAAACAATAAAGGATGGAGGATTGATTATAATTTAGTTAGCGATACATTGCAACATAAATTAAAACGAGCTGTCATATTACCAGATGCAGTACATTCGGATCATTGCCCAGTTTTAGTCGAAATCGAAGATTAATGGTATCATTATTGTTAGTTATACATCAATTTTAAGCTTATATTGCGATTCTGAGTAAAATTTACTTAGGAGCTATTTACTCCGTCAGTTCGCTTCAATCAGGGCTATTGACTGTAATAACATAAAATAATAGTATCTCAAATAATAAACACCACAATTAAAAATGATTAAAAAAGCCTCAATCGGATTATTGGTATTAGTACTTACAACATCATGTGTATCTAAAAAAATTTACAATGATTTAGAAACAAAATTTGCCGATTTAAAAAAAGAAAACCGTTCAATATCTGATGAAAATGCTGATTTGCTTAAAGCAAAAAATCAATTAGAGTTAGATCGCGACGGATTAAATAAAAGCCTTAGTGCAACCAAAGCAGAATTAGAAAAGCAAAAAGCGGATTATGCTGCTGCACAAAACAAATTAAAAGTTTTACAAGACTCGTACAATGCACTAGAGAAAAATAGTGATGATGCTTTAAAAAACAATATGAATAAAAACCGTGAGTTGTTAGAGCAATTAGAGGCTAAAGGAAAAGCATTGGCAGCAGAACAAGCACGTTTAGATAAAACAGCAAAACGATTAAATGAATTAG
Organism: Flavobacterium branchiarum; assembly: GCF_030409845.1. Lineage (NCBI taxonomy): Bacteria > Pseudomonadati > Bacteroidota > Flavobacteriia > Flavobacteriales > Flavobacteriaceae > Flavobacterium > Flavobacterium branchiarum. The sequence goes on along the minus strand of NZ_JAUFQQ010000005.1, from coordinate 1,785,389 downwards.
AAGCATTAATAGCCGCTAAAGAAGAGGCTATGAAAAAGCTAAAAGAAACCCTTTCGAAAGCATTGAATGGTTTTGAAGGAAAAGGATTGACAGTAGAGCAAAAGAACGGGAAAGTATATGTTTCGATGGAAAACAAATTACTTTTTAATTCAGGAAGCTGGTCAGTAGGAACAGAAGGTAAAAAAGCGGTAGTAGAATTAGGAAAAGTATTAGGAGACAATCCAGATCTTTCAGTACTAATCGAAGGACATACAGATGATGATCCGTATGTTGGTTCAGGAGTAATCGCAAACAACTGGGATTTATCAACCAAAAGAGCAACTGCAATTGTAGCAATCTTGAGTGAAAATAGTAAAATCAACAAACAAAAATTAACAGCTGCTGGTCGTGGAGAATTCTCACCATTGGCAAGCAATGCAACTCCAGAAGGAAAAGCTAAAAACCGTAGAATCGAAATCATCTTAACACCAAGATTAGATGAAATTGCTGATATGTTGAATAGTATTAACTAGAGTCGCTTAGGTTCTAAGAAACAAAGGTTCAGAGTTTTTAGCTTTGGACCTTTTTTTATTGAATAAGCTAGAAAACCTCTTTCCCTTTGTTTCTCTGCAACTTTGAACCTCCTAAACACAACTTTGTACCTTTTTTAACCTTTGTCTTATTTCCTATTCTTTATTCCCTTTGTACCTTTGAGACATTATAATTCGGAAAAGGCAAACTTAGCGCCTTAGCAACTTAGAACCTCATAAAAATGAAATACACCACAATTCCAAACACTGATATTAAAGTAAGTAAAATCAACTTAGGGACGATGACTTTTGGTCAACAAAACACGGAAGCCGAAGGACATGCACAAATGGATTACGCTTTAGAACAAGGCGTTAATTTTTTTGATACTGCCGAGATGTATTCGATTCCTGCAAGTAAAGAAACTTACGGAAGCACAGAGAAAATTATAGGAACCTGGTTTAAAAAATCAGGAAAAAGAGAAGATGTTGTTTTGGCAACCAAAATTGCCGGACCAAATGATAATTTCTCTTATATGCGTGAGAAAATAGATTTTTCACCAGCAAGTTTAAAATATGCATTAGACAAAAGTTTGGAACGATTACAAACGGATTATGTAGATATATATCAATTACATTGGCCAGAACGCAAAACAAATTGTTTTGGACAACGCGGACTTAAAATCCAAGATGACGCATGGGAAGATAATATCCATGAAGTTCTACAAACGATGGAAGGTTTTATAAAAGAAGGTAAGATCAAGCACGTAGGACTTTCTAATGAAAACCCTTGGGGAATTATGCGTTTTCTAGAAGAGAACAAATATAATAATCTGCCACGTATTAAGACAATTCAAAACCCATATTCGTTATTAAACCGCCTTTTCGAGAATGCTTCTGTTGAGGTTTGTATGAGAGAAAACGTAGGTTTGTTGGCTTATTCACCAATGGCATTTGGAGTATTATCAGGTAAGTTCTTATCAGGAGAAAAACATCCAAATTCACGAATAAGTTTATTTCCACAATATACAAGATATAGTAGCGAGCAAAGTACAAAAGCGGCTCGTATGTATCAAGAAATCGCAAACAAACATGGTTTGAATTTTGCACAAATGTCACTGGCTTTTGTTAATCAGCAACCATTTGTTACGAGTACAATAATTGGAGCAACAACAATGGAACAATTAAAAGAAAATATAGATTCTATTAATCTTACCTTATCAGAAGAAGTTATTGCCGAAATCAATGCAGTTCACGCAGTAATTCCAGATCCAGCACCGTAGTTTAGTCTCAGTCTCGGTCTCAGTTTTCCTGCATGTTATAGTTTTCAGTCATAGATTGTCTATAAAGGGACTCGGATAACGCGGTTTTACAAAAGTAATGGCGCTGAAAGAATTTTAAAAATCTTGAGACTATTTTCTATAACAGATTAAAAGTAAAAATCCCGATACACTATTAAATGTGTATCGGGATTTTGTTTTAAAGAGAGCCTTATAAATTTAGCACCATATCTTTGGGGTATTTTACTTTATAGCTAATTCTGATTTTCTTGATTTCGTTGGGCTTCATTTGCAATTGCCAAGTCAAGATTCCAGTTTCGGTATTTACTTTGGCACTGCTACTTTGTAATAATTCAATTTCAATTTCTTTATCAGTGCTTAAAGGATATTGGTCTTTTAATAAAAGTTCAACAGCTTCTTTTTTGTTGTTTCTAACTGTAATATCATAAGTGAAGGTTTGCTCCTTTTTAGTAGATAAAAATTTAGTTCCAGATTTATCAGCTACTTTTTCACGTTTTATAGAAACTTTTTTGTCACGACCCATGCTCAAGTTTAAAGTATCGCTAGTTTGGCTTGGCTCTATAAATGTTTTACCAACATACATTCCTTCAAAAATAATATTGGCTTCTCCTCTTAATAAATTGTATTTGCTATAATCAGCAATTTCAGCAAGAAGGAAGGCTTCGTTCTCAACTCTTGGAGCTGCGTAATATTTGTATGATGCAGGCAATTTTATTTCTTTAAGCGAAACACTATGAACTTTCCCATTTGATAAAATATCATAAGGGATATCAATATCAAAAGAAACATTAAGTTGATTTTCTTCTACAGTTGTATAGTTAGAAACAGATGATCGTACCATTTTTTTTGATGCCGGTAATGCTGTAACAACAACTTCTGACAATGTGTTTTCATCAGCAACTCTACTTTGTAATTGGTTCATTTTGTTTCTTTGACTGTAACCATTTTGATTAAGGTCGTTATTTCTTAAAAACCATGAGCTTAAAATTGGGGCTTGATTATTCTGATTCGGATAGCCACTAGATAAAGTAAGTTTTACTTTTTTCCAATCAATTCCTGTGTTTTGTATTACTTGTGCTTTATACATCATATTAATAGGCGAAGTAACACTTTCGACACGTAGGTCATAAAAAGGAGTCCAAGTTGCATTATTAGTTAAGTACGAAATATCTAATGGTATGGCACCAGCAACATCATTCATAACCTGAACAATTAATTTACCAGATGAGGTTTTTTCCTCTTTGCTAGAATCAACTTCGAGCTTATTGTTTAATTTTTGCAATATTCCATTTAGCTTTTGTTGTTTCTCCGAAAGGGTATTAATCGTATTAGCGATTTCGAGTTGCTTGGTTTTATAATACTCTACCATTTTCATTAATTCGGTTACATTCAAGCCAGAATTAACGCCAGAAATTTGTTGGTTTTTATCCAAAAGCTGAATTGTTTTTGTTTCAGAATTGATTGTATTATTAACTTTCTGAATTTCTTTCTGAACCAAAACGATACTATCTCGTACTCTTTTTAATGCTGGAGATTTAGTATCAACTTCATATTCGGAAATATAATTGTTGGTGAACTGTACAGAAAGCACCGTTACTGATGCTGGAGTTCCTATTTGAATAGAACTTTCATTCAAGTCTACAGCGACATTTTTTATCACAATTTCGCTTGTTCCTAAAGGAAGAGTAATACTTGCGGTTTGCGAAATCTCAGCAGCATTAAAATATACTGTTGCAGCTTTTACTTTAGCTGTTGTAAAGATTGGTTTTTGTGCAAATGCAAATGCTCCAATCAATAATAAGGTTGCTGTTATTATTTTTTTATTTATCATGTGTTTAAAATTTATAGGATCTGTTTAATGTGATGTTAGATTGCAAATAACAAAAATTTGAATGGGTTTTAATGGTAAATAACTAGAATGATTTTTTTATTAGACTTATCAATTATTTTTTGAATTACACCATAAAACTTTTCATTAACCATAGGACAGCCAAGACTGTTGGGAATAGGCTTGTTTTGTTCTTCAAATGGAATGTCCCAATATTTGTGTAAGACTATATTTCGATCAAAGGCATTACTGTTGGACTTGTCTAAACCATATAATTTGTATGCTTTACCAAATGTGCCATTATAAGAATTACCAATTGCATATTTCCCTAACGAGGTGCTATGAGAATCTTTAATATTGCTGAATTTTAGTTTCCCAGGAATCCCAGTTTCAGAACCAGAACCATGTCCAACCAAACCTTTGTCAAGAACTTTATTGTTTTTTAAATCATATATAAAAAAGCGTTTTTTACCCGATGTAATTCCCATGTCCAAAAAGAAACCAACTTCGGTATTGTATTTAGAAGATTTAGTTACAAAGTTTTTAACCTCATTTACTTGATCTTTTAATTTTTCTGTAGAAGAATAAATCGACTTTGAGTTTATAGATGATTGTGTTTTATCTTCTTTACGAATACATGAAAAGCTAGCGCAAAAAGCTCCGATAAATAGCAAAAAGAGAATCTTCTTTTTCATGGTTTTAAATGATTGATTTTATTGTGTTTTTTATTTCTCGACAGTATATCCTTTGATTTTAGCAAAAGCAATAATTGATGTATTTATGGTATTGCCTAGGTCATCTTGTTTCTTGGTTTTTTTTGCTTCTGTATCAATATATTGTTGGCGTTTTTTTGCTAGTTCACCAATTTCTTTCTGAATAGTTTCTCTTTCTTTGGTTTTCTGTGCAACAATTACTTTTAGTTCGGCCGCAGATTTGTTTTGAAACTCTTTTGGTAATTCTTCTTTTTTGATTTTAGAAATAGCAGTTGCATCGTCTTTTACTTTATCAACCAAATCCCAGCTATCATTTTTATAAGCCGCTTTCGATTTACTTACTGCACGCTCGGCGTAATTTGAGACCGAAACTCCTTGAGCATTTCTGTCTTGCACTTCCTGATTCATTTTTTTCTCAGAACCTTTCGAACCATAACCGATGTAGGTTTTGTTTATTTTTTCATTACACTTTGTAATTTCGTCATCATAAGGAGTTGCTATATATCTTACTGTTTGGTTAGAGTCGATATTAAAATATTTTCCTTTCCCGTAATCGGCACCATCTTTCCATAATGTATTGATACCTTCTGTTTTGTTTCCACAAAAAATAGTATTTACATAAATATCATTTTTCAACGCATTACTAATCGCTTCTTTATAGTTGATTCCTCCTTGATTAAATTCTTCATTTCCTGCAATATAAATGAGCTTCATATTGTTGTTGTCTTTTGCCCATTTTAATTGTTTGGTTGCATCTTGGATTACTGCTCCACAATATTCGTTACCGCCATTGGTACTTAAAGAAAATAGTTTTTCTGAAATCAAATCGAGATCTGTAGAAAGAGGAGCAATTTGGCGGATATAATTAGATTGTTTTGATAACCCATCATTGCCATATTCGTACAAAGCAATTTCAATATCTGGTGTTTTTCCATCGTATTTTAAGGTCGTTAGCGTGTTTACAATATTCCAAAGTCTAGATTTTGCCTGATCGATTAATCCGTCCATGCTACTAGAAGTGTCTAATAATAATGCGACTTGTATTTTAGTTTTTGCTACTGTAGCAGTTTTTTCAATTGTAGTATTCTTTTTTGGATTTGCATTTTCGTAATTGCTATTTGCAAAAGAAAATGTGCTTGCCAAAAGTGCTGAGATAAGAATAGCTGTTTTCATGATTTCTTATGTTTTAGATTGTGATTATAGACCAAACTTATAAACTTAAAGAGTTCCTTTTTTGTAGAAATGGTGAAACGGTATTTTCACTTGGTGAAACGAGTTGTAAACGGAACATAAAATACTTTACTTTACAGTATTCTTTTTTAAGGTTATGAGTCGCTAATAAATTAAGCGGTTAAGATTTAAAAAAGGATATACGATATGAGATATTTATTAGCCATTTTTTCTTTATTCATACTGCTGTTATTTCCTGTTGAGGTAGTAGCACAGGATTCTATTGCCAAGAAAAAAGCAATGCCAGTTTCAAGAATGAGCAAAGTATCCAAAGAGTTACAAAAATCTTTAGATATAAATGATGAAACACAAATAGGTCAGAATTATGAGCGTCTAGCTAATGAATTTCTTAATAAAGGAGATAATGCTAAAGCCGAAGAATATTATACAAAAGCATTAGCAAGTTATACTAAACAAAATTTAACGGAGGATAAAACACGAGTAAGAAGAAGTATTGCCAAAGTACAAGAGAATCAGAAAAAGTTTGGATTAGCAATTAAAAATTACGAGGCTGCAGGAGCTATTTCAGAAGGAAAAAATGAAGAGAAAATAAATCTTAACGATGCCAATCGGTTGCGAATGCAGGCGAGTCCAGTTGCGCAAGTCGGATATGTAAATTCAAACATTGAGTTGCTTAAAAAAGAAAATAAAGCTGATGAGGTTGCCGCCGCATACGTTCAAAAAGCGGAGAATTCTTTGCAACAAAAAAATAAAGAAGTTGCAATTGAAAGCTACAATAATGCGCTTACTTACGCAAAAGATAAGCCTGAGGCAATAATTAAAATAAAAAATGAACTAGCCAAAGTTTATGCTTCGGATAATGAGTTTGATAAAGCAATTGGTATCAACGAAAGACTTTTGGCGGAAGCCAAAACCAAACAAGATTATACGACGCAAATAAAACAATTACAATCATTGGCAACGCTTTATTTTAAAAAAGCAGAACCTAAAAAAGCCGTCGTGTCCCTAAAAGAAGCGTATGACTTAGCATCCAATAAAGGAAATTCAACAGAGGCTAAGAAAAGTTTGTCAGCTTTAATCCAATATTATAAAACCAAAGGTGATGATAGGGAAAGTATTGCATTGTACGAACAGTTCTTTACCAATTTTGATAAATTAATCAAATCGGACACAACGCTTATTGATGCAAAAACATTTCAAGTTACAGAAGATAAAATACGTCAGTTAGAAAAAGAAAAGACATTAAAGGATGAATTGATTACTAAGAAAAACACGTTTAATTATTTTCTTTTGGGTTCAATCGTCTTGCTTTTATTGTTGTTCTTATTTATTGTAAAGGCATTGTATTCGATAAAAACTAAAAACAAAGAAATTGCTTTGCAGTCTTTACGAAGAGAAATGAATCCACATTTTATATTTAATAGTTTGAATAGTGTGAATCAATTTATTTCCGAAAACAAAGAATTAGAAGCCAATAAATACCTGACTTCTTATTCTAAGTTAATGCGAAATATGATGGAGAATTCTAATAAGGATTTCATCACATTAGATAAGGAGATTGAACAGCTTAAGAAATATTTAGATTTAGAACATTTGCGTTTTCAGGACAAGTTTGATTTTAAAATTAGTATTGATGAAGCTTTGGATACCGAAACAGTTTTGATTCCTAATATGATTATTCAGCCTCATTTAGAAAATGCGATTTGGCATGGATTACGTTATCTGGATAACAAAGGGTTTCTAAAACTTAATTTTGGCTTTGTAGCAGATAAGGTTGTAGTGACTATAGAAGATGATGGGATTGGTTTAACCAAAAGTCAGGAACTAAAAACAAACAATCAAAAAGTACATGAATCTAGGGGATTGAGCAATACTAAGGAACGAATTAGTTTGCTGAACGAATTGTATAAAAAGAATATTTCTTTCGAAATTATCGAAAAAGAATCGCCAGAGACAGGGACGATTATTCGAATTGTTTTTCCGTTAATAGATAAATTATGATGACTTTTCAAAAGATAAAAAGTGTAATTGTCGAAGATGAACTTGGGGCTCGTGAAGTGCTTAAGAATTATTTAAGCAAATATTGTCCGCAAGTAGAAGTTATTGGTGAAGCACAAAATATAAAAGAGGCAGTTCCGTTGTTGCATGAATTGCAACCGCAATTGGTTTTTCTGGATGTCGAAATGCCATTTGGAAATGCTTTTGATGTCTTGGAAGCTTGCAAGGATTTGCATTTTGAAACAATTTTTGTTACTGCTTTTTCTGAATATTCATTGAAAGCTTTAAACCAAAGTGCTGCTTATTATTTGCTAAAACCTATTAGTATTGAAGAATTGATAGTTGCAGTAAATAAAGTACAGCATCAGGTTATGAACCATGAGATTTTTAATAGAAACAAGATTATCGTTGAAAATTTTAAGGAAACAAAACCAGAGAAACAACAAGTTATTTTACCAACTCTAGAAGGGTTCGAAGTAGTAAAAATGGAAAAAATTGTCCGTTTAAAAGGCAACGGAAACTTCACTGATTTATATTTAAATGATGGAAGTAAAAAAATGGTTTGTCGTTTCTTAAAGCACTTTTCCGAAATTTTGCCTTTGCCATTTATACGAGTTCACAAATCACATATTATCAATATGAATTGTGTAACGTCTTATAATAAAGGAGGGATTATAATGCTAAACGATGGGGCTGAAATTGAAGTTTCTCCAACTTACAAAGAGGAATTCTTAAGAAACTTCAAATAAATCTTAAAGATCAAACTCATCATCAATAGCTATTGAATCAACAGGTACCGCTGTTGAATCTGGCGCTTTTATTCGTAATAGTGAACGAGCGTTACCAGAAACATATACAGGTAATCTATTAATAGTATCCTCGGGAGTTAGGACACCGCGGCGTAACATAATATTGCTAAGGAACTTTTGATTTCGAATAGCATAATCCTTTAAATTACCTTGGTCATTAAATTGATAAGTAAATTTTCGTGGACTTGGAATAATAGTAGCCAAAAATAGACATTCATTTAAGGTTAGTTCCGAAGGACTTTTTTGGAAATAGAAACGGCTTGCTTCTCCAATTCCGTATACATTTGGTCCCCATTCGATAATATTAAAATAAACTTCAAGCATACGTTGCTTGCTTACTACACGATTGTTCTCAAGGATGTAAACGAGTAAGATTTCTTCGAGTTTACGAGACAACGTTTTCTCTCTGGTAAGGAAAACATTTTTCACCAACTGCATACTAATTGTACTTGCGCCACGAGAGAATTTCTTGGTTCGGATATTTTTTAAAATCGACTGTTTGAAAGCTTCATTAATAAAACCACGATGTGAGAAGAACGACGGATCTTCGGTAGTTAACACACATTTTTGAAGATAGGGAGAAATTTGCTCAATAGGAGTATAGTTTGGATTTCCAGAGCCAATTAAGATAGGTCTTTGTAATACATTTTTTATGATGGCACGATATACAAACTCACCGTTTAATTTGTTGAGGTTTGCCTGGCCGTATTTTGTAATTGCAAGGTTTTCTTTGTTTAGTTTGCTATCAAAAACTAAGCTATTCGGTTTGTTTTTGTTGAACTTGAAATCAAGTTTATAATCAAAATTCCCTGTTGCCTCCATGCCTTGGAAATTGGTAAATAAACCATCAGGTAAGGAAACAATAAAGTCTTGTGCTTTCATTTTAGGAATCGCAACTTTTAAGGTGTAAATCGTATCGGACTCTGTGTTGTAAGACACATAAGGGTGTAGTTTAATTTTATTTAACTGAACTGTTGAAGTGCTATCTATCGAGATAAAATCAGACCCCAATAAGAAACGATAATCAAAACGAGCATTTTTTATGATTACATCTTTGCTAGCAATCTTTGCATGGTTGATTTTTAAATTAGTGATAGAAGAATATCCATCAATATGTAGTTCGCTTCCACTTTTTTTGATATTTTCAATATTCAATCGAATAGAGTCAAAGCTAGCAAGCATATTAAAACGATCATCGATATAAGGAACTCGAATGGCTCCTGTATCGAGATTAAAAAATCGAATGTCGGCTTTTTTATTTCTTGGATCAGCAAAACCTTTTATATTCCAGCGTTGGTCGAATGTTTTAGTTTGAACGTGTAAATTGGTTTCTAATTCTTTATCAATTAAGATCAATTTGTTGATTGCAATTTGTGCCTTTTTGCCATTGTCATCAATCTTAAAAATTAAATTTTCCAACTTCATATCAGTAGGAACAAGATTTAATAATTTAGATATAATTCGATAAGCATAAGTAGCGTATTCTCTTTTTTCGCTTTTAGAAGTGTTGGTACTGTCTTTTTTTAAGAAAGCATCAAAGTTCTTGATATTTCCTTTTTTTACTAATTGTATAAAACCTCTATCAATTTTTAAAGTACCAACTTGAATGTCTCCTACCAATAAATGGGATAGACTAATACTGGTTTCTATATTATGAATGTTGCAAAGCGTATCGGCATTTTTTGGTACTAAAATTACATTGGTCAGTTTTATTCCAGAAAGCCCATCAAACGAAGCCGTTTTTACAGAAAACGTACTGTTGTATTCCTTGTTCATTTTATCAGAGACCTTTGCGATAGCTTTATGCAAAAGAGCGTCTCTAAAGAAATAAGCACCAATCAGTACTACAATAAATAGCACGACTACAATTTTGAGAGCCAATACTATTTTTTGTTTTTTTGTTTTCATATAAATTCTTTGATGTAGGTAAGATTATCCAAAAAGAATGCTGGCAACATCTTCTATTTTTGCCACAAGCTCAATTTTGATTCCTGTATTCTTTAACGCAATTTTATTGTACTTTGATACAAAAATAGTCGAAAATCCTAATTTTTCTGCTTCTTGTATACGTTGATCTACTCTATTCACAGGACGAATTTCGCCAGATAAGCCAACTTCACCAGCAAAACAGAATCCTTTGGTTACAGGAATATCTTCATTTGAGGATAAAATAGCAGCTACAACAGCAAGGTCAATCGCAGGATCATCTACAGAAATTCCTCCGGTAACGTTTAGGAAAACATCTTTTGCTCCTAAGCGAAAGCCAGCTCTTTTTTCTAAAACGGCCAAGATCATATTTAATCTTTTGGCATTATAACCCGTTGTGCTTCGTTGAGGTGTTCCGTAAACGGCTGTGCTTACTAACGATTGTATTTCGATCATTAACGGACGCATTCCTTCGAGTGTTGAAGCAATTGCTGTTCCTGATAATTCTTCGTCTTTGTGTGAGATTAATATTTCTGAAGGGTTAGATACTTCTCTTAAACCGCTTCCTAGCATTTCGTAGATACCAAGTTCGGCAGTTGATCCAAAACGGTTTTTTAGTGAACGTAAAATACGATACACATGGTTTCTGTCTCCTTCAAATTGTAGAACAGTATCAACCATATGCTCTAATATCTTTGGACCAGCAATGTTTCCGTCTTTGGTAATATGTCCAATCAGAATTACGGGAATATTGGTTTCTTTAGCAAATTTGATTAACTCGGCAGTGGTTTCTCGAATTTGAGAAATACTTCCAGCAGTAGATTCGATATAATCCGTATGAAGCGTTTGGATAGAATCAATGATTACAATCTCAGGTTGAATCGCTTCTATTTGTTTAAAGATATTCTGAGTTTTGGTTTCGGTAAGAATATAGCAATTGTCACCATTAGGTGTAATTCTTTCGGCACGCATCTTTATTTGCTTCTGACTTTCTTCGCCTGAAACATACAGTGTTTTGTATGGTAATTGTAATGAAACTTGTAGCAAAAGTGTACTTTTTCCAATTCCTGGTTCACCTCCCAAAAGCGTTAGAGATCCGGGAACAATACCACCACCAAGAACACGATTTAATTCGCCATCGGTTGTGTCCATACGAACCTCCTGAGTCGAATCAATTTCGTTTATTCGTAAAGGACGAGGTGCTTTTCCAGTAGGAGTAGGTTCGCTTTTCCAAGCAACCTTTTCTTGTTTCTGAATAATTTCCTCAGCAATGGTATTCCATTCTTTACAAGAATTACATTGTCCTTGCCATTTAGAATATTGGGCGCCACAATTTTGGCAAAAAAAGGTTGTTTTAACTTTTGACATTATTTCTTTTTGATAAGATCATTCATTTCATCTATTTTATCGTACATCAAATCTTTATTCAATTTACCAATAGGTTCCATTTGAGAAGCGTTTTGGTATTTTTTGGAAGCTCTTTTTGGGTCTCCCATTTTTTCGTACATCAGTCCTATTGCATATTCTCCTAACATTGCTTTAGGGTAACTTGTGTTAGCAATTTCAGCTAATATACCTAATTCGTCGTAGGCATTGTTTTTTAAAATAGCAGTTTCAACAGCGATATAGTCATTCATTCTAACAGGCATTTCAACACCTAACGTTTTTGTGATTATATCGTATTTATCTCTTAGATAATCAACGTAACCAGATTTTAGAACAACAATCTTTTCGTTATAATCAGTTATATTTATCGGCTTGTAGGCTTCAAAAATTTGGTTTAAAGCATTTGGTATTGCGTATAAAACAGCAGAATAATAAGTGGTGTTTTTGAATAAATCATATTTATAATTTATCAAAGGGTTGTTTGCTATTTTAATGTTTTGATCTAGTTTTTGAATTGGGTCTTTGGTTTTGTTAATGTCACCATCGGCCACAGATAAATAATAAAACAGCGGTGTTTTTAATTTAGCAAATTTCTCAGGAACACGAACTTCCATTTGTGTAGCAAGCTCAGGACTCATAGAAATATATGCATTAAAGAGAGGTACTTCTTTGTATAAGAAAAAATTCAAATAACCAGCAGTTACTCCATGTCCTGCAATAATTCGGAACGGCGCAGTACGATATTTTTTTTCAATTTTAGGAATTACTTCTCCAGCCACAAATTCAAAAAATTTAGCTCCTTTTTCAAAAGGCAAACCATTAATTCCGTCAAAAGTTGAATCATCTTCACGCTCATCGTCTTTGTTTTGATGAATAGCAACAATTATAGTTTCTGGAAGGTCATCCCAATAAGTACCATATTTTAAAGCACCACTAAATGGATCGAGAAGATACTCTCCGTCGAATAAATAAAGCACTGGATATTTCCGAGTTTTATTAGCTTCGTAAGAAGCAGGTAATTCAACAGTAATCGTTCTTGTTTCTCCGAGTGGTACTGAGTTAATCGTTTCTGTTTTTCTTTGAGCAAAAACGGTAATAGAAATAAATAATAATAGTAGGTAAACCTTTTTCATAATTTGGGATTTCTGAAATTTTAAGTGTAATAAAATAGAGTAGCAATATAGTACTTTATTTTTTTTATTTAATTACAAATGGATATTGCGCTACCAATTTGGTTGACTTATAGATACAAAATTGCCCTTTTTACAAAATTTAACTTTGAAAAAGGGCATTTTTATAAGTCTCGAAATGGATTTATGTTAACGAATTGTCGTTTTCATTAGGGAAAACAATCCATGGCTTGAAGGTTTTTGCTTCTTCAAACTCTAATGTTGCGTAAGAAATAATGATGATGATGTCATCCTTTTGAACTTTTCTTGCTGCAGGACCATTAAGGGTTATTTCGCCTGAATTTCGTTCTCCTTTAATGGCATACGTTTCAAAACGTTCTCCATTATTGATGTTGACAATTGCTACTTTTTCACCTTCAATCATGTTAGAGGCATCTAGTAATGCTTCGTCAATAGTAATGCTGCCAATATAATTAAGATCGGCTCCAGTTACTTTAACGCGGTGTATTTTTGATTTTACTACTTGAATTTGCATGCTACAAAAGTAAATTAATTTAATGAAATAGTATCGATCAACCTAATAGAATTAACAAATACTGCTATAAATGCGCGGTAATTTTTGTCTTTACTTTTGTGATCGATAGGTAATAATGTTGATTCATCAGCAATTACGAAATATTCAAGTTCGAAGTTGTCGTTGTTTTTGAATGAATTTTCTACAAATTCAATTGTTTCTTCGGGGCTTTTTGTTTGAAAGATTTCTTTAGCTTCTGTTAGAATCTTGTAAATCATCGCTGCTTCCTGACGTTGCTCGTTAGTCAAGCGTTCGTTTCTAGAGCTCATTGCCAATTGGTTTGGTTCTCTAAAAATTGGACATCCAACAACATTTACAGGAAGATGGTTTTTTTCGACCATTTTCTTTACAATCTGTAATTGTTGAAAATCTTTTTCTCCAAAATAAGCATTTGTGGGAGCGATGATCTCGAATAGACGTTTTACGATAGTACCAACGCCGTTAAAATGGCCGGGTCTAAATTTTCCTTCCATCTGATTTTCTAGTCCGTCAAAGTCAAAAGATTGAGAAACGGTATGCCCTTCGTAGATATCTTCGACAGTTGGAGCGTATAAAATTATCTTATCGCTTAGACCGCTAATTTTTCTTACATCTTCATCTAGAGTTCGGGGGTATTTTGCTAAATCTTCTTGGTTGTTAAACTGTGTTGGATTCACGAAAATACTTACAACTGTGTTATCATTTTCGTTTAATGATCGTTGCATTAATGCGAGGTGACCTTGGTGTAAAGCGCCCATGGTTGGTACGAAACCAACACTTGAATTTTCGGTTTTAATAGTTTTTAAATAGGCTATTAAAGCAACTTTACCGTTGAAAATATGCATGGTGGTATTATTAAAATTTAATGCAAACATAATATATTAGTTAATAACTGCATAAATTTTTGTAATTTTGCAACGTTTTTATTACCAAAAATTAAGCAAATTACTATTATGAAAGATAAGAGGATATTGTATGTATCATCTGAAGTTGTGCCTTATTTAGCTGAAAATGAGGTTTCTTTAATGTCTTATGATGTGCCAAAGATGATTAACGATCAAGGCGGGCAGATAAGAATTTTTATGCCAAGATATGGGAATATCAATGAAAGAAGACACCAGTTACACGAAGTTATTAGACTTTCTGGGATGAATTTGGTAGTGAACGACTTGGATATGCCATTGATTATTAAGGTAGCATCTATTCCTAAGGAAAGAATTCAGGTTTATTTTATAGATAACGATGAGTATTTTAAAAGAAAAGCCACTTTTACAGATGAAGAAGGTGTAATGTACCCCGATAATGACGAAAGAGCAATTTTCTTTGCTAAAGGAGTTGTTGAAACTGTTAAGAAGTTAAACTGGGTTCCAGATATCATACATGTACATGGATGGATGGCAGCAATGTTACCAATCTATATGAAACATTATTATAAACACGAAGCTTTGTTTTCTGAAACAAAAATTGTTACTTCTGTTTACACGCAATCGTTTAATGAGACATTAGATCCAGAAATGATTAAAAAGGTAAAATTTGATGGAGTTCCACATGAAGCTGTTTCAGATTTAGAAATTCCAAATTACGAAAACATCTTAAAAGCGAGTATTCTTCATTCAGATGGAGTAATAATTGCCTCAAACAATCTGTCTTCAAGTTTAACAAAATTTATAGAATCTTCGGGAAAACCTTTTTTACCTTTCGTCCCAAAAGATGCATTCGCAGAGGCGTATACAAATTTTTATAAAAACGAGGTTCTTTAAAATTTAACTTTTTTATTACACATGCAGAATACTTCTTTTTTTAGGAAAATACTTTTAGTATCAAGCGTTGTCTTTTTATATTCTTGCGACAAGGATTTTAATGCTATAGGCGATGATTTAATTGGTGGTAACCATTTTGATTTGTTAATAAGTGACTCAGAGGTGATAGCTTATAACCAAAAGCTAGGACCAGTACAATCAAATAATTTAAGTTCGAATCAATTAGGGGTTTTTGTTAATTCTGCATTTAGTACAACAACGGCTAGTTTTGTTACGCAGGTGACATTGGCGACGGTTAAGCCTACAATTGGAGAAAGCCCTACTGTAGAAAGTGTTGAACTTGAAATCCCGTATTATAGTCACATAGATAAAGTTGAAAACGGAAAAAATATATACGTTTTAGATTCAATTTACGGGCCTATTGATGGTAAAATAAATCTTAGTATTTATCAATCTGGGTATTATATGCCTAATTTGGACCCAGATGATAACTTTGTAAGTTCAAAGTTATTTTTTACGGATGATAATTCTCTTTTTGATGCTGCAAAAGTAGGTGGGCGTTTAAATAATGGTACTGATGAAAATAATATTGGATTTGGATTCAGTGCTGAAGAGATTACTGAACCAATTAAAGATGATGCAGGAAAAGAAACGGTAGCCAAAAGAATACCCGCAATGAAATTGAAGTTGGAGACAGCTGCTTTTCAAAAATTGCTTGATAATCCATCGAAGTTGGTTACAAATGATGTTTTTAAAGAATTTTTTAGAGGGTTGTACTTTAAGGTAGAAAGTAATGGTGGTGCAAGTAGAATGGCAACTATTGACTTTAAAAAAGGAAAGATTACTATTAAGTATAAAGCAAAAACAGAAATAACAACAGATGATGACTCAATTAAAGAAGATAAAACTTTAGTTCTTAATTTAAGTGATAATTCGGCAAAGTTGCTACAAGAAACGAATATTAACCCAAGTTATAGTACGGCTATAGGGGCTCCGAAAGTAAATGGTGATGAGAGGTTGTATTTAAAAGGTGGTCAAGGTTCAATGGCGATATTAGAGCTTTTTGGTAGAACCGATGTTATTGGATATGATGAAAAAGGGAATTTAAAGGAAGGCCCAAATGGTGTTCCAGATGAATTGGATAGATTAAGAAATCCAGCAGATGGAAAAAAATTGTTAATTAACGAGGCTAATTTGGTTTTTCATGTTGATTCAGATGCTATGAAGAATGTTTCTTCAGAGCCTAATAGAATCTTCTTGTATGATTTTAATAATAGTAGACCTATTGTAGATTATTATAATGATGGAACTCCAAGTGCTACGGACGATGCAAAAAAAATTAAGCAAGTTTTTAACGGTATATTGAATGTTGATCCAGTTACCAAAAAAGGGGCAACATATAAAATTCGACTAACAAACCACATTAGAAATTTAATTAACAGTAAAGATTCAACTAATGTGAGAATGGGGATTGTTGTGACAGAGGATATTTCTGTTGTTGCTACTAACAAGTTGAGAACGCCGGCTGTACCAGTAAAAGGAGATCCATTTAGTAAAGTGCCAAGAGCATCAGTGATGAGTCCTTTGGGAACAGTAATTCATGGAGGAAATTCTTCTGATGTGAATAAGAGATTAAAACTACAGATTTACTACACGAAACCAAATTAATTAAATATATATGTGTGGAATTGTTGGATATATTGGATATAGAGAGGCATATCCTATTGTAATTAAAGGACTAAAAAGACTCGAATATAGAGGTTATGATAGTGCTGGAGTTATGTTATATGATGGAGAGGCAATTAAACTTTGTAAAACAAAAGGTAAGGTTTCAGATCTTGAAGCTAAAGCCAGTGAAGGGTTTACAACAAACGGAAGTATAGGTATTGGTCATACGCGTTGGGCAACCCATGGTGTTCCTAATGATGTGAACTCGCATCCTCACTTGTCTAATTCTGGAGACTTGGCAATAATACATAATGGTATTATTGAGAACTATGCTCCATTAAAAGAAGAATTAAAGAAAAGAGGATACGTTTTTCATTCAGATACAGATACAGAGGTATTGGTGAATTTGATTGAAGAAGTTCAAAAACAAGAAGGTCTTAAATTAGGTAAGGCAGTTCAGGTAGCATTAAATCAAGTTGTAGGTGCTTATGCTATTGCAGTATTTGATAGAAAGAATCCTAATGAAATTGTTGCGGCTAGATTAGGTAGTCCATTGGCAATTGGAGTGGGTGAAGGTGAA
Source organism: Flavobacterium branchiarum (assembly GCF_030409845.1). Taxonomy (NCBI): domain Bacteria; kingdom Pseudomonadati; phylum Bacteroidota; class Flavobacteriia; order Flavobacteriales; family Flavobacteriaceae; genus Flavobacterium; species Flavobacterium branchiarum. The sequence goes on along the minus strand of NZ_JAUFQQ010000005.1, from coordinate 1,768,040 downwards.
TATTTTGTTGCATCAGATGCTTCGCCTTTTATCGAGTATACTTCAAATGCTGTTTATCTTGAAGATGGAGAAATGGCTAATATTAGATTACATAAGCCAATTAAAATTAGAAAGATTAAAGATGATTCATTAGTTGATCCTTATATTCAACAACTTCAAATGAATTTGGAGCAAATTGAAAAAGGAGGTTATGATCATTTCATGCTTAAAGAAATATACGAGCAACCTAGTGTTATAAAAGATACGTACAGAGGAAGACTTCATGCAAATGAAGGAATTGTTCAGTTAGCAGGAGTTGAGGATAATTTAGAAAAATTTCTAAACGCCGATAGAATAATTATTGTTGCTTGTGGTACATCATGGCACGCTGGTTTAGTTGCAGAATACATCTTTGAGGAATTTTCCCGAATTCCTGTAGAGGTTGAATATGCATCTGAATTCAGATACCGTAATCCTATCATCAATAAAACTGATGTTGTTATTGCTATTTCTCAATCTGGAGAAACTGCAGATACCATGGCAGCTATTAAATTGGCAAAAGAACACGGAGCATTTGTGTTTGGTGTTTGTAATGTTGTAGGTTCATCTATTTCAAGAGAGACACATGCAGGTGCTTATACACATGCAGGTCCAGAAATTGGTGTTGCATCTACAAAAGCATTTACAACTCAAATTACTGTATTAACGATGATTGCTTTGCGTTTAGCAAAAGCAAAAGGAACATTGTCTACTCCAGATTTTCATAGATATTTACAAGAACTTGAGCTTATTCCAGATAAGGTAAAAGAAGTTTTGGAAACAAACGATGTTGCTAAAGAAATTGCGGCTGCATTTAAAGACTCTCCTAACTGTTTGTACTTAGGAAGAGGTTATAATTTTCCAGTAGCGCTTGAAGGAGCTTTAAAACTTAAAGAGATTTCATATATTCACGCAGAGGGTTATCCTGCAGCAGAAATGAAGCATGGACCAATTGCTCTTATTGATGAGCATATGCCAGTAATTGTAATTGCTCCTAAGCAAGGACATTACGATAAAATTGTAAGTAATATTCAGGAAATAAAATCTAGAAGTGGAAGAATTGTTGCTGTTGTAACAAAAGGAGATACACAAGTACGTGAATTAGCGGACTATGTGATTGAAATTCCTGAAACTTCAGATGCTTTATCTCCATTAATTACTACAATTCCATTACAATTGTTATCTTATCATATAGCTGTTATGAGAGGTTGTAATGTTGACCAACCAAGAAACTTGGCCAAGTCGGTTACTGTAGAATAAAAAAATATAATATTATAAGTATTTGAAAAAGCGAGATTTACATCTCGCTTTTTTTATAACAAAAATTTAAGAATTCATTTTTGTAGAATATTCAGTTTTATCTTCAAAATAATATGTATGCATAGTATATTTCAGTAGGTTAGGGGTTATTTGTTGTCAAAAGTTTAAAAAATGTAAATACATAATATGTATTTTTGTTATTAAAAAGTTATGAAATATCAATATTTCTTAACAAATTTTTAGTAATATGAAAAATATTTGTACTTTGGTGACATAAACCATCTAAAACTAACCAAATGAGAATGTATTTACTTATTTTATCATTGTTCTTTTGCGGGGTATCCTTTGCGCAGAGTACAATTTCAGGTTCCGTTATTGATAACAAAAAACAGGCAATTCCTGGGGCCAACATTAATATTGTTGGAGAGAGCAGTGGTGCGTCTACTGACTTCGACGGTTCGTTTGTTTTAAAGTCATCTAAAGCGCTACCGCTTACTATTAGAATTACAATAGTTGGATACGAAACAAAGAATGTCAATGTTACTTCGGCTACACAAAAAATTATTGTGGCGCTAGTTGAGGAGCAAACAATGTTGAATGAAATTGTGGTTTCGGCTTCGAGAACTCCAGAAAGAGTAATTGAGTCGCCGGTTACAATTGAGAGAATGGGTATTCAAGATGTAAAAAACACTACAGCTCCATCTTTTTACGAAGGTTTGGAAAATCTAAAAGAAGTTGTTTTTAATACAAGTAGTATATCTTTTAAATCAGTAAACACAAGAGGTTTTGCTACAGTTGCAAATACTCGTTTTATGCAATTGGTAGATGGTATGGATAATTCATCTCCAGCATTGAATTTTGTATTAGGAAATCTAATTGGTTTAAATGATTTAGATGTTGCTAGTGTTGAACTTTTGCCTGGAGCATCATCTGCGCTTTATGGTGCAAATGCCTTTAATGGTATTTTGTTTATGAATAGTAAAAGTCCGTTTACTTATCAAGGTGTTAGTACGTATTTTAAATATGGACAAACCTCACAAGATGTGGCAGGAACTAATGATTATGTAGATCTTGGTTTTAGAGCCGCTACTGCATTTACCAAACACTTTGCTGTTAAAGCAAATTTTAATTTTGTTAGAGCAACCGAGTGGATTGCCGATGATTTAAGAAGTTTGACTGGGGGTTCTATAGGACATGCTAATAATCAAAATTATGATGGATTAAATATTTATGGTGACGAGGTTACTACTTTTCTTCCAAACGTTGGGCAGGTAAGTAGAACTGGGTATCATGAAAAAGATTTGAATAATAATAAATCAGAAAGTGTAAAGGCAGATTTTGCGATGCATCTTAAACCTTGGGAAAATGAGACTGAATTTATATTTCAATACAAATTAGGAATTGGTAGTACTATTTATCAAGGAGCCAATAGGTATTCTTTAAAGAACTTCTTTATGGGCCAAACCAAATTAGAGGTAAAAGGAAAAAACTTTTTCGCTAGAGTTTATATGACTAATGAAAATGCTGGAGATTCATACGACATGCGTTTTGCTGGTTGGAACGTCAATAGAGCTGCTAAATCAGATACGAACTGGTTTACAGATTATGCAAGGTCATTTCAATTGTCTTCTGCAGTATTGGGACTTAATGCAAATGATGCAGCAAACTATGCTAGAAGTTTTGCAGATTACAATGTTTCGCCAGGTTTGGGCTTAACACCAAATATTGATCCAGCTAATCCTACTGCTCCAAGATCAGCTCGATTTGAACCTGGTTCTCCACAATTTGTACAAGCTTTTACAGATGTTATTAATAATCCAAATCTAAAAGAAGGAGCTAAGTTTATAGATCATTCTAAATTATATCATTCTGATGTGAATTATAATTTTAAAGACCTTGTTAAGTTTGCTGAAATTCAAGTAGGAGGTTCTTGGAGACAATATGTAATGAACTCTGAAGGAACAATTTTTACAGATTATGACGGTCCGTTAAAATATAAAGAATACGGAGCTTATACGCAGGTTGCTAAAAAATGGATGGACGATAGATTGAAATTTACAGGGTCTATTCGCTATGATAAAAGTCAAAACTTTAAAGGTAATGTATCACCAAGAATTGCTTTTGTTTATTCTGCAGGAGCAAGTAAAGTGCATAATTTTAGACTTTCATATCAAACAGGATTTAGAAATCCTACAACTCAAGATCAATACATTGGTTTAGATTTAGGTCCGTTTGCATTAATTGGTTCTGCTCCAGAAAATTTAGATCGTTTTACTGAGGTTAGAGAAGTGAGTTTGGCGGGTCAAGCGGCAAATAATCCAGCTACGGTAACAATGAATGGGCATAAGGCTTACGAAAATGCATATACAGTGGCTTCTGTGCAGGCATTTGGAGCATCTGGAAACACTGCAGACCTTCAAGTGGCTAATATTGGATTAGTAAAACCGGAAGAAGTGCAAGCTTTTGAAATAGGATATCGTTCTGTGGTAAGAGATTTCTCGATTGATGTTAATGCGTATTACAATATTTATGATAATTTCATGAATACGGCTCGAGTAATTAGCCCGTATTACGGAACTGTGGGTACAAATTTTACAGATGCAGACGTAGCAAAAAGTGCTCAGGCATTAGCGTTTGGAGACAGAAGGGTTTATCAGGTTTATACTAATACAACTGCTCAAGTTGCTTCATTTGGAGTAGGTGTTGGTTTGTCTAAAAAAGTATATAAAGATTTTGAAGTAGGAGTGAACTATAATTATTCACAATTAGATTTTGATCAGTCAAAAGATCCAGGTTTTGTAGCAGGTTTCAATACTCCAAAACATAGAATTAAAGGTTCGTTGGGGAATGCTAAATTGTTTAAAAATTTTGGATTCAATATGAATGTAAGATGGAATAGTGAATATTTATGGGAGGCTTCTTTTGCTGATGGAATGATTCCTGAGAATACGGTTTTTGATGCTCAAATAAATTACGCATTTCCTAAATTGAAATCGGTTATAAAAGTGGGGGCTACAAATCTTTTTGGAAAAGATTATCTACAGGTTATAGGAGCAGGTTTAATAGGGCAACAATGGTTTGCTTCATGGACAATTAACCCATAAATAAATTATTGAATAGGTAATTTATGTACTTCTTAATGAATTTTGGAAGATGGGAAAATGAATATTAATGTAAAAATAACAAATCATGATAAAAAATTTTAAATGGCTATTATTGGTTTCATTGGCCTTTGTAGCATGTAATAATGATGATGAAGATACAACACCTGTTGAAGTTCCAATTACGCCTGGTTCGGCAGTGTTTACAAAATATGTTGCTTTGGGAGATTCATTTGCTGCAGGATATAGTGATAATGCTTTGTTTGCAAAAGGGCAGCAAGGCTCTTATGCTAATGTGTTGTCACAACAGTTTGCTCCTGCGGGAGGTGGAGCTTTTACTACGCCATTAATGCAGGATAATATTGGTGGTCTATTGTTGGGAGGTAATGTGATTCAAGGACCTCGACTTTATTTTAATGGAGTTGGGCCAGTTCCTGTAAGTGGAAAGCCAACAACAGAGGTGACGAATCATTTAACTGGGGAATTTAACAATTTAGGAGTACCTGGGGCAAAAAGTTTTCATCTTTTAGCAGCTGGTTATGGTAATACTGCAGGAGTAGCATCGGGATTGGCAAATCCTTATTATTCTCGATTTTCAAGTTCGACTACAGCTACTATTTTGGGAGATGCGATGGCGCAAAAGCCAACTTTTTTCTCTTTATTTATTGGGGGAAATGATGTTTTGAGTTATGCAATATCTGGAGGAGTAGGAAAAAATCAAAAAGGGAATATGAATCCAGCAACATATGGAAGTAATGATATTACAGATCCAACATTATTTGCTAATGTTTACGGTTCTTTAGTGGCTGGTTTAACAGTAGGTGGAGCTAAAGGAGTAGTGGCAAACTTACCAAATATAAGTACGTTACCTTATTTTACAACGGTTCCTTATAATCCAGCGTCGCTAACAAAAACGTTGGCAGATCAATTAAATGCAGGATATGCTGTTTATAATGGAGGATTGAAAGCTATGGTTACTAATAAATTATTGACAGAAGAAGAGGCAGCTCGCAGAACGATAAAATTTGTGGAAGGAAAAAATGCCGTAGTTATTATTGATAGCTATCTTACAGATCTTTCGGGGTATGGGGTGCCATCTTACAGGCAAGCTACAAAAGCCGATTTTATGGTGCTTACGGCTATGAATTTTATAGGTACTCTTGTTGGTGGAGATCCAACAAAGGTAAATGGACTATCGGTTCCTTTGGCAGATAATTGGGTTTTGTCAAAAGATGAAGTTGCAGAGGTGGTTTTGGCTACCAATGCTTATAATGACGCTATAAAAGCAGTTGCAGACTCAAAAGGGCTTGCATTGGTAGATACAAGAGCGGTTATGGCGCAATTATCTAATGGAGGTGTTAGTTTTGGAAATTTTAATATGACTTCAGCTTTTGTAACAGGAGGAGCTTTCTCTCTTGATGGTATTCATCCAAGTGCTAGAGGATATGCTTTAATAGCAAATATTTTTGTAGATGCTATTAATGCAAAATATAATTCTACATTGCGACATGTTGATTTGGCAAATTATCCAATTCAATATCCAGCAGTTATAAAATAAAGCCAATTTTTTTAGTAAGAAAACCACCCTTTTTTATAAAGCGGTGGTTTTTTTTATTAGGCTGAAAAGATGGACTTTTATGCGATCGATACGCTTATTTTTATTAACTGTAAAAAATATAGTATTTTTATAAAAAAAAGTTATTGATTTTATATTTTAAAAATTATCTTTGCGCACTGAAAAAAGAGGTATTTTCGTTAAACCTAAATAGCTATTTAATAAACACATACAGTAATGTCAAAAGTAATAGGAAAAGTTGCCCAAATCATTGGACCAGTAGTTGATGTCGTTTTTAACGGTAAAGATGTTGAACTTCCAAAAATTTATGATTCATTAGAAATCACTAAAAAAGACGGAACGTTATTAGTTCTTGAAGTACAATCTCACATCGGAGAAAATACAGTTCGTACAATATCAATGGACTCAACAGATGGTTTGAGCCGTGGATATGAAGTAGTTGGAACTGGAAATCCAATCCAAATGCCAATCGGTCCAGACGTATATGGTCGATTATTCAATGTAATTGGAGATGCAATTGATGGTTTAGGGGACTTGCCAAAAACAGGAGAAAATGGATTGTCTATTCACAGACAAGCTCCAAGATTCGAAGATTTATCAACTTCATCTGAAGTATTGTTCACAGGTATTAAAGTAATCGATTTAATTGAGCCTTACTCAAAAGGGGGTAAAATTGGATTGTTCGGTGGTGCTGGTGTTGGAAAAACAGTATTGATTCAAGAGTTGATTAACAATATCGCAAAAGGTCACGGTGGACTTTCAGTATTCGCAGGAGTAGGAGAAAGAACACGTGAAGGAAATGACTTACTTCGTGAGATGTTAGAGTCAGGAATTATAAAATACGGTGATGATTTCATGCACTCTATGGAAAATGGAGGATGGGATTTATCTAAAGTAGATATGCCAGGAATGAGAGAGTCTAAAGCTACTTTCGTTTTCGGACAAATGAATGAGCCACCTGGAGCTCGTGCTCGTGTAGCACTTTCAGGATTATCTATCGCTGAGTATTTCCGTGATGGAGCAGGAACTGATCAAGGTAAAGACGTATTGTTTTTCGTTGATAACATCTTCCGTTTTACACAAGCAGGTTCTGAGGTTTCGGCTCTTTTAGGTCGTATGCCATCTGCAGTAGGATACCAACCAACATTAGCAACAGAAATGGGTGCAATGCAAGAGCGTATTACATCTACAAACAAAGGTTCGATTACATCTGTACAAGCGGTTTACGTTCCTGCGGATGATTTAACTGACCCGGCTCCGGCTACAACTTTTGCTCACTTAGATGCAACAACTGTATTATCTCGTAAAATTGCTGAGTTAGGTATTTATCCTGCGGTTGATCCATTGGATTCAACTTCAAGAATCTTAACTCCTCAAATCTTAGGTGATGAGCACTATGACTGTGCACAAAGAGTAAAAGAAATTCTTCAAAAATACAAACAATTACAAGATATCATCGCGATTCTAGGTATGGAAGAGTTATCTGAAGAAGATAAATTATCTGTATCAAGAGCACGTCGTGTACAACGTTTCTTGTCTCAACCATTCCACGTAGCGGAGCAATTTACAGGTATTCCTGGAGTATTGGTTGACATTAAAGATACTATCAAAGGATTTAACATGATTATTGATGGTGAGTTAGATCACCTTCCAGAAGCAGCTTTTAACTTGAAAGGTTCTATTCAAGAAGCAATCGAGGCTGGAGAGAAAATGTTAGCAGAAGCTTAATCTAGTTTTCAGTATTGGGTCGCAGTAATTTATTGAGACTATTAACTGAAACTGTAAACTAAAAGAAAATGACTTTAGAAATAGTATCACCAGAAGCAAAATTATTCTCAGGAAATGTGACTTCGGTTACTTTGCCAGGAGTTGATGGAAGCTTTCAAATATTGAATCATCACGCTCCTATTGTTTCTATTTTAGAAAAAGGAACTATTAAAATTGTGGCACCTAGCTTCAGTTTTGCTAAAGAAGTAGCGGATAAATTCACGAAAGTAAATGACCAAACTTACACTTTGGAAATTGTGTCAGGTACTATCGAGATGAAAGACAATAAGATAATTGTTTTAGCAGACTAAGACAATTTAAAATAAAGTTGAAAAGCCATTCACAATCGTGAATGGCTTTTTTTATTATGTTCGTTTTATAGAGGCGCACTTTAGAAGCAATTTCCTGCTGTTCACTATATCTTTTTTTGCTTGCAGTGGCCAGCAAAAAAAGGATGCCGTTTCCATCAGGGCTAAAAAATAGAATAGATAATATAACCGGCTTAAATTAATAACTTTGTATTTATGAAATTACCAGAAAACCTTCTTCAAAAGTTAGTAGTAAGAAAGCAAAATAATGCGCTTAGAAAATTACCAGATACTAACCTATTAACTGATTTTACATCTAATGACTATATTGGGTTTTCAAAATCTGCGGTAATTTTTAATAAAACACATAGTTATTTACTAGAAACGAATACTATTCAAAACGGAGCTACGGGCTCAAGATTAATTTCAGGGAATCATTCTCTATATAAAATCACAGAAATCTTTATAGCGCAGTTTCACGAGTCAGAATCGGCTTTAATTTTTAATTCGGGTTATGATGCCAATGTTGGTTTTTTTAGCGCTGTGCCACAGCGCAATGATGTTATTTTGTATGATGAGTTAAGTCATGCTTCTATTCGTGATGGAATTTTAATGTCCAATGCCAAAACATATAAATTTAATCATAATGATTTTGAAGATTTAGAGCGACTCATAGTCAAACATCAAAACGCAATAATTTATATTGTTACCGAAAGTGTTTTTTCTATGGACGGTGATTGTCCGAATCTAGAAGAATTAGTGCTCTTGTCTGAAAAATATAATTGTTACCTCGTAGTCGATGAAGCTCATGCATTAGGAGTTTTTGGAGAAAAAGGCGAAGGCTTATTGCAGTTTTTAGGATTGCACAATAGGGTTTTTGCAAGAATCATGACTTTTGGTAAAGGATTAGGATGTCATGGAGCAGTAATTCTTGGTAATCAAGAATTAAAAGAATACCTCATTAATTTTGCTAGAAGCTTTATTTACACAACAGGATTATCTCCACATTCGGTTGCTACTATTCTTATTGCGTATCAACAATTGGAAATAGAAAAAGAAACTATCGATAAGCTACGTCAGAACATTGTTTACTTCAATCAACAAAAAAAACTTTTAGGATTACAGCCCATGTTTGTTCGAAGCAAATCGGCAATCCAATCGGCGATTATTCCTGGAAATGAAAATGTAAAAGCTGTTGCTAAAAAAATGCAAGAGAAGGGATTTGATGTAAAAGCGATCCTATCACCAACAGTTCCAGAAGGACAGGAGCGACTGCGTTTTTGTATTCATAGTTATAATTTAGAAGAAGAAATTAATGAAGCCTTGTGTTTTTTAGGAAGTAGCCTGTTTTAATTATAGTAAATGCACTACATATTAATTAAACTTTAACTAACTCAAAGGGTAATTAGATAAACACAAAGCCCCTCTTATGATGGGCTTTGTGTTTTTATTGGTATTTTTGTACGCAATAAAAAAAAGGGGAATGAAACTATTTATTACAGGTATTTCTACTGATGTTGGTAAAACAATTGCTTCGACTATAATTGTAGAAGCATTAGAAGCTGATTATTGGAAACCGATTCAGGCAGGAGATTTAGATAACTCAGACACAGGAAAAGTACAATCAAGAATTTCGAATACTAAATCTCAATTTCACAAAAATGCATATGCTTTAAATACGCCAGCAAGTCCTCATTTGGCAGCAGAAATTGACGGAGTAACGATTGATTTAAATGAGATAACGGAACCTAAAACGAATAATCATTTGGTTATTGAAGGTGCAGGAGGGGTTTATGTACCCTTAAATGATAAAGAATTTGTACTTGATTTAATTCAACCAGATCATAAAGTTATTGTAGTTTCTAGGCATTATTTAGGAAGCATTAATCATACCGTGCTAACAATTGAAGCATTGAAGAACCGAAAATTGAATATTGCTGGAATTATCTTTAGCGGAAGCGAAAACAAATCATCAGAAGCAATTATTTTAAATAGTACAGGGGTAAAATGTATAGGACGAATTGATGAAGAACCTTATTTTGACCAGAATGTGATTCGCGAATATGCCGATTTATTTAGAGAGAATCTTTTAGAATTGTAAAATGGTTTTGTGGAAAGTACAATAGATTCCACATCTTGCAGCATACATTTTATAGAAACACATCTTACTTTTACAAACAAACATTTTTCACAAGATGACATTATCAGAAAAAGACAGCCAGTATCTTTGGCATCCTTATACACAACATAAAACAGCAGCAGTTCCTATAGCAATCTCTAGAGGAGAAGGCGCACTACTTTGGGACGAAAATAATAAAGAATATATAGATGCAATTGCCTCTTGGTGGGTAAATCCTTTTGGACATAGTAATCGGTTTATTGCTGATGCTATTTACAAACAGTTAACTACTCTAGAGCACGTTTTGTTTGGTGGATTTACGCATGAGCCAGCAATTGTTCTTGCTGAAAGATTAATCGAAATTTTACCCAAAAACCAACAGAAAATTTTCTTTTCAGATAATGGTTCTACGGCAGTAGAAGTTGGGATAAAAGTGGCTTTACAATATTTCTTCAATAAAGGAGAAAAACGTACTACGATTATTGCTTTTGAAAACGCTTTTCATGGAGATACATTTGCTGCAATGGCTGCAAGCGGAATTTCATTTTATACACAAGCTTTTCAAGGAATGTTTATAGATGTGGTTCGAATTCCTGTACCTGTAAAAGGGCAAGAACAAGAAAGTTTTGATGCATTACGAGCAGTAATAAAAGAGAAGAATTGTGCAGGGTTCATTTTTGAACCATTAGTGCAAGGAGCAGCCGGAATGGTTATGTATGAGCCAGAAGCATTAGCTACTTTAATTCAGATTTGTAAAGAAAATAATGTTCTTACAATTGCCGATGAAGTTATGACAGGTTTTGGTAAAACAGGTAAAACATTTGCAATGGATTATCTAGATGAAAAACCGGATATGATGTGTCTTTCAAAAGCGCTTACTGGAGGAACAATCCCAATGGCGATTACCACTTTTACTCAAGAAGTTTTTGATGCTTTTTATGATGATGATATTAATAAAGCATTGTTTCATGGACATACTTTTACAGCCAATCCTACAGGATGTGCAGCGGCTTTAGCAAGTATAGATTTATTGCAAACGCAAGAAATGCAAAACAATATTGCACGTGTAAATAAGAGCCATTTAAATTTTCAGAATAAAATAAAAAATCACTCGAGTGTTTTAACAACCAGAGTTTTAGGTGTTATTTTTGCATTAGAAATTAAATCTGATTCAGAAGAAAGTTATTACGGATCGATGAGAACAAAGCTTTATAATTTCTTTATTGATAAAGGGGTTATTCTTAGGCCAGTGGGGAATATAGTTTACATATTACCTCCTTATATTATTAGTGACGAGCAACTAGAAAAAGTATACTCAATTATAGAAGAAGCTATAGAGATGGTACAAGCATAGGTACTATAATCTATTCTTCGCTCACTTTATTTATTACAGTTAAATTAATTATTTTGAACATAAACAAAATCGCGATTACTGCCTTTTCTTCTATTTCGCCTTTAGGAAACAATCCAAAAGACGTTTGGGAAAATTATTTAAGTAACAAACATTGTTTTACTTTGCAACAATTGGACAAACAAGAAACTCCAGTTGCAGCACTTGATGCAGATTCGAAACAAATTGTAGATCAGGTTCGTAATTCTGATATTAAATATAAATTTTTAGATAACAGTGTTTTGTTTGCTCTAGCAGCATCACGACAGGCGATAAAAAATTCTGGATGGAATTCAGAATCTGTTTTTGGAATTAATATTGGTTCTTCACGTGGAGCAACCGATTTATTCGAAAAGCATTTTCAGGAATATTTAGAAACTGGAAAGGCACAGACATTGGCCTCGCCAACAACTACACTAGGGAATATATCGTCTTGGATAGCACATGATTTGCAGAGTTCAGGGCCAGAAATATCACATTCTATTACTTGCTCAACAGCATTACATGCTTTATTAAATGGTGTTGCATGGTTAAGAGCAGGAATGGTCGATAAGTTTTTGGTGGGTGGTAGCGAAGCTCCGTTGACTGATTTTACAATTGCACAAATGCGAGCTTTAAAAATTTACTCTCGAGCAGATTTAAATACTGATAAGTGGCCAAATCTTGCATTTGACTTGGATAAGACTCAAAACACAATGGTTTTGGGTGAGGGAGCAGCAGTTTGTTGCCTTGAATCTGGAGAGAAAGAGAATGCGATTGCTTATATTACAGGAGTAGGATATGCTACAGAAGTTTTGGAGCATAATATATCTATTTCGGCAGAAGCAACTTGTTTTCAAAAGTCAATGAAAATGGCTTTAAAAGGTATAAACCCTGAAGACGTAGATGTAATTGTAATGCATGCGCCAGGGACTATAAAGGGAGATTTAACAGAATATAAAGCAATCCAAAAAGTCTTTGATTCTAAGTTTCCTTTGTTGACTACTAATAAATGGAAGATTGGTCATACTTTTGGTGCTTCGGGAATCTTGAGTGTAGAAATGGCAATTTTAATGATGCAACATAATACGTTTATTGGAGTCCCTTTTACCGAAGAGAAACAACAAACGAAACCAATAAAGAAGGTTTTGATTAATGCAGTAGGTTTTGGAGGAAATGCCGTGAGTATTCTAATAGAAAAAGCATAATAAAATAGGCTATCATTTTTTGGTAGCCTATTTGTTTTTATAATGTTTTCCGTCTTGAAATGGTAATACTCTTTAAGTAATTTTGTTCTTTTGTAGACTAGAGAATTACTTTGTTTCGGCTTCTAACTCTTTTACTTTTTCATATACCATATTACTTTCGTAGCCACGGCGTAGGATGTAATCACAAAACTTTTTACGCTTTTTAAGTTGATTATTCTCGTGTAAACTATTCCAATATTTTTGAGTTAGATTTTCAAAAGTTTCCAGATATTCATCATTGTCAATTCCCGCAAGGGCAAGATTAATATTGGTAGAAGTTATATGACGGGCTTTGAGTTCGTTTACAATTCTAATTTTTCCCCATTGTTTTATACGATGTTTTCCCTGAGCATAACTACAAGCAAATCGTGTTTCATTAAGAAAGTTGTCTGTAATGAGTTGTACAATAATAGCGTCTATTTCGTCTGAGGTCATTTTTAGACTATACAATTTTGAAATTACTTCATCATGACAGCGTTCTTGGTAAGCGCAAAAATGTTCTAATTTTTGTAGTGCTTCTTTAGGGGTACAGTCCGATTTCATATAGCCTAGTGTAATTTTAGTATTGAATAAAGAACAAATGTAAAGCTTTAATTTTTTTCTGAGGCCCGTTGTGACTTTTAAGCCTATTTTAGAATTTATTTGCTTAAAAAGGGAATTTACGTACAATTTTCTGGGATATATACTGTAGTGATAAATAGATTTAATTGTAAGGTATTAGTATCTAGTTTGTTAAAAATTTATTAAGAATATAATTTTAGTCGATGTAAAGCATGTCAATATGAATAAAATTTGAGGACTTTTCATTTTTTTTTCATTAAATTTAGTAACGCGTTTTTTAATTATCTTTATATTAGGGCGTTATGTGGTTTTTGATTCTTCTTTTGAGAAAATGTCATACAATTGATATTGTCGCTTTTTCAATAGTACTAATGAACATCGCAAAGAGCTAATTGTCTTTATATTATTAAAACCTACTTTTATGAGACTAAAATTATCTTTTTTTTTCATTTTCACTTGTATCTATTCTTGGTCCCAAACTACTAATACTTTTTCAACAAGTGGTTCGTTTACAGTTCCAGCAGGTTTGACTTTATTAACAGCAGAATGTTGGGGTGCCGGAGGATCTGGTTCCGGCACTAGCACTAGTACTTCAGCAGGAGGAGGAGGAGGAGGAGGTTATAGTGTAGCTTCTATTTCTGTGACCCCCAATAGTTCAATTTCTTATGTTGTAGGTACAGGAACCTTAGGTGCTAATGGAATAGGAGTTAGTGGTACTGCATCTAGTTTTTCAACCGTATCTGCTAATGGTGGAGCTGGAGGAGGAAACTCGGGTGCTGGAGGTCTCGGAGGCGTTGGAACAACTTTTTCTGGAGGAAAAGGGTCTAACGGAAGTCTTGTACTTGGATTAATATTTTCAGGAGGAGGAGGAGGAAGTGCAGGTACGGCTATAAAAGGAAATGATGGGAATAATGGTTCTGGAGGACTTGCTGTTGCAGGTGGAGGTGGAGGTGGTAATGGAGCAACTTTAGCAGGTGCGGGATCTACTGGGATTGTACCAGGTGGAGGTGGAGGTGGAGGTTTGGTTTTATTGGGAATAGGTACTAATAAAGGCGGAAATGGAGCAAATGGAGAGATAAAAATAACTTACACCTGTCCTAGTTACAGTTTTACAGGGATATCAGCTTCCAATATATGTACTTCAGTTGGTAGCACATCTACAATAACATTAAATTCAAGTGCTGCATCATTGCCTGTAGGTAATTATGTAGTCACATATAATACAAATAATCCAAATGCTACTGGCTTGACAGCTAATATGGTGGTTAATGGTGCAGGAATGGGAACTTTTACAGCTACTGGTTTAGTAACAGCGGGTTCTAGTACTATAACAATTACCAAGATTACTTCAGGAACTTGCTCTTCGACTATAATTAGTAATAATACGGTTGTAGTTACAGTATCACTTCCGTCTGTAGGGGGAACTGTGAGCGGAGGTACTACTATTTGTTCAGGAAGTCCGAGTGGTTTGTTAACATTGGGTGGGCATACCGGATCAGTTGTAAAATGGCAGTACGCGATTAGTCCATTTTCTTCATGGATAGATATAGCTAATACTACTAATGCAACTTATACTTCGGGGGGATTAACAGCTACTACTGAGTTTAGAGCCATTGTTCAAAGTGGAACTTGTGTCACAGCAACTTCTGCCGTAACTACGGTAACGGTAAATCCATTGCCAACAATATCGGCATCATCATCGGCTACGAATGTTTGTTTTAGTGCGAGTACTCAAAATACGAGTTTAAGCTATAGTGCAATTGGAGAAATTCCGACTACATATAGTATTGTTTGGAATGCATCTCCTTCAAATAGTTTTGTAGCGATTAACAATGTTGTGTTACCAGCTTCTCCAATACCAATTGCTGTACCAGCTAATACTTCAGGTGGGACTTACACTGGTACATTAACAGTTAAAAATGCAAATGGATGTATTAGTTCTGGTACGCCTTTTACGGTTACGGTAAATCCTTTGCCAACAATAACAGCATCAGCCTCGACGGCCAATGTTTGTTTAAGTGCAAGTTCTCAAAATACGAGTTTAAGTTATAGTGCTACTACAGGAACACCAACTACGTATAGTATTGTTTGGAACGCTTCGCCAACTAATAGTTTTGTAGCAGTTACAAACGCATCATTGCCCGCAAGTCCGATAACAATTGCAGTTCCAGCCAACACTGCAGTTGGTACTTATACGGGAACATTGACTGTAACTAATGCAAATGGATGTATTAGTTCAGGTACACCTTTTACGGTTACGGTAAATCCTTTACCAACAATAACGGCATCAGCTTCGACAGCCAATGTTTGTTTTAGTGCGGGTGCCCAAAATACGAGTTTAGCATATAGTGCTACTACAGGAGTACCAACTACGTATAGTATTGTTTGGAACGCTTCGCCAACTAATAGTTTTGTAGCAGTTACAAACGCATCATTGCCCGCAAGTCCGATAACAATTGCAGTTCCAGCCAACACTGCGGTTGGTACTTATACCGGAACATTAAGAGTTACTAATGCAAATGGATGTATTAGTTCGGGCACGCCTTTTACAGTTACAGTAAATCCTTTACCAACAATAACGGCATCAGCTTCGACAGCCAATGTTTGTTTTAGTGCGAGTGTTCAAAATACGAGTTTAAGTTATAGTGCTACTACAGGAATACCAACTACGTATAGCATTGTTTGGAACGCTTCACCTAGTAATAGTTTTGTAGCAGTTACAAACGCATCATTGCCAGCAAGTCCGATAACAATTGCAGTTCCAGCCAACACTGCAGTTGGTACTTATACCGGAACATTAAGAGTTACTAATGCAAATGGATGTATTAGTTCTGGCACGCCTTTTACGGTAACAATTAATGCTTTACCTACGATTACTACAGCAGGAGTTGTAGGGCAAGTTTGTTCAAGTTCAAGTTTACAAAATACGACAATAGCATACACTGCAACTGGAGGGACTCCTACAGGATATAGCATTGATTGGGATGCTACTGCGAATGCAAATTTCTTAGCAGATCAACTTAATACCTCTTTTAGTTTTTTACCAACTGGAGGAAATATAAATACAATAGTAATCCCTGCAAATACTGTCGCGGGAACTTATTCGGGAATAATGACAATCACGAATGGTATTTGTACTAATGTACAAGCAGTGTCTGTGACGATTAATTCAACAATGCCTCCAGTAATAGGATTGGTTACATCTCTAACATGTGATGTTTCTTATGGGAGTGTTGCTTTAAGTGGTCTGCCTTCAGGTAATTGGTCAATAGTAACTAATCCAGTCACGGTTACCACAACCGGTTCTGGAGCTAATACCGTTATTACCAATCTTGCGCCCAATACCTATACTTTTAGGGTAAGCAATTCAGTTACTGGTTGTACATCTGTGGCTTCGGCAACTGCTACAGTTGGAGGTATAGTGACTAATTATTGGGATGGTTCTGAATGGACAAGCAATACCCCTACTATAAATCAGAATATTGTTTTTGGAGGAAATTATAATTCTCAAGCAGGAAGTGGAGGTGATTTAAACGGATGTACATGTCAGGTGAATTCTGGTGTAAAGGTTGTTTTCAATTCCGGAGCTACATTGTCTATCGTAAAAGCGGTTAATGTAAGTACAGCAGTAGGTACTAGTTTAACCTTTATGAATAATGCAAGTTTGTTTCAAAAAAACAATGTTTCTAATTCTGGCAATGTCATTTATAAACGTACATCGACCGCTATGAATGCATTGGATTATAGTTATTGGTCCTCTCCAGTATCTGGACAAAAATTTAATTTACTATCACCCAATTCAGATCCTCAGAAGTTATATTCATACAATAGTGGTTGGATATCTGAGGCACCAACTAATACTATGAAAATAGGTAAAGGATACATTATTCGGGTTCCAAGAGTTGGTACATGGCCAAATGGTGAGGTGGTTACTTATCCCTATTCACAGCCCGTTTCGTTTGTGGGTACCCCTAATAATGGAAATATTACAGGAGAAACAATTACAGTATTAGATGACTCTTATTTAATAGGTAATCCATATCCTTCGGCAATTGATGCGAAAGCTTTTCTAACAGCAAATAAGCTTATTTTAGAAGGGACGTTATATTTTTGGACACATAACACACCTATTGCTTACGATGGAGCTTTTGAAAAAATTTATACTGCAAATGATTATGCTGTTTACAATTTTACTGGAGGAACGGCAACATCTGCGGCATTAAACCCTGGAATTAATAATGCTGTTCCATTAGGTTTAATAGCTTCGGGACAGTCTTTTTTTGCTTACAGTATAGCTTCAAGTGGTACTATTGTTTTTAATAATGATATGAGGGTAGTGGGAAATAATGCACAGTTTTTTAGATCTTCTAAAGAAACCAAAGAAACGGTGACTAAAGAAGCTCGCTTATGGTTGAATTTAAAAAATACGAATGGTTTTTTTAAACAAGTTCTTATTGGATATATTGATGGAGCAACTAATGAATTTGAAAGTAAATTTGACGGAACTAAATTTGATGTAGAGCAAATGGCAGATTTATACAGTATAGTTTCAGATAGAAAATTAACAATTCAAGGGCGTGCGTTACCTTTTGATGTAAATGATAAGGTTGTGTTGGGGTATAGTTCGGAAATCAATGATAATTATACTATCGCAATTGATCGTTCTGATGGACTGTTGGCAAATCAAGATGTTTATTTAGAGGACAAGACATTAGGTACAATACATAATTTGACACAAACAGGTTATACTTTTTCAACAGCAATAGGGACTTTTGATGATAGATTTACATTGTTCTATTCAAATAAAACATTGGGTACAGCTGAACTGGATACTTCTAAAAAATCAATTTCGGTAGTTGTCGAAAATCAAGAAATTAAAGTAAATGGATTTGACCAAAAGATTGATGAGGTTTTCATTTACGATATGTCAGGTAGATTGATTTATAAGAAAGAAAAAATA
Source organism: Flavobacterium branchiarum (assembly GCF_030409845.1). Lineage (NCBI taxonomy): Bacteria > Pseudomonadati > Bacteroidota > Flavobacteriia > Flavobacteriales > Flavobacteriaceae > Flavobacterium > Flavobacterium branchiarum. Next base: position 1,749,754 of record NZ_JAUFQQ010000005.1, on the reverse strand, counting down.
GAAAACTCTAAATTGATTATAGAAAATTTAAAATCGAGTAATCAGATTTTATTAGTAAAAGTTATTCTTGATGATAATCGTACAGAAACCAAGAAAGTGATTTTTTAATAGTGTAAGATATTATTTCTAAATCATTTGAAGAAAGACAAATGATTTTCTGAAATGAAAAATCCCCATCAAATTTTAATTCGATGGGGATTTTATATATCGTCTAATTATGATTATTTAGATTTACCTGAAGCTTCTAAGTTTCTTTCGATAGCATGTCCAGGTCTAGACCATTTTGGTTTTTCACCAAGTGGTGCATATTGTGAATCCTCTGCTTCTACAGTTTCAGGTTGAGAAATTTTAGTAAAAGGTTTTTGAGGAATCAATCCTAATAAGTCAAACATTTTCATGTCTTCATGTACATCAGGATTTGGAGTGGTAAGTAATTTATCACCTGCAAAGATTGAATTGGCTCCAGCAAAAAAGCACATTGCCTGTCCTTCGCGACTCATATTAGTTCTTCCAGCCGATAAACGTACTTGAGTTTCTGGCATAATGATTCTAGTTGTAGCAACCATACGAATCATTTCCCAAATTTCAACTGGTTTCTCTTCTTCCATTGGAGTTCCTTCTACAGCAACTAGCGCATTAATTGGCACCGATTCTGGTTGAGGGTTTAAAGTTGAAAGCGCAACTAACATTCCTGCACGATCTTCGACGCTTTCTCCCATACCGATAATTCCTCCGCTACAAACAGTAACATTGGTTTTACGAACATTCTCGATAGTTTGTAAACGATCTTCGAAACCACGAGTCGAAATAACCTCTTTATAATATTCTTCAGATGTATCTAAGTTGTGATTGTAAGCGTATAGACCAGCTTCGGCCAAACGATGTGCTTGGTTTTCAGTTATCATACCAAGAGTACAACATACTTCCATGTCTAGTTTGTTAATGGTACGAACCATTTCTAGAACTTGGTCAAATTCAGGGCCATCTTTTACGTTTCTCCAAGCAGCTCCCATGCATACACGAGATGAACCACCAGATTTTGCACGTAAAGCTTGAGCTTTTACTTGGCTAACCGACATTAAGTCATTTCCTTCTACTCCAGTATGGTAACGTGCAGCTTGAGGGCAATAACCACAATCTTCTGGGCAACCACCAGTTTTGATAGATAACAAAGTAGATACCTGAACTACATTCGGATCATGATTTACTCTGTGAATTGATGCTGCTTCATAAAGCAAATCCATCATTGGTTTATTATATATAGCGATAATCTCGTCTTTCGTCCAATTGTGTTTTGTACTATTCATCTATGCGATTTTTTGATGCTCCAAAAGTAGTTAAATTGTTCTAATGAATCAATGTACTATTCTGTAAAATAAATTGCAGCATTTAAATTCCAGACTGTTAAAAGTTTTTGTAATTATATTTCAAGACATGAGTTTTGAATGCATGTTTGCAATTAAATCTCAAAAACAATAATTTATTCTTTTGAAATCTATCTATTTGTTGAGGATTTTTTTTTAACCAGTTACGAAAAAAAAGATCAATCGGCAGCATATTTATTATTCCAATACAGCATTAATAGCATGGTTACCACCACCGAAGAGGCAATACCTTCAAATAATAAACAGATACAATAAGTGGGTACAGAAGGATTGCCACCAAACATAAAAGTAGCAGATAAGGTTTTTACATAAGCATCTCCACCTTTGGCATAACTGTAAATAAGTAATCCAAGGATGCTCAGACAAACACCAATTACAGATGTCGTCATAGCCGAAATGGCATTAGATACAGCATTGGTTTCTCCTTCGGCAAGATTCATTTTAATAGTTCTGTTTACTCCATAAACTACAAAAGCTACGTTAAGTGCACGTAGGTAAAGTATGTGAGCAAGACCTAAAACATTCATTAATAAAAAATAAACACCGATGCCAAGGAATATGAGAATTCCGTTGTGCAATTCTTTTGAAAGTTTCATAACGATAATTTTAAGAAGTTAGTAGTATTTAATTGATATACAGCACAATGCTTATCAAATTTACTAAAAAAATCACTACGTTGTCATTATGAATGCAACAAAAATAATAGTCGGGTTAGAGTTTATTTATAAAATCTAAAGTTGTTGTTTTATCTTTCTCTAATTGTTCTTTTAAAAGAGCTACAGAGCCAAATTTTTGTTCTTCACGAATGTATTGTAATAATGAAACTGCAATTTCTAAATCGTAAATATCTTCATTAAAATCTAAGAAATGAATTTCGATAGATTGAGCTTGACCACCTACAGTTGGGTTAAGACCAATATTCATCATTCCATAAACTACTTTTTCATTAATCGTAGATTTTACAATATAAACTCCATTTTTAGGAATCAACTTGTATTCTTCTTCAATTTTAAGATTAGCCGTTGGAAAGCCTATGGTTCTGCCTAGTTGTTTTCCTTTTACAACAGTACCGGTTAAGAAATAGTCATAATCTAAATATTCATTAGCCAAATTCATGTCGCCCTCGGTTAATGCCTTTCTAATTTTTGTAGAACTAACAGATACATCTTTAATTTCTTGTGCCGAAATTTGCTCTACTTCAAAGCCGTATTGCTCACCAAAGGCTATAAGATCATTAATATCAGCCGTTCTATTTCTTCCAAAGCGATGATCGTGACCGATGATTATTTTCTGGATATGAAATTGATCTACTAAAATAGAATTTACAAACTCTTCGGCAGTTAATCTTGAGAAACTTTCGTTAAAAGGGTGAATTACAAGATTTTCTATTCCTGTTTTCTCAAGGAGATTTGTTTTTTCGGCAATAGTATTCAGCAATTTGATTTCTGATTTCTCCTGCAAAACCATTCGAGGATGAGGGAAAAAAGTAAGAACTAAACTCTCATATTTTCCGTCTTGGGTATTTTGAGTAATCTTTTCAAGTATTTTTTTATGGCCAATATGAACACCATCAAAGGTGCCAAGAGTTAATATTGTTTTCTTGGTAGACCGAAAATCGTTTATAGAATGAAAGAGCTTCAAAGCAAATAGTTTAAGATGTTGCAAATTTATACTATCTATTTTAAATCTAATAGTAAGGGAATTGAATTTTTATAATGTTGTTAATGATTTAGTGAAAATACCCTTTATTTGACGGTTTTATGTAATTACTTGACGATTAAATAATTTTATTATATTTAATTGAATTAATTTTGAGCTATTAATATTTCTTAACATGAAAAAAACTATACTTCTTTTGTTAATTGCACTTTGTTCAGCCCAAATTAAGGCGCAAAGCAATGAAATGTGGGAAAAAGTTAGTCAAAGTTCTGCTTTAACTACGGCGAAGGGGAATTTAAATTCTCAAGATGGAGAAAAGAGTATTTATAAGCTAAATGAAGTTTTTTTAAGAGAAAAACTCACAAGTACATTGCTTAATACAGCTAAGAAAAATACAGTCGAGATCACTATTCCGAATATTGATGGGGATTTTGAAAAATATACAGTTTGGGAATCGTCAAATTTTGATCCGCAATTGCAGGACAAATATCCAGATATTAGAGCCTATGAAGGAGTAAGTAATAAGGATAAAAAAGCAAGGATACATTTTAGTGTTTCTCCTGCGGGTATTCAAACAATGGTTTTACGAGCAGCTAATGCTTCAGAATTTATAGAGCCTGTAGAGGCAAGTCCAGGTGAATATGTTTTGTTTACTGCCAAAAACAGAGATAATGCGAGTTTACCATTACTATGTGATACAAAAGATGTAGCACTTAATCAAGAGTTAAAATCTAACACAGCAAAATTAACAGCAAATAATAAAGTATTTAAAACTTTGCGATTAGCATTGTCTTGTACAGGAGAGTATACTGCTTTTTATGGTGGTACTGTAGGAGGTGCATTAGCTGGAATGAATGCTACGATGACAAGAGTTAATGGGGTTTTTAATAAAGACTTGGCTCTAAAATTAATTCTAATTGCAAATAATGAAACTCTTATTTATACAAATGCTACAACAGATCCTTATTCGAATGCTTCAGAAGGAGTTAAAGGAAAGTGGAATCAAGAGCTTCAGGCTAATTTAACGAATAGTATTGGTGAAAATGCGTATGATATAGGCCATTTATTTGGAGCTTCAGGAGGCGGAGGTGATGCAGGATGCATAGGTTGCGTTTGTGTAGATTCGTTGAAAGGAAGTGGTTTTACTTCTCCATCAGATAGAAAGCCACAAGGAGATAATTTTGATATTGATTTTGTGGCACACGAAATGGGACATCAATTGGGAGCAAGCCATACCTATTCATATGTTATTGAGGGCACTGGTGTAAATGTAGAACCTGCGAGCGGTACTACAATTATGGGATACGCAGGAGTAATAATTGCAGAAGAGTTTAATATTCAAGATCATTCAGACGATTACTTTGCTTATGCTAGTATTTTGCAGATTCAAAATAACTTAGCTAGAAAATCATGCCCAATAAGTATACCATTAACAAATAATCCACCTACGATTGATGCAGGGCCCGATTATACAATTCCATTTGGTACTGCTTTTGTTTTAAAAGGAACAGGATCAGATAGTAATGGAAATACAATTACCTATTGTTGGGAACAAAATGATTCGGCATCATCATCTTTATCATCAGGAGGATTTAGTGTAGCTAAGCCTGATAAGCCAGATGGGCCTTTGTTTAGGTCTTTTTCGCCAGTAAGTACCCCTATTCGATATATGCCAAGTTTAGATATTGTTCTTTCAGGAAATGTAAGAAGCATATGGGAGTCAGTTCCATCAATTGCACGAACATTACACTTTACTTTAACAGGTCGTGATAATGCGGCGATGGGAACAGCACAAACAAATACAGATGAGGTGATTGTTAATGTAAATGGTAGCGTAGGGCCATTTGTTGTGACTTCTCAAAATAAAGAGGATACTGCATGGTTACATGGAACGAGTCAGATAATTACTTGGGATGTAGCAAAAACGAATACATTGGCTGGTTCTACAAGCGTAAATATAAAACTATCAACAGATGGAGGTTTGACATTTCCGATTGTCTTAGTTTCCAATACACCAAACGATGGATCTCAAACAATTAGCGTTCCATTAGATATAACTGCTACAGATTGCAGAATCTTAATAGAACCTACTGCTAATATTTATTACGCAGTAAATAGTAAATCATTTGCAATTGGATATAGAGTTGAATCTTCCTGTGTTTCATATCCTGTTAATGCTGGATTTGCAATTCCTAATGCAGCATCTTACACAGCGAGAACAATAAATGTTCCGGCAGATTTAGGAACTGTTTCAGATGTAACTGTTTCAGTAGGATTAACACACGCAAGATTCTCTGATGTTGAAATGCAATTAGTAAACCCTCAAGGAACAATAGTGCGATTATTTAATAGAAGTTGTACAGATGGAACAGGAAGTTTAGTGCTTAAATATGATGATGCAGGACAGGCTTTAGATTGCTCTATAACTACCTCACAAACGATAACTCCAGCAGATTTATTAAGTGTCTTTAATAATCAAGATTCAAAAGGAACTTGGATATTCAAAGTTAGAGACGCATTTTCAGGGAGAGATGGTAGGTTAGATTCAGCTTCGATAGAAATTTGCACAAAAAAATACACCTTACAAACAGATGTTATTGTTGAAATAAAAGAACTTACAGTTTCTCCTAATCCTAATAAAGGAGACTTTGATATTGCTTTTAGAAGTGAATCAAATGAGGGAGTAAGGGTTTTTATTTATAATAATTTAGGTAGAGAGGTTTATCAAAATACATTTGAAAGTATGGCAAACTTTAAACAAAATATTCAGTTGAAAAACCAAGTAGCTCCTGGAGTTTATTTCTTAGCTGTTTATGATGGGGACAGAAAAATGGTAAAGAAAGTTGTTTTCGAATAGCAGTAAAAGCCCCTTATGAATGCGCCATTGCCATACAAACGATGCTAATTTTTATACCAGGTATTTTTAGTAATGCGCGGGAACATGCCTCTAGTGTTGCGCCTGTTGTAATTACATCATCGATGAGTAAAATATGCTTATTATGATCTGCATCAGTAAAAGAAACATCAAATATTTCTGCTAATCCTTCGGATCTTCCTAAAAGGGTTTTTTTAGATTGCGTTTTGGAATATCTGGTTCTAAATAATATAGTTTCATTGTAATCAATGTTTAATCCTTCGGAAAGAGCTTGTCCAAAAGTAGTTACTTGATTATAGCCTCTTTCATTGAATTTTTTTCGATGCAAAGGCACAGGGATTATTATATCAAAAGGGGTGTCTAGTTCTAAATCTTTTAAATCTTCAACATACCATTGTCCAAGAAGCGTACCTATATTTTGATAGCCTTTGTATTTTAAATTATGGATGAGGTCCTGAACAATTCCTTTTTTATTAAAAAAAAGAAATGCAGAAACATGTTCTACTTCAATTTTTCCATAAAACTTTTTAAAAGCTTCATTTTTTGGGTTTAAATAATATTGGGTAAGAGGCATTTCATGTCTACAAATGGTACAAATTATAATTTCATTTGCCATTAAAAAAGAGTGACATCCAGCACACGCTTTTGGAAAAAATAGGTTAATAATGTAATTAAACATAAATAGAGAGAATTTATTTACAAAAATAAGCAAATCAATCGTTCAATCTTTGTTATTTTTCTTTTTTATACAAGTACTTTTTATATTTTTGCATCACTATGGCAAAACAAGACGATTTATTTAAGAATGTAGTTTCGCACGCAAAAGAGTACGGATTTATTTTTCCGTCAAGCGAAATATACGATGGTTTAAGTGCAGTATATGATTACGCGCAAAACGGAGTAGAATTAAAGAAAAATATCCGTGAATATTGGTGGAAATCAATGGTTCAGATGAATGAAAATATTGTAGGACTCGATGCTGCAATATTAATGCATCCTACAACTTGGAAAGCTTCAGGTCACGTTGATGCCTTTAATGATCCATTAATTGACAATAAAGATTCTAAAAAAAGATATAGAGCCGACGTTCTAGTAGAAGATTATGCTGAAAAGCTAAATCTAAAAGCTAAAAAAGAAATCGAAAAAGCGAGTGCTCGTTTTGGAGATGCATTCAATGAGCAGGAATTTGTGACTACAAATACCAGAGTAATTGAATATTTGGCAAAAGAAAAAGAAATTAGAGAACGTCTAGGACGCTCTTTAGGCAACGGAGATTTAGAAGATGTTAAAGCTTTAATCGAAGAACTAGAAATTGCAGATCCAGAAACTGGATCTAGAAACTGGACAGATGTAAAGCAATTCAACTTAATGTTTGGTACTAAATTAGGTGCATCTGCAGAATCTGCAATGGATCTATATTTACGTCCAGAAACAGCGCAAGGTATTTTTGTGAATTTCTTGAATGTACAAAAATCAGGACGAATGAAAGTTCCTTTTGGTATTGCGCAAACTGGAAAAGCGTTTAGAAATGAAATTGTTGCAAGACAGTTTATTTTCCGTATGCGTGAGTTTGAACAAATGGAAATGCAATTTTTTGTACGTCCAGGAGAAGAAATGCAATGGTACGAACACTGGAAAACGACACGTTTAAACTGGCACTTATCTTTAGGATTAGGAAAAGAAAACTACCGTTTTCATGATCACGAAAAGTTAGCGCATTATGCTAATGCAGCTGCCGATATTGAGTTTAATTTCCCTTTTGGTTTCAAAGAATTAGAAGGAATTCATTCTCGTACTGATTTTGATTTAAAAGCACACGAGCAATTTTCTGGTAGAAAATTACAGTATTTTGATGCTGAGTTAAACCAAAATTATGTTCCTTATGTTGTAGAAACTTCAGTAGGATTAGACAGAATGTTCTTGGCAGTTTTTGCTACTTCATTAAAAGAAGAAACATTAGAAGATGGTTCAACAAGAACAGTCTTAAAATTACCAGCAGTTCTAGCACCAACAAAAGCAGCAGTTTTACCATTGGTAAAGAAAGATGGATTACCAGAAATCTCTAAAAAAATAATTGAAGATTTAAAATGGGATTTCAATGTTTCTTATGATGAAAAGGATGCAGTAGGAAGACGTTATAGAAGACAAGATGCTTTGGGAACTCCTTTCTGTATTACAGTAGATCATCAAACTATCGAAGATCAAACAGTAACCATTCGTCATAGAGATACGATGAAACAAGACCGTGTTGCTATAGCAGATTTAAGATCGATTATAGAAGACGAAGTGTCTATGAAAAATTGGTTAATGAAAATGTAATAATAATGCGCATTGTTTTGTTTGTTAATTAGTTATATAAAAAAGCTTCTCATTTGAGAAGCTTTTTTTGTTTACAAAGGTTTGTTTTCTATCATAAAAAATAGGAACACTTTATTGTAATAGATTTTACCTAATGTATTTCGTCGGATATATTTGCACTTCGTCCTAGTGCGTTAACATTTGTTTAAAATGTATCAACAATAAAATGTTTAAAAAAAGGAAAATATGTAATTTTAATCACTTAATGAAAATCAAGCATAATATTCTTCTTTTAAGTTCTGTATAAGAGAATAAATTTAAATACCATCATTTTACTTACTAATAAACAATACCACTAATAAACTAAAGCATTGAAAAATTATTTATACATTATTATTGATGATAATCAAGAAAGTGTTCTGAAAACCAAGGAAGTAGCCGATAGTTTTTCAGAACTAATTTTTGTTGCTAGTGCAAATACATATAAACAAGGATTAAATTTAGTTTTAGAGCACAATCCTAATCTTATATTTCTAGAAATTGATCCCGATGACAAGACTAGTAATCTATCATTGATGTTTATTAATGAACTATATCATTATTTGCGAATTGTTCCCAAAATTATAATTACAACAACTAAAAAAGATCTTGCATTTGATGCAATTAAGTATGGAGTAATGGATTATTTACTCAAACCTTTAAAACGAGCTGATTTGCTCAAAACGATGTTGAAATTGGATTTACCTAATCATGAGGTAAATTTAATAAGTAATGAAACAGTTCCCGATTATAAAGGAGCTCTACAGACAGATGTAATAGAACTACAAAAAATTAATCAAGGTTTAATGCTATGCGTTAAGTCATACGGAGATTATCGATACATTCAAGCAAATGATATAACGTATATACAAGCAGATAATAATTCTACAGATATTTATTTGAACACAGGCGAAATGATAACTGCTTTTAAAACCTTAAAGTACTTTGAGGCTATTTTATTGCATCCATTTATACGAATACACAACAGTTATATTATTAACAGAAACCACATTGCGAGAATACATACTGGGAATTCAGTATGTTACATAAAACACTCTACAAAAAAGCTTCCGTTTTCTAAGACTTATAAAAGAAACGTAGAGATAATAATTACCGAATTTGCTAATGGGAACTATATAGAAGTCTAAAAACTAAGTATTTACACGTATTTGACCTACGTACACTACCATTTGGTGGCATTCCACCATATATGGCTTTTTATTGATTTGAAAAGGAGATAACAGTACTAATTTTACATCATGATTTAGCAATAAGCGGTCAATAAAATGTAAAAAAACACTAACAATAAAAATCCCAAATCATGAAAAAGTCATTCACATCAATCGCATTATTTTCTTTAGTAGTATTAGCAACTTCTTTTACTACACCAGAAGTTTCTAACCAATCAGATTCATTCGGTTTAGATATATTTACAGATGGAAATCAATCAGCTGGAGGAGGAAGAAAACAAGATTTCCGTATCCCTACTGATGGAAATCAATCATCTGGAGGAGGAAGAAAACAAGATGTTTATAGTGCAGGTGATCAGGTAGCTATCAGCTTAGGTACTTTTAGCAACAGTAACCAATCTACTGGAAATAGTAGAAAAATAGACTAAATTAAAATTTTAATTTAATAATAAAGCTGTCAATTTTTTTGGCAGCTTTTTTTGTGTCTATAGTTTTAGTATTTTTGATAAAATTCGAAAATACTTTTGAGAAAAAACTACCTTATATTACTCTTACTATTTGTCGTTTTGTCTGGCTGTACCAGCAAAAGTATCAATGATAATGATACAACTTCAGCTATAGATAGTTTACCCATTTATTTATCGTTGGCCAACGATATTAACGTGCCGTTTAAATCCCAACAGAGCTACAACAAGAAAGCATTCAACATAATTATAAATCAGAAAGATGATTCCCTTAATAAAGTAAATTTATTTAAAGTCGCTAACCGATACTATAATATGGGAGATTGGTTAGCTTTTAAGGAAACTTCAAAATTAATTTTAGAAAGATCCAAAAATAGTAATGATTCAATATCTATAGGGAAAGCATATACCTATTTAGGAGATTACTATAGTTTTAAGACAATTTCCGATAGTGCTTTCTTAAACTATTTCAAGGCAGAGAAAGTTTATCTTCGAATTGATGATAAATATAATTTGGCCAAAACATTTTTAAGTAAGGCAAATTTACAATTCGGAGAAGGAGATTTTTTTGAAAGTGAGATTACAGTTTTTAAAACCTTAAGAATTTTAAAGCAACAAAAAAATGTAAATGATTTATTTTATGAATCCTATAACCTTTTAGGAATTTTGTATAATGAAAGAGAAGAGTATAGTAAAGCGTTAGAATTTCATAACAAAGCTTTAACTACTCTTAATGATAAATTAATCTCATCTGATCTTCAACTAAAAGCGACTTCACTTAATAATATTGGTTTTGTATATGTTCGGATGAATGATTACAAACGAGCTCAATTTTTTTTTAATAAAGGTTTGGAAGAAAAAAACCTTTTTAAAGAAAAGACTATATTATATGCCATGTTGTTGGATAATTTGGCCTATTCTAAGTTTAAATTAAAAGAATCAGAAGGACTTCCAGAGCTGTTTTATAATGCTTTAAAGATTAGAGATAGCTTGGGGTTGGATTCAGGAATAATATTAAATAAGATACACTTGTCTGAGTTTTTTGCATATAAAAATGACACTTTAAATGCAGTGAAATATTCTAAAGAAGCGCTTGATTTATCTAGAAATTCAAATAGATTAAGGAATACTCTAGAGTCTCTTAAGCAGATAGCTTTGGTTGATCCTGCAAATGCTTCGGCCTATTCTAAAGAGTATATTCAGATAAATGAAAGAGTACAAAAGGCAGAAAGAAAGATGGGAGAGAAATTTTCTCGAATAGAATATGAGACCAATGAAATAAAAGATAAGAATACGAGTTTAAATATTCAAAATAGAACATTGATATATGTTTTTAGTATTTGTGCTTTACTAGGATTCTTCTTTTATGTTTATATGGCGCAAAAAAACAAAAATAGAGAGCTACTTTTTAAGCAACAACAGCAGGTTGCTAATGAGGATATTTATAATCTGATGATTTCGCAACAAAATGCTATTGAGACAATAAGGTTAAAAGAAAAGAAAAAGGTTGCTCAAGATTTACATGATGGAATTTTAGGTAGAATGTTTGGGGTTAGGATAAGTCTGGATAGTTTGGATAAAATTGATGATGAAACTGTACCTGCGAAGCGTAAAAAATATTTAGCAGATTTAAGAGAAATTGAACAAGATATTCGTGAAATCTCACATGATTTAAATAAAGAAAAATCGGATTTGATTAATAATTTTGTTGTCATTCTTAACAAATTATTGGAGAATCAAAAAAACACTTTTGATTCAGAATTGATTTCAAGTATTGATTCAAGCATTAGATGGGATTTGGTGAGTAACTCGATTAAAATAAATTTATACAGAATTATTCAAGAAGCATTGCAAAATTGTAACAAATATGCAGATGCAAAAACAATAAAAATTGAGCTTAAAAATGAAGTGAATTACTTGTTTTTAGTAATAGCTGATGACGGTGTAGGGTTTAATGTAAACAAAGCTAAAAAGGGAATTGGGTTGCAAAATATTTTGTACCGAACAAATGAATGCAACGGAACTATTGATATTAAATCTAATAAAATAGAAGGAACTAGTATAGTAATTAAAATACCGATTGATCAAAAAATAAACCTACATAATAATGACAATTGATAAAACCTCTGAAGAGAAAATTAAGAATAATATACTAATAGTCGATGACCATCCTTTTATAATCGAAGGGTACAAAAATGCAATTACAAGATACAAACCTGATGAGTATGAATTTTTAATCACTCAGGCCAAAGATTGTAAGTCGGGATATGACATTATCGTAGATCCTGCAATAGCCAGTTTTGATATAGCCTTTTTAGACATAAGTATGCCCGCTTATGAAGAAAAGGAAATATATTCGGGAGAAGATTTGGCTAAGCTTATTATGGAACATATGCCCCACTGTAAAATAATATTGCTGACAATGTATACCGAATTACTCAAAATAAAAACGATTATTAGGACTATAAAGCCTAAAGGATTAATTATAAAAAACGACTTAACATTTGATGAATTGCTGTTTGCTTTTGATAAAGTGATGAAAGACAATACATATTATAGTCAGTCGGTTATAGAAATGTTAGAAGAATCTCCAAAAGACTCGATAGAAATTGATCAGCTAGATGAGCAGATTCTTTTTCATTTATCAAAAGGAACCAAGACAGACGAAATTCCACATTATATTCCAATCTCTTTAAAAGCAACTATTAGAAGAATTGATAATCTGAAAGGACTATTAAACGTAAGCCAAGGAACAGATGATGATTTGGTTAAAGAAGCCCGTATTAAAGGGCTTTTATAAAATACGATTTTACAACAAAAAAAAGACATCCAATAGATGTCTTTTTTTTGTTGTAAGTATGAAGCTTATTCAGTTATAGCGTCCCATCCACGAGCTTTTAAAGCAATTTTTGTATTAGCACGAGTAATCAAGTGAATACCTTCGCTTTCTTGCGTCATATGACCAATAATTGAGAAGTTTGGATTTGCCTTAATTTTTTCGAAATCTTCCATAGCGATAGTAAAAAGTAATTCATAATCTTCTCCACCATTTATAGCTACAGTCGTACTATCAATATTAAACTCTTCGCAAACACTTATAAATTGTGGATCTAGAGGCAATTTGTCTTCGTATAGATTACAACCTACTTTAGATTGCTTACATAAATGAATAATTTCAGAAGATAATCCGTCTGAAATGTCAATCATAGAAGTTGGTTTAATCTCAAGAGCATGTAATAGAGTACGAACATCTTTGCGCGCTTCGGGCTTTAATTGACGTTCAATTAAATAAGTATACGCATCTAAGTCAGGTTGTGAATTTGGATTTACCTGAAAAACTTGTTTCTCTCTTTCCAAAACTTGCAATCCCATGTAAGCTGCTCCAATATCGCCAGTAACAACTAATAAATCAGTTTGTTTGGCACCATTTCTATATACAATTTCATTTTCATCAGCCTCACCAATTGCAGTAATACTAATGATTAAACCTTTTTGAGATGAGGTAGTATCGCCACCAATTACATCTACATTATATTCCTTGGTAGCATGAGTGATACCAGCAAATAACTCTTCAAGCGCTTCAAGCGGAAAACGATTAGAAACAGCCACAGAAACAGTTATCTGTGTAGGTCTAGCATTCATAGCACAAATGTCAGAGATATTAGCTACGACAGCTTTATAGCCTAAATGCTTTAAAGGCATGTAAGCCAAATCAAAATGTACCCCTTCGATTAATAAATCGGTAGAAACAACAACTTTTTTGTCCTTAAAATCTAGTACAGCCGCATCATCTCCAATACTTTTTAAAGTAGATTCCTGAGTAACATCAAAGTTTTTTGTTAAGTGCTCAATTAGACCAAATTCGCCTAATTGCGCTATGCTGGTACGTTGTGGGTTTTTATCTTCAATCATTTTTTTCTAAGTTCCAAAGTTTATTGAGGAGCAAAGGTACAAAGGTTTTTTTTATAAATGGGTTTCTGCTCTTGTAGAGACGCACTGCTGTGCGTCTCTACTGCTGTGCGTCTCTATAAAATGTAATTTAATTGTTGATTACCTTGCGTATTCTCTTTCTGTAGACGCACTGAAGTGCGTCTCTACAAAAAAATAAATTTATTTTTTCCTACTGACAAACTGTTGTCACCGGCTCATTTTACTTTTGAAGTAATAAAAAATCAAACCTTTAAAATTATGAAAACACTAGAAGCGCAAGTTATTACTTCAGAAGATTTATTAAAACATTGGCAAGGGCATCGTGCATTAACACGTCGTGTAATTGAATTGTTTCCCGAAAAAGATTTCTTTGAATTTTCTATTGGCGGAATGCGTACATTTTCAGAATTAACAGCTGAACTTTTGGCAATTGCAGCGCCAGCTTTAAAAAGTATTGTAGAAAGAGAAAGCCAACCTTATAAGGAAGGAGAAGAGAAACTTATATTTAAAGCGCAATATCTTGAAAAATGGGATGAATCTACGGAAGCGATTAATCAGTATTGGGAGAAGTTAACGATAGAAGATTTCAGTGAGACTTTCAATTTGTTTGGACAATATGAGTTTCCAATCGTTCAGAACATATTGTATTTTATCGATAACGAAGTACATCATCGAGGTCAAGGTTATGTTTACTTGAGAGCCCTTGGTGTTGAACCTCCATTTTTTTGGGAAAGATAAAATGGTAAAAACTCCTAAAAATAAGTCTTGTCTTATTTTTAGGAGTTTTTTTCTAGAAGTCTGTTTTTGTTCTTTTCTAGTAATTCTAAAACACGAAATTTTAATCGTTGAGGTTCAATTATTTTAGCATAATCGCCAAACATTAAAAACCAACGAGGAAAACCTTCTTCGATATCGCGTGACATAAAAGTCATTTCTATTTGATTATCTACTTCTATTTCAGAAATGAAACCATGATATTTTCGCTCATAAGATAAATAAGCAGCTATTCTTTTCTCAACACGAATACGTACTTTGGTAGTTAAGATCGTTTCATTTTTACTTAAGTAAGTCTCTAGAGAATCATGCTCTAATGTAAAGTGCTGATCTGTTTTTTTTATTCCGTGTACACGATCTGTTCGAAACTGTCTATAATCGCTACGTAAATGACAATATCCTATAACGTACCAATTGTTATTATCATGAAACACACCAACCGATTCAATATTTCTATCGGTGATTTCATCAGAATTTAAAGCTTTATAGGAAAGAATAACTTGTTTTTTCTCGGCAATACTTTCAAAAAGAACGGCTAAAGTATTGGGTGATTTATCATTAAAAAGTTTTTCGGCAGATTGCATTAAAACGTTCGATTCAATTGTAGAAACCCAATCTTTATCATCGCTCTTAAGTACAGCCTTTAGTTTGTACATCGCCGAAGCATAGTGATTTCCTAAAGCAACATCAGTAAATTTTTGCATTAATTTCTCGGCAGCGATAAAACTGCTGGCTTCTTCTCTAGTAAACATTACAGGAGGTAAGCGATATCCTTCCATTAAAGCATAACCAACTCCAGCTTCACTGTAAATAGGAACTCCAGAAGCTTCAAGAGTGCGAATGTCACGATAAATAGTTCGCAGACTTACCTCAAAACGATTAGCCAATTCCTGTGCTTTTACAATTCTTTTGGATTGTAATTGGATTAGGATAGCCACAATTCGGTCAAATCGTTTAGGAGTTTCGTCCATTTTTTTTCTTTTAAAGATTCAGAGATTCAAAGATACAAAGGTTCGTAGGTTTAGGAAATACAAAAACTGTCCTAAATTGAAATTGATTATTTCTGTTCGGTGTATAGGATGAATATTCTATAATTTTATTTTTTAGCATCTCCTTGTCTGAAAAATTGTATTTTTGTTCAGAACAAAGTTTCGGCAGTTTGTTTGCCGAAAAATGTTTTACTTGTATTGTACCATATAAATCTTGTATGATACGGTTGTCGTAATTTTTTATCCATAATTAGTTATCTTTGAGCTATGAGTATAGTAACAAAACCAAATCATATAGGGCGAAAAATTAGCCGTATTCGTGAATTAAAAGACATGAAACAGGAAGCTTTGGCGCAAGCTTTGGGCACAAGCCAACAAACTGTATCGACAATAGAAAATAGTGAAACTATTGATGAAGATAAATTAATTGAAGTAGCAATAGCACTTGGTGTAACTCCTGAAGCAATTAAAAATTTCTCTGAAGAAGCGGTTTTGAATATTATTGGCAATACGTACCACGATAATGGTATTGTTAATGCTGGAGTTAATCATAACTGTAACTTTAATCCACTTGATAAAGTAATAGAGCTTTACGAGAGATTAGTGCAAGTTGAAAAAGAAAAAAACGAATATTTAGAAAATTTATTAAAGTCTAAATAAATTTTTACGTTTATAAAAACAAAGAAGCTGTCTTATTAGGCAGCTTTTTTTGTTTGCTTTTTTTACCACAATCTTGTCTTTCTGAGGCACGAAGAATCTCAAATAGAATCTCGACAATCTAGGGATACTTTGCGTTAGTTTCTTGCGGAGATTCTTCCTTCGTCAGAAAGACAAGATTGCGGGTAATACAGATTCGGTGAGAAAAATTGTATTGTGTTAACCGTTTTTTGGATTACTTCGTCTATTTGCTAGCTCAGAATTCTAGTTATAACTGAATGTTTACTTTCTCAAATCTAAACAAAAAACCCAACAACTTTCGTCATTGGGTTAGTCTATGTTCTTTGTTCTTTATTCTATTTTCTAAAATAAAAAACTAGTCATTTAATTTAAGTACAGCCATAAAAGCTTCTTGAGGAATCTCAACGTTTCCTACTTGTCTCATACGTTTTTTACCTTTTTTCTGTTTTTCAAGAAGTTTACGCTTACGCGAAATATCTCCACCATAACATTTTGCGGTAACGTCTTTACGTAACGCTTTTATAGTCTCACGAGCAATAATTTTAGCCCCAATTGCAGCTTGAATCGGAATGTCAAATTGTTGTCTAGGGATTAGCTCACGTAGTTTTTCGGTCATTTTTTTACCGATGTTGTATGCGTTGTCTTCGTGAATCAATGCAGAAAGTGCATCAACATTTTGTGCATTCAAAAGAACATCTAGTTTTACTAATTTAGAAGTTCTCATTCCTATTGGAGTATAATCGAAAGAAGCGTAACCTTTAGAAACTGTTTTTAAACGATCATAAAAATCAAATACAATTTCGGCTAATGGCATGTCAAAATTTAATTCAACACGTTCTGTAGTCAAATACGTTTGATTGGTAATTTGACCACGTTTTTCGATACACAAACTCATTACGTTACCAACAAAGTCAGCTTTTGTAATGATTGTTGCTTTAATATAAGGCTCTTCAACTCTGTCTAGTTTAGAAGGCTCTGGTAAGTCAGATGGATTGTTTACTACAAAAGCCGTATCTGGTTCTTTTTTGGTATAAGCCAAATAAGAAACGTTAGGTACAGTAGTAATTACAGTCATATCGAATTCACGCTCTAAACGCTCTTGAATAATTTCCATGTGAAGCATTCCTAAGAATCC
This sequence comes from Flavobacterium branchiarum, assembly GCF_030409845.1. NCBI lineage: Bacteria > Pseudomonadati > Bacteroidota > Flavobacteriia > Flavobacteriales > Flavobacteriaceae > Flavobacterium > Flavobacterium branchiarum. The sequence goes on along the minus strand of NZ_JAUFQQ010000005.1, from coordinate 1,732,338 downwards.
ACAACGGAAACCAAATCCTAAAGCAGCAGAACTTTCAGGAGTAAAAACTAACGAAGCATCATTTAATTGCAATTTCTCCATAGAAGAACGCAAATCTTCATAATCTTCAGTATCTACAGGGTAAATTCCAGCAAATACCATTGGTTTTACATCCTCAAAACCAGTAATCATATTTGTAGTCGGTGTTTTAGCGTCCGTCAGAGTATCTCCAACTTTTACCTCTTTGGCTTCTTTAATTCCAGAAATTAAATAACCAACATCACCTGCAGAAATTACATTTTTAGGAACCTGATTTAATTTTAATGTTCCAATTTCGTCAGCAAAATATTCATTTCCAGTGGCCATGAATTTAATTTTTTGCCCTTTTTTAATTTGTCCGTTTTTAACACGGAAAATAACCTCAATTCCACGGAACGGATTGTAATGTGAATCGAAAATCAAAGCCTGTAATGGCTCATCAATATTTCCTGTAGGAGGTGGAATTTTTTCAATAATGGCAGCCAAAATATCTTCGACACCAAAACCAGTTTTACCAGAAGCATGAATAATGTCTTCTAATTTACATCCTAGTAAATCAATAATATCATCACTAACTTCTTCAGGATTAGCACTTGGTAAATCGACTTTATTTAAAACTGGAATAATTTCTAAGTCGTTTTCTAGTGCTAAGTATAAATTTGATATGGTTTGAGCTTGAATACTTTGAGCAGCATCAACAATTAATAGCGCTCCTTCGCAAGCGGCAATTGATCGAGAAACTTCGTATGAAAAGTCAACGTGTCCAGGAGTGTCAATTAAATTCAGGATATATTCTTCTCCTTTATAAGTGTACTCCATTTGTATAGCGTGACTTTTTATGGTAATTCCACGTTCGCGCTCCAAGTCCATATTGTCAAGCAATTGGGCCTTTTCTTCACGAGCAGTTACGGTTTGTGTAGCGCCAAGCAAACGGTCAGCAAGTGTACTTTTACCGTGATCAATGTGTGCAATAATGCAAAAGTTACGTATCTTTTTCATTGTTTATTATGTCAATTCTCTAAACGAGTTTAAGTGTTTTTTTGTTGTAATTCTGTGGTGTAGCAAAGCCGTAACACCCCTTCAATAATCTGCAAAGATAATGCAAAGTTTTGGATTCTAGAATCTAGATACATTATTGTTGAGGCTTTAAGAAATAAAAGATGGATTTGGCTGTTTTTTACACTCTTATATGTTTATTCTAAAATCTAAATTTGAATAAAAAACGAGCTTTATCATCTGCTAAAAAATCTCTTATTTGGTGGTTTCAGATTCTTTCTCAGTACTGCTTTTCTTTAAAGTATCGTACCAGTTTTCTATCGAAGGATAAATAAAACTAGCTACTTTTTGTATCGGATTATAAAAGATTGATTTGTCTAAGGTTTCTTTTTTTGCAAAAGTATGATTGAAGTTTATTTTTTCAAAAAGCGTAAAAACGACACTTAATATTAAAACAGTTTTTAGAATTCTAAAAAGACCGCCACCAAGTTTATTAAGCCATCCTAATTGAGCAAAATCGGCAATTCCGGTTAAAAATTTAGCTAATAAATAAACAGCAATGACCACTACGATAAATGTCAATATAAATGCTGTAATCTGAATTGTATTTGGATTCCATGAAACATGTTTTGCGATTATTTCTTTCATTAAAGAAGAAAATTTAATTGCTAAATAAATTCCCAACAATAAAGAGATAAAAGAGGCAACCTCTACAAAAAGACCATTTTTGATACCTTGGTATAAACCGAAAATTAATAAAGCACCCAAAATCATATCGAAAAAACTCATATTCTTATTTTTTGTTTAATGAATGCGCAAATATAAAAGAATTATCAACTACGTATTGTCAAATTTCAAGTTCTTATCTTTGTAAACGGATTTATATTTTTTTAAATCCTATAAAACGTCATCCTGAGCAGAATCGCAGGATACAAATCATAATCAACAATATAAATATGTCAAGAGACACACAACTAAAAGAACGCTGGGAACAGCTTGTAAATATACTTTCTGATCAATTTTCACAAGGAGAAAATTTAGATTTAGATTCCATAATTTATTTAATAGGCGTACAAGAACTAGGGAAATTACATAGAGAATTTAAAAAAGATGAAAAATTAAACCTTATGCATATTGCTATTTGTAGGTTATTAGAACCTTATGGTTTTTATGAATTTGAGTTTTTTGATGAAGAAGGTTGGCCACATTACAAAGTAAAAGAAGAATTACCTCCATTAAAGGCAGGAGAACAATCTGTTTTGATGAAAGAAGCAATTGTAAGTTACTTTTTGGAAAGAAAACTTATTGAGTAGTTTTTTTTAGTATTCAGTATTCAGTCTCGGTATTCAGTCTCGGTATTCAGTCTCGGTATTCAGTCTCGGTATTCAGTCTCGGTATTCAGTCTCGGTATTCAGTCTCAGTATTCAGTCTCAGTATTCAGTCTCAGTATTCAGTCCCAGTATTCAGTCTCAGTATTCAGTCTTGGTTTGCGGTTATAGTTTAGAGTCCCAGTTTAAAGACAAACTAAGTACTGCGACTAAAAAACCGCGATTGTTTAAAGACAAATTAAGTACTGCGACTGCGACTGAAAACCGCGATTTTTTATAGACAAACTAAGTACTGCGACTGTAAACTGAAAACTGTGACTAAAAAAAACTGTGACTAAAAAAAACCGCGACTAAAAAAAAACTGCGACTAAAAATAAGATGATTCTTAAAATTGAAAGGAAACTTTAAATTTTAGACATAATACTTAGAACAAAATCCTTAAATTTGTGGTTTCAAAGTAAGATCGATGATAGATAAGATAAAAGAATATATTGGGGAAGCTCAAGCTTTTTCAACAGAAAATAAAGAAGAATTAGAAGCATTCCGAATTAAATTTCTTGGTAAAAAAGGTGTTTTAAATGATTTTTTTGCTGAATTTAAGACTGTACCAAATGACCAGAAAAAGGAGTTTGGACAAGTTATAAACGCTTTAAAAACAGCTGCTGAAGATAAAGTAAAGGCTATTGTTGAAGCTTTAGAAAGTAAAGAAGAAATTAAAGGTATTTACGGAGATTTAACTCGTGCTGCCGAACCAATAATTATTGGCTCTCGTCATCCGATATCAATCGTGAAGAATCAGATTATTGATATTTTTGCTAATATTGGTTTTAACGTTTCCGAAGGTCCAGAAATCGAAGATGACTGGCATAATTTTACAGCATTAAACCTTCCAGAATATCATCCAGCACGTGATATGCAGGATACGTTTTTTATACAAACAAACCCAGATGTTTTATTGCGTACGCATACTTCATCGGTTCAGGTGCGTTATATGGAAAATCATAAACCGCCTATTCGTACTATTTCTCCAGGACGTGTTTTTCGTAATGAAGCAATTTCGTCACGTTCGCACTGTATCTTTCATCAGGTAGAAGGATTGTACATTGATAAAGATGTTTCGTTTGCCGATTTAAAACAAACCTTACTTTACTTTACAAAAGAAATGTTCGGAAAATCGAAAATCCGTTTACGTCCGTCTTACTTCCCATTTACAGAGCCTAGCGCCGAAATTGATATTTATTGGGGACTAAAAACAGAAACTGATTACCGTATCACCAAAGGAACAGGTTGGTTAGAAATAGGAGGTTGCGGAATGGTAGATCCTAACGTCTTGAAAAATTGTGATATAAATCCAGAAGAATACAATGGTTTTGCATTCGGAATGGGAGTAGAGCGTATTGCAATGTTATTATACCAAATTGGAGATATTCGTATGTTTTACGAAAATGATGTTCGATTCTTAGAGCAATTCAAATCGAATATATAATATAAGTTCAAAGTTATAAAGTCGGAAATTTCAAACTATGGAATTTTCGACTTTATGATTTTATAAGTTTAGACTAATATGAAAAAGGATATAATTATTCCGGAAGTAGAAAATGTGTTTCTGGCAGTTGTTCAAGAATGGAGCGACGATTTTATGGAGAAAGTATGGTATGCTTATCTTATAAATGATAGTGATTTTAATATTGATAGTGTAATGGTAGTTTCAAAAGCTTTTGGAACAATCGATGGTGAAATGAAGAAAACATCGCTTTTGCGTCATGCTTTTGTAGAAATCCCGGCAGTATCAGTAGTAAAAATTGAAATGGTGGAGAAAAGCCTATTGACTTTAAACAACGAATTTATGGTTACTTATTTTATTGGTAACACATTATACGATAAGAAGTTTATTTTTAAAGCACATTCTATTCATGAAGATTTTTCTGAAGAAGTGCCAATTCTATTTGTAGAAGGAATTATGGTAAAATAATTAGGTACGTTTTCTGTATCTTGAAGGATATAAAAGTCCCTTTCTAAAATTTTAGAAAGGGACTTTTTTAGTAGAATCAGATTAAGATTTGAACTATTGTGGTAATTCTGGAGGGCGCATCTTATAATTTCCAGTACTTAAGCTTGTAATGAAAGCTTCTAATGCGACTACCTCAGATTGTTTTAGTTGTAATTTTTGAATAAGTCTTGATGTAGTAGGGAATAAGGAATCATTTTGTTGACTTTCTTTTCGTTTAGGTTGTGGCATTCCAGCATTGTACATGTTTAATACGCCACGTAAATTAGGGAATAGACCATTGTGCATATAAGGAGCATTTTGTGCTACACCTCTTAAAGATTGGGTTTTAAATTCTCCAACATTTTCAGCTTTTCGTGTCACATTATATCTTCCTAAATCTTCATACTCTCTTCCATAATAAGTCAGTCCTATGTTATGAAATTTATTATCAGAGAAATTAGCCGTGTTATGGCAATTTATACAACGCGCTTTTGTTCGAAATAAATGTAAGCCTTCAATTTCTTTGTTGCTAAGTTGCGTTGAATCTCCAGTTATAAATTTGTCAAATCTACTTTTTGGACTAACTAATGTTCTCTCGAAAGTTGCAATTGCTTTTAATATTTCTTCCTGAGTAATTTTCTCTTTACCAAAAGCCTTCTTAAAATAGGATTTGTACCCTTTAATTTTATTCAATCTTTTTGTCGCCAAATCGATATGAAAATTCATTTCTTTAGTGTCTTTTATAGGGAAACTAGCTTGATCTTCTAGAGTAGTTGCTCTTCCGTCCCAAAAGAATATTTTAGTATAAGCGATATTCATTAAACTAGGAGAATTCCTAATACCTTGTAATCTTCCTTCTCCATAAGAAACTCTCCTTGCATCTCCCCAATTTAATTCTGGATCATGGCAATTGGCACAAGAGATTTGTCCTGATTTTGATAATCTAGGATCGAAGAAGAGTATTTTGCCTAAAGTTGCTTTCTCTTCGGTATATAGATTGTTTTCAGGAAATTCGGGTTTGCCTAATGATCCTATATCTTCAAAACCTTGAGCATAAACTAAAGAGTCGACTTCAGGTTTAGGCCATTTTGTGTAATCACCGCTACTATATAGCCGTTTGAGTTCTGTAATAGAAAGGTTTTCGTTTATTTTTGAATACGAAAGTATAACAAATGAAAAGACCATTATGCTAATGGCGATAAACTTTGTTTTCATTTTTAATAATTTAATTGTACACCAAGACGAAGCCAATAAGTGGTATTGGTATTGATAATGGTATTGTAATCATTTTGTTTTTTCAGGGCTAATTTTTCTTTAAAATCCGTAAAAAAGACTACTGTTTTATTTTGAACAGGATAACTATATTCTAATCTCAATTTGGGAGCGAAATAGTTTGTGGTACTAACGGCATAATCGTGTACAATCACTTCATTAAAAAAGGTGCTATTAGTGCTTCCCGAAGTGTCATAATAATCTAACGTAGACGGAAGCGCAAAATACATGTTTAAGTTTACAGTAGCATTTATTTTGCTTTTGGTAAAGGCAAAATCCTTGCTACCAAAAATCCCTGTATTTAATGAATTAATATGCATATTGCTTGTTGCAAGAACATCATTGTAACTGTTCTGTTGGTAATTCACATCAAGACCAAATAAGTAATCGATTTTGGAATTTGTTTTTTTTGAAATAGAAGTTAACCAGTTAATAGTATTCAATGAATTTTTGTAATTATGACCTTTACTCTGTACATCATTATTGATGCTATTGCTAGTATAATATTTAAAAGTAGAATTTATTTCTTTTTGATTCCATTTGTGTAGTGCAAATAACTCCAGATGGTTTGTTGTCGTTTCGTATTTAAATCTAATCTGATCATCTGTAGCAAAAACATTAGTGTAAAAATTGTTATTTGATTTTTGGTGATAATATAGAGCAGTAAAATTACTACTCTTGTTACTAAAAGTATATCCTAAACCAAGTTTGGTAGTTATATCTTTGTAAGTAAATCGAGTAGAGTTGTTGTAATTAGACTTGAAATAATTTAAAATTCGTCCATAACCAGTGTTGAATCGTAAGTAAGTATCAGGATTAGATTCAAAATTTAGATGTTTGTCTTTGTAGATATATGTAAAGTCTTTGTTTCCTGTCGCATAATTTGCTAGAACAAAAATTTTATGTCTTTCTGCTATCTGATAACCAAGCTGAAGTTCTCCAGTTAATTTTCTTGAAATAATTTGTGGTCTGGGATCTACATTTCGGGTATATTTACCTGCATTAAAACTAGCTTTTGTGGCTAGCGATAATTTGCTTGTAATTTCTTTCGAAAATCCGCCATTTGTATTGTAATTCTGACTTGTCCAATCTCCTTTTCGAGGTACAAAAAAATAATGAGGCATTATTACTTCCTGTTCTTCTGATCGATCGTCTGTAAGAACCCAACCTAAATCTTTTTCTTCTTTTTTTATAATGGACATATCACCAAATAGTCTCCATTTAGATTTTGTTGTATAATATCCCCTTGCTAAAAATTGAAAGGTATTTATTTCGTTTGCAGTTTGTGTTCGTGCAAATTCATTTTGTGTATGTTCGTACGATAATTCGGTAAAGGTGAAATCTTTGATATAGGAGTTGGTATATACAACAGGGTAATTGAATATTTGATTTTTAACTTGTAGATCAATAAGATGATTGGATATAATTAGGCTATCCTGTGCTTGTGCTGTATTAGCAAAAAAAGATAACATAAGAAGTAGTACCCAGTTTTCCCAGGCATTACTTCTCATGTTAAAAATTTTAAAAATATTTATTTTCATTAATGAAAATGTTAGTTGAATCCTCTAGGATTTGGAGTTATTTCTACAAAATCGTTTGTAGAATTATTAGTGTCTTGCAAAATTATTCTTCCAGCAATGGTAGTTTTAGTTTTTCTAATTACAGCTTTAGAAGAATATGCTCCAGTCGATAAGTAAGTATTTCCTCCGTCTATTTGAGCTGGTAGTTTCTTAGGAACGTAGCTTGATCCCATATCTTTAGTCAGTTCGACTGCATCTGTCAATACTGTATTTGGAATCTGTAAGTATGAATTCTTATCCCCTTTAGGATTCTTATATTTTTTAAGACTATTTAGTTCAGTAGGATCCATTTTAAAAATAGCAAGAGCCAGTTTTCCACTAGGGTCCAAAACCATATCATTATTACCATTCCCCCAGTATATAATATCTAAATCTGTTACAGCTGGATTTTGAATATCATATTGGTAAAGATCACCTAAATAATTTCCTAAAAAAGATTCAAAATCAGCAGTACTTAAATCTACAGTTAAGTCAGGATTTAGGATGCTTACTGATTTTCCAGTATTGTCTGTATAATTTGATTTATGGTTAATGGCATTTTGAGCAATTACAATGCTTTTTCCTGGCTGTACGGGATACTGAGTACCAGTTCCTGGAATTTTTAAAACATTAGAAGCATAAACATAATTAGTATTGGCAGTATTTCCCATCGTCATTTCAGCAGACTTACTCCAGTCAAATTGTCCAGTAGGTAATGTGTAAGCATAAACAGTCGTGGTACCTGAGCCATATAATTGGGCAATGTACAAACCATCAGCATATTGTACCGTATTTGAATTATTGTAAATCTCTATAAACTGATCTCTAAACGTTGCGCCCTTTTTAACGTCAGAGCCACCATAGTAAATTTGTTTGATTACAAAGTCACCCACTTTTGATGTTTTCATTTCAATTTCAACCGTCGTAGAAGCACTATTTATAACAAGGCTACTTTGAGATCCATTAAAATTAATTTCGGCTTCAGATGGTGTATATCCAAAAGTATCTGCGAATTCTATTGATTGCATTACTTTAGTTGCCGATACCGAATAGATTCCAGGTAATATTTGATTAAACTGAGCAATACCGCTGTTATCAGATTGTACAGTATATTTATTCCCTGTTTCGTTATTTACAATGGTAACAGCAGAATTTTTTGTTACAAGATTGCTAAAGGTTTCGTCATATTTTACAGCAATTGAAAAGTTGATAGGCTGTAATGCTTCGTTTTCATCATTGTTACTGCAGGATTGGATTATTAAGGCCAACAGGGTTATAATTAAAAGGAAATGTTTTTTCATAGTTATTATATTTAGTTTAAAATTCGTATTCAAGTCTGGCACCGAAGGAAAGTGAGGCGATTTTTGCTAATGCTTTTATCCCGGCTTCATCATAGTAATAAGGTTTTAGGTTTAAAAAATTTGTAGCATATACAGAAACACCAAAGCCGTTCAGAAAGTCTTTTGATACACGCAAGTGAAAATTGTGCAATACGTTTTGAATTTTGTTATCAGTTTCTTTTGTGTTCTGCATAAGATGTCCATATTTTTGATTATTCGTTCTGTCCTCAACAGGAATCTCATGATAAACTAATTGGGTGTCTAGATATCCATTTGGAAAATTACCTATTGGGGTTTTTAAAGATTGTAATAATGTGTGTTCACTGGAGATAGAGATTAATAATCCAACTGCAGGAATGTGATAGTTAAAATTTGAGCGTATGGTAAAATTTTCCTGAACGCTAGGTCTTGAGTCAAATACACCATATCTCTCCGGTGTTAAAAGATCAGTAGAAGCTATATAGTTTTTTACAGCTGAAAAATCTTTTGAAGTAACATAAGATGCGTTCATGCTAATATCAAGATTTAATGATTTTATCTTTTTAAAATTTATAAAAATCTCCAAGCCTTTATCTTCTGCTGTACCATTGTTTGTAATACTATTTGTGAAATAGTAAAATTTTTCAGTTCCATTAATCTGATAAGTCGGTATTTCAGTACCAACAACTGTAACCTCTGCTTTAGGAACTTCTTTATATACTGGAATCCTTTCGCCAGAAAAAGCATCGAAAAGTTTGTTGTAGTAACCTGTTAAGTTTATTGAAGCAAACGGGAGATTAGCATCTATTCCGAGTTCCGTTCTGTACGATTTTGTAGGTTTAAGGTTTAAATTGTCACCAGGAGTTATTAAGGTTTGAATCCATGCTTTTTGATAGATGCCGGGGTAAGTATAGATCCCACTGCCAATAAGTCTGTCCAGATAGCGATCTCCTGTGTAAAGTTGATTAAGGGATGGAGCTTTTGAGGATAGACCAAAACCACCTTTCATGTTAAATGTTTTATTAAACTTATAAGAAGAGTTTATTCGTGGTTGAAAGGATTCATTACCAGATTGATTATCATATCTTAGACCTAAGCTTATATTTAATATTTGGTTGTTTTCGAATTTTTTGAATATTTTGTCTTCAATGTAGGCAGAAAATTGAGTCTCTGTTCTTGTATTATTAAAATCATAATCTCTATAGGCTAATTTACTATTTCCTCCTACCGTAAGTGTATAAAGGTTATATAAACCTGTAACGGCATTTTTTCTTCCTTCTCCCTTGTTCATACTGGTTCTTGTAGAAGTACCAAAGGTTAGACTGTGAACCCATTTTGCTTCATTGGTTAAAGTTTTAGTCGTTTCTAAACTAAAATAAGTAGAAATAGGAATCCCTTCTACAGTGCTTATACTTGTATATTGAGAAGGTACGATGATTGCTTCGTGTATGCCTTCTTCATAAGAATCAGTCGCAGCAGATGCAGCTACATTTACCCATCTGTCTCTCCTAGAAAATTGCTTGTCGTAACTAAAACTGGTAGCAGTAGTTATGCCATCAACCCATATGTTTTTTGGTTTCCATTTTAAGTTGTTTGAAATAGAAAAGCCTTTCTTTTCATTTTTAACAACCATAGCAGTAATATCATCAGGATCACTTTTTGCATCGTCTAAATTCATTCTGAAAGAAGCGCTAAGCGTATTTCTTATTGTGCTAGCTTTATTTTTATGTTGCCATGAGATATTTCCATTTATTCTTTCAAAGTCCAAAATATTGTCCCTTGGATCAGCCTTAGAGTCCAAATAACCAAATGATACATTCATTGAGTTATTGGTATTAATATCATAACCTTTTGCCAAGTTTACTTGTGATGTAGCGTCTTTAATAGAAGTAGATATCTTATAGTTACTTCTACCTACTTTATTAGTTATTAATACTAGACCAGAAGTTAAATCGCCATATTTAGCTGACGGAATTCCTTGTATAACTGTTATTTCTTCGATATTATTGGTAGAGATTTCTCTTAGATCGACTCCTTTATCTGTATTTGTAAACGTGTTTATTTTTGTTCCAAAAGAATCTCCTAAACCTGAATTTGGATTATGGGCTTGCATGTTTGCATTATTTGAAATTGGAATGTCGTCTATGACAAAAGCGGTTCCAAATGCTTTGGTTTCATAAGAAAGCGAAGTTTTAGCAGCAGTACGAAAAACAATATTTTTAAACTCGTTTAAATTAAAATTTGTTGTGACTTGGCCAGGTAGCTGTTTTAAAACATCATCTAATGAAAAGGCCTGAACGTTATTAATTGCGTTTGTACCTAATGTTAACTCAGAATATTGTTTTTGTATGTTAGCAGTAACAATGACTTCTTTAAGATGTAACGTATTGTTTTCTAAAGAAACAGTAACAAAGTTTTGATCATTTTTAATCTCAACATTCTTTTCCATTTTCCCCAATAAAGAAAAATTTAGTTCAACATCTTCATAATAGGGAAGTGTTATTATAAACCCTCCTTTACTATCAGAAAAGGACCAACTTTCGGTTTTTATATCTTTTATAAAAACACCAGCTAAAGGAGTAGAAGTATCTTTGTCAGTTATTTTTCCAGAAATTGTTCTTTGTGAAAAGGCAAAGCTTGTAATAAAAAAGAAAAGTAAAATAAAGCGCATTGTTCTTAATTAGAATAAATAAAAATAATAACGCGAATTTATCAATAATCCAAACAGAAGCAACGATTATTTGAATTATTTGTTAAAACGAAAAAGGATTTATTCTGATTATAAGGTTTTTTTTAAAAGATAAGTAGGGTTATTTTGTTTAGGTATTTAGTCTATTATGTTGAATAACAATATTGTAGTTGTTTTTTGTATTTGTTAAGAAAATAAGTATTGACTATTTTATTTACAGCAATTATTTAGTAAACAAATACCCGTTAATTTTTTTAAATTGACATAAAAACCTATGTTAAGAATCAAAAAAAATCAGGTACACTATAAAATAGTATACCTGACTTGTATTATTTTGGATTAAAATTTAAAGTTTAATCTAATAAATCAGTTAATTTCTTAAACACGACTTTAGCATCTTTGCCTTCATATAAAATGCTATATACAGCATCTATAATTGGTGTTTTTGCACCATATCCTTGGTTTAGTTTATAAGCACTTTTGGTTGCATAATAACCTTCAGAAACCATGCTCATTTCCATCATAGCACTTTTTACAGTATGCCCTTTTCCAATCATATTTCCGAACATTCTATTTCTTGAAAAAACAGAATATCCAGTAACCAATAAATCACCTAAATAAGCTGAGTCATTAATGTTACGTTTCATTTTATGCACTTTTTTGATGAATTTTTTCATCTCACGAATAGAATTACTCATGATGACCGATTGAAAATTGTCACCATAACCTAAGCCATGTGCAATTCCAGCAGCTATTGCATAAATGTTTTTAAGCATAGCGGCATATTCAGTACCAATAATATCATCTGAAATTTTGGCTTTAATGTAATTACCTGATAGGTTTTTAGCAACAACGCTAGCTTTATTAGAATCTCCACATGCAATTGTTAAATAAGACAATCTTTCAAGAGCCACTTCTTCTGCATGACAAGGACCAGTAATAACACCAATATTATAATAAGGGATGTCGTATTTTATATGAAAATGCTCTCCAACAATTAAACTCGTTTCAGGAACAATTCCTTTAATAGCAGAGAAGATAATTTTATTTTCTAACGAAACAGTTAGTTTCTCTAACTCAGCATGTAAAAAAGCCGATGGAATTGCAAAAATAATATAATCAGCATATTCAACTGCTTCATTTATATTATTGGTAAGCTTTAGTTTTTGAGTATCAAATTCTACCGAACTTAAATAATTCGGGTTGTGTTTGTATTTATTAATGTGTTCGATAGCAGCGTCATTACGCATGTACCACGAAATTTCAGGAAGATTTACACATAGCATTTTTGCAATGGCCGTTGCCCAACTTCCACCACCGATTACTGCAAATTTTAAATTTTCGCTCATTATATTATAAATTTTCATCAAAAGTACTTAATAATGGAGTAATAACACAAAAAAGAGCCGAATTAATGCGCTGATTTTGGATTAAACACTAAAATTTAGTTTTTTTTACCCCGAATACAATAAGTAGTTGATACTTACGTTATAGTGTTTTATGAATTAGAATTTTAGTTAAATGAGTTTACAATCAATTGAGTTAGTTAGTTTTGTTTTAGTATTTTGAAAAGGCGTCCTTATTTAATTTAAGAACGCCTTTTGTATTTTATTTATATTCCTAATTCAGAAAATTAATAACTCATTTCTACAATTGATTTTACCTTATCTAGGGTAATAAGTTGTTTCTCGCCTAAGCCTTTCCAGCCTCTTTCTTCAAAACGATTTACTATAAAATCGGCTGTTTTATCATAATCATTTGTGTATTGAGACAGTTTGGTATCCATTCCCATTGTATGGAAAAAAGCGACTGTTTGATTGATTGCTTCTTTTGCAACTTCATCATCAGAACCAGTTAGGTTAAAAATACGTCTTCCGTACTGGGCTAGTTTACCTTTTTTAGTTTCAAACATTACAGTGTATAAGCTTGGTCCAACAATTGCAAGTGTTCTTGCATGGTCAATGCCATATAAAGCTGTTAATTCGTGACCAATCATATGCGTAGCCCAATCGCTAGGTACTCCTTTTTGAATTAATCCGTTTAAAGCCATAGTACAACTCCACATAAAGTTTGAAGCCAGCGCATAATCAGTTGGGTTTTCAACAACCTTAGGGCCAATTTCTATTAAAGTTTGCAAGATTCCTTCGGCAATTCGATCTTGTAAATAGCCTTCATGCGGATAGGTTAAGTATTGCTCCATTACGTGCGTATAAGCATCTACTACACCATTTTGTAATTGTCTTTTTGGTAAAGATGCAATTACAGTAGGATCACAAATAGAAAATTTTGGAAACAAAGCACTTCCACCAAAAGCTAATTTTTCTTGAGTAGCTTCGATAGTTACTACTGCACCAGAATTCATTTCGCTTCCAGTAGCAGGTAAAGTCAAAACAGTTCCAAACGGTACAGCATTCTCTTTTATCAACAAACGTTTTTGAAGTATGTCAATTGGATTTCCATCAAAATTAACAGCAGCAGAAATAAACTTCACACCATCAATTACAGATCCACCGCCAACAGCTAAAATGAAATCTATTTTTTCTGCTTTAATAACTGCAACCGCTTTCATTAAAGTTTCAAAATGTGGATTTGGTTCAATTCCACCAAATTCAACAATGTCAAAACCTTTTAAGGTATTGATAACTTGTTCGTGAATTCCATTCTTAAAGATGCTTCCACCTCCATAAGCCAATAATATCTTGGCATCTTTAGGAACAAGATCCTTTAGTTTCTCTATTTGTCCTTTTCCGAAAATTAAGTTCGTCGGATTGTATAATTCAAAGTTTAACATAGTTTTTTTGTTTAAGGTTCTGAGGTACTAAGCTTCTAAGGTACTAAGTCTTTCAAAAAAGACAATAAACCTTAGTAGCTTAACCTCTTTATTTAGAATTTAATTTATGCAATAATTTTTCGGCAACCAGTTTTGATGATGCAGGATTTTGCCCAGTAATTAATAAACCATCTTCAACAGCATAAGGTTGCCAATCTGGACCTTTAGAAAATATAGCTCCATTTTTTTGCAATACATCTTCTAATAAGAATGGAACTATTTTGGTTAAGCCAACAGCTTCTTCTTCTGTATTAGAAAATCCAGTTACTTTTTTCCCTTTTACTAAATAATCACCATTTACTTTCACGTCTTTAAGAACGCCAGGAGCGTGGCAAACAAAGCTTACGGGTTTATTTTGAGTGTAAAATTCCGAAATTAATTTAGCTGAGTTTTTATCTTCGGCTAAATCCCATAAAGGACCATGACCGCCTGGGTAAAAAACAGCATCATAATCTGCTGGATTTACATCGGTTAATTTAATAGTATGTTTTAATTTTTCTAATAAAACGGTATCAGCATCAAATCGTTTAGTGTCTTCAGTTGCCGATGCTGGGTCAGCACTTTTAGGATCAATCGGAGGTTGTCCCCCTAGAGGTGTGGCTATAGTTATTTCTACACCTTTATCAGCAAGAGCATAATAAGGAGCAGCAAGTTCTTCTGTCCAAAATCCAGTTTTTTCGCCCGTGTTACCCAATTTATCATGGCTAGTAACAACAAATAATACTTTTTTCATATTTCTTTTATTTACTTTTTGCGCTGTAGTTTTTACACTGTTTATAGTTAATGCGATAATAACAAATAGAGCAATTTTTTTCATTAGATATTTAATTTCAGACAAAATTAAAGCAATTTAGGTATTAGTAAAAATAAAATAAATTATGTTTGTGATAAAAATATTTATATCATGGTCAATTTAGAATGGTACAGAACGTTTAAATCGGTATATAAAAATGGTAATTTTTCTTTGGCAGCGAAAGAACTTTTTATAAGTCAACCAGCTGTAAGTCAGCAAATATCAATGTTAGAAGCCCATGTTGGTTACAAGCTCTTTAATAGAAAGTCAAAAGGAGTTGAACCAACGGATTACGCTAAGTTACTTAATAATTTGATTATAGATGCGCTTGATCGACTCGAAAATGTCGAGAATGGATTTCGTGCAAAAGCATCTGATGCCAAACGATTAATCTCTGTTGGGATTTCTAAAAATCTATTTGCTTGTTTAGGGAGTGTTTTAATCTCAAAATTCGAATTTATAGATTTCAGTTTCCATGATAGCGATACGCTTTTCGAATTAGTAGACACTAAAAAGCTTGATTTTGCAATCATTACCAAACAATTTGATACGTTTGATACTATTTCTGAAATTGTTGGAAAGATTAAATTGGTTATGGTCTCCTCTCCACAACTTGAGGACAATGGATTTAAGTTAGCATTAAAATCTAAAAATTCTTCGGATATAGAGCATTGGCTTAATGAGCAAAAATGGTATAGTCACGATGCTCGGATTCCGCATATAAAATTGTTTTGGTTGCATGTTTTTAATAAAAAAAGACCAGCAATGGTACCTAATTATATAATTCCCAATGAAAGCGAAATGTTGAGAGTATTGTCTAAAAACGATGGAGTTGGAATAACTTGGAATTGTAATGCTAAAGAATTAATTCAAGAAAATAAGTTAAAGCTATTATGGGATAGCAAAGAAATGCCAAGTATAGATGTCTTTTTATTGTCTGGAAAGAACAATAATCTAGGTTCTATTTTTGAAATTATTGCTACTGAATTAAAGCAGGTTTTAAAATGATTTTATTACTTCTTATAGAAATTATTATGATCGATATATTCCCAAACTTTTTCGGGTAATAAGGGCTGAACATTTTTTCCTTCTTTAATATTGTTACGAATAAAAGTAGAAGATATTTCTACAATAGGCGCATCGATTAAATGGATTTTAGGATGATTTTTTAGTTCTAAGTTTTCTACTTCAGAAGAAATTCTTGGATAAACATAAATGTCATAATCTTGAAGGATTATTTCATAGTTTTTCCACTTATGAAGCGTTTTTAAATTGTCTTCACCCATAATCAAAGAAAATTCATGATTTGGATATTTCTCTTGTAAATGAACTAGAGTATTTACCGTATAATTTGGCTGAGAGAGTTTAAACTCAATATCCGAAGGTTTTAACTTTTCAAAACTATCCGTAGCCAAATGAACCATTTGCAAGCGATGATAATCATCTAGTAATGTATTCTTCTTCTTAAGCGGGTTATGTGGCGTTACTACCATCCAAACCTGGTCTAAATTGGCATGTTCTGCCATGTGATTGGCAATAATAAGATGCCCAACATGAATGGGATTGAAAGTTCCGAAATAAAGACCAATTTTCATAAAAATGGTTATTTTGTTTGATAAATCAAATCGCAATTAACTACAATAATGCTTTAAGTTATAGAGTAGTTAACTTGTTTATGACTCTCAAAAAAGTTCTGAAATAGTAGCCGTTAAGCTTAAAAACGATTCTTTTTACTAATAAGGCTATCTATAGAGAATTTACCACTTCCGGTTACAAGAAGAAGTAGGTAGAATAATAGGTATAGTATTCCCATCTCTTTTGCATCGAGTGGATCAGCGCCATGAATAACAAATACAGCCACTAACATTGTTATTAGTAATGGTATTGATGCAAATCGCGTTCCTAATCCTATTGCAATAAAAAAGGAACAAACAACTTCTGCAAAAACAGTAAGGCATAATGAGAAAGTGCTTCCTACTCCAAGAGGATCTGGAAATTGAATTTCTCCTCCTGCTAAAAGTGTATTTAACTTTGGTAAACCATGAAGAATCATCAATGTAGCAATTGATAATCGAATTACAAGAATAATAAGACTCAGGTTATTTTCGTTTCTTTTTACTTGAAATAATTTAATCATAATGTTTCGTACTGTTTTAATTCTAAAATTAATTTTTCTATATAGCTTTGGGGTGTGTGGGAAACTTTATTCTTTATTAATGAATTCTTTTACCAGTTGATAAGCTTCCTCTTTGGCAGTATCTAAATCGTAATTTTTGATGATTTTGTCAAATTGAGGAGCTGTTGCTAATTCAACAGAAGCTTTTGCAATACGCATATTGATTTTGTCTTCGCTTTCAGTAGAGCGTTTTTTCAAACGTATTTTTAATTCATCAATACTAGGTGGTTTTACAAAAACGGCAAGTGTTTGTTCTGGGAACTTATGCTTGATACGCAATCCTCCAGAAACATCAATGTCAAAAATTACATTTTTTCCTAATGCCCAGATGCGTTCGATTTCACTTTTTAAAGTTCCGTAAAAATTATCACGATAAACTTCTTCCCATTCTAGGAATTCTTCAGCTTTGATATGTTTTTTAAACTGTTCTAATGAAATGAAATAGTAATCTGTTCCATTGATCTCTTCTCCTCGTGGATCACGAGATGCTGCTGAGATAGAAAATTCTAAATTTAGATCTTCTTTGCTTAATAAATGTCTAACGATGGTAGTCTTTCCTGAACCAGAAGGTGCAGAGAATACGATTAATTTTCCTTTTTTCATTGTTTATGCTTTGGGCTTCAAGCAATATGCTTCAAGCGCTTAGTTGGTTTTTTGTTTAAAGCGAATTGCTCTTATAAAACATTTAAAACCTGTTCTTTAATTTTTTCTAGTTCATCTTTCATCATCACGACCAATTTTTGCATTTGTGCATGATTTGATTTTGATCCCATAGTATTAATTTCACGACCCATTTCTTGAGTAATAAAACCTAATTTTCTACCATTGGCTTCGGTACCTTTTATAGTTTCTAAGAAATAGTCAAGGTGATTGGTTAGGCGTACTTTTTCTTCAGTTATATCTAATTTTTCAAGATAATAGATTAGTTCTTGTTCAAAACGGTTTTCATCAACATTTACCTTAAGCTCAGAAATAGCTGTTTGCAAACGGTCTTTTATGGCTTGAACACGTTCTGGATCTAATGCCAAAGCATCAGTCATATATTGACGGATATTGCCTATGCGCAATTGAAATTCTTTTTCAAGAGATTCACCTTCGTCTTTTCTGAAAGTCAAGATGTTTTGTAATGCTTCTTCAATAACAGTTTGAATTTGCTCCCAATCATTTTCATCAATTTCTTCCCTTTCTGTTTTTAATGTGTCAGGCATACGAATAGCCATTTTCATCAATTCAGTCTCGTCAGCTTCAGGATAAACTTCTTTTAATTGGTTGATATAAATTCTCACGATAGGAACATTTACTTTCGTAGATGTTTGCTCAGAAGTGCTTTCGATAAAAATAGAAAAGTCTACCTTACCTCTTTCCAGTTTCAATGCAATCTGATTGCGTAAGCCCAACTCCATTTCTCTGTAAAGTGAAGGCATTCTAACATTGAGGTCTAAACCTTTACTGTTTAACGATTTTACTTCTACAGTAATTTTTTTTGTTGGTAATTGCAAAGAAGCTTTACCGAACCCTGTCATGGATTGTATCATATAATTGGATATAAAGGGGCAAAGATAATGAAATATTTGCTGTAATACAGTTGTAGCTTATTTGGTTAAAGCTCTCATTACCTGTAAGATATTTTGTTGCGTGTTGCCAATGTATATTTTTTCATCAATAATAAAGACAGGGCGGCTCAAGAAAGTGTAATGTTCTAATATGTATTTTTTGTAATCTGCTTCGGTCAATGATTTGTTTTTTAAATCCATTGATTTATACAATTGTGCTTTTTTGCTAAACAAAGCTTCGTAACTACCTGCAAGGCGGTGCATTTCTTCTAGTTCAGTTTCGGTAATTGGGTTTTGCTTAATGTCATGAAATACCAAATCATTATCTTTAGGTAGTCCTTTTATTATTTTGCGACAAGTATCACAAGAAGCGAGGTAGTATATTTTATTCATAGCGTCGGAATTTAGAGTACAAAGAAAACCCTTTTAAATATTTAAAAGGGCTATTTTTATAAAAAAACAAAATCATGGATCAAACATTTGAAATTATTCGAACAAGTAGAAAATTAACATCACAATTTTTAGATAATTATTCTTTAGAACAACTAAATAAAATTCCAGAAGGGTTTAGTAATAATCTAATTTGGAATATTGCGCATATTGTTGTCACACAGCAAATACTGGTTTATAAGTTGTCAGGTTTGCCTATGATGGTTTCGGATGAGTTTGTAGGGAAATATAGAAAAGGAACCAAGCCTGAAGGCGATATATCACAAAAAGAACTTGAGGAAATTAAATCATTACTTTTTGAAACTATAATTAAAACAGAAGCAGATTATAATGAAAAAGTGTTTAATACCTATAATGAGTTCACGACAAGCCTTGGTTTTACTTTTAAAAGCACGGAAGATGCAATAATTTATAATAACTATCATGAAGCACTCCATTTTGGAATCATGATGAGTATTCAAAAATTTATTTAATTTTTTCTATTGTCTCAATAGTTACTTTCATTGCTCCAGCCCCTTTGTTTTTAGCGATGTCCATAAAAGCACGTTTGGATAAATCTATTTCGCGTGTTTTTACAAATGGTCCTCTGTCTGTAATTTCTACAATTACAAATTTTCCATTGGCTTCGTTTGTTACTTTTACTTTGGTTCCAAAAGGAAGTTTTTTGTGAGCGGCAGTATATTTATTGTTGCTGAAACGACTTCCGTTTGCGGTTTTTCGACCATTAAAACGATCAGCATAATAAGAAGCGTGGGCGGTTTTTTTATATAATTTTAATTTGGAATTTTTGTCTATAGTTATAGAGTCATTTTCTTTATTAGTAGGGGAGGCAACTGTTTTGTTTTTTGAATTTTTTAGGGTATCTAGTATTATCTTAGGTTCAGTTGGTTTAGTTTGACTCGTAATATATGAAAAACCACAACTTAAGAAAGTAATGATAAGGATAGAGATAAAGATTGATGTTTTATTACTCATAAATTTATTTTTAAGGTGATAACTTACACAAATAATATGCCGAAATTAAAAAAAGCCCTATAATTAGGGCTTTGTCTGTATTTTTAGAACCATAAGTTCCATGGCAATCTACTTAAAATCAGTACTAATCCTAATCCGTAAAAGATTGAAAAAGTTTTAAATTTTGATTCGCTAGTGATTAAATTTTTATGTTTTGACCATCCAACAGTTATCAAAATGATGGCTATAATGTTAATTAAAGGATGTTCTAACGATGTAAGTCTAAGTGCTGCGTTTGACATTTGCCCAAAAGCTGCTTTACCTAGTGGTGAAACAAAATAAAGAATCAAACCAATTAGTAATTGTGTATGAGTGGCAATTAATGTAAAAAGGCCAATCTTACGATCTGTAGGTGTGAACTCTTTTTTTGAAGCAAAGCCGATGATGGCATTTACAACTGCAACTAATAGAAGGATTAAGACAATATATGCCCATCCAGAGTGGAATTTTTGTATAAAATCGTACATAGAACTTAAGTTTTTTTAACAAATATAAACAAAAATATGGCAAAAAAAAACGGCATTAAGCTAAAAGCCAATGCCGTTTTTGATAATTATTATGATTCTAAATATTAGAAGTTATAACTTAATGTAAAGTTCCAAGTTCTTCCGAAACCAAAGTATACTTGGTTACTTGTTGCTACGCCGTCAAATGTTTTTCCAGCTTGAGCAAAAGTGTTTCCATCTTTTCCGTTAACGAAATCACTAGCAAAAGTATTTGTTCTAGATTCAGCAATATACAATTTGTCTAAAACGTTGTTCACGTTTAATCTAAAGTTCATTGATTTGTCTTTGTCTTTACCTAGTAGCATCTTGTAAGAGAAACCAGCATCTAGTATTCCGTAAGAAGGTAATTCTAATGCTCCTTTGTTTGTTGGAGAAGAAAAATCAATAGGGCTAATTCCTGCGTACAATTTGTCATTAAAGTTGTAGTTAGCGTCTAATGTTACTCTTGTTAGAACTTCATAAGATGCACCTAAAGAAGCAGTAACTTGTGCAGCATCTCCTACTTTTACTTTGTCCATGTAAACTGTAAGTCCAGTATATGCAGGGATTGGAGTGTTATCTGCTTGTAAATAAGCATTTACAGTAGCGTTTCCTTTGTATTCCCAGATTCCGTAAGAGAACATTGCGTTCACTTTTAATTTTTCAGTTATGTTTGAGTTTGCCTCAAATTCAATCCCTGAGTGAACTTCATCAAGTCCAATGTATTCTGTGTAAGTTGTATTTGAAGGGAATTCCGGAGATGTTGGAAGAGCTCTACCTTTTAAGTATCTATCGTTCCAAGTTGTATTGTAAACGTTTACAGTAGCATTGAAATAACGAGAACGGAATCCGTATCCTGCTTCAAAACCAATGATTTTTTCGTTAGTAAGGTTAGGGTTTAATGTAGATTTGTTATTTGGGTAAACAGCGTTAAAGAACGGTTGTTTTGAGTAATAACCAGCATTTACATATACATTGTTTTTTTCGTTAATGTTATAGTTTGCACCCCCTTTAACGTTACCTCCTAGTATGTTTTTGTAAGGTGTAGAAGCTAATTCAGGTTGTGTAGCTGGATCGTAAACGAAGTTGTCTTCTCTTTTGTATCCTTGTTGAGATATAGCTCCTTGAATAAATGCTGTTAAATTGTCTTTAGAATACTCAAGTTGAGTAAAAGCTCCGTACCATCTTACGTTTCCAGTACTGTTAAATGAGATTTTCTCATAGTCAACCTTTTTGAAAGGGTTCCATTGAACGTCTGTTGCGTAAGTAGTAGTAAGGTGTCTTCCGCCTGGTTGTAAGCTTTTGATAGATGTATCGTAAAATTCATCTCCACCTAATAAGTCATTTAGTACAGTAAAGTGGTATCCTTTGTAAGTTCTAGCATCAATTCCGAAATCTAAAGTTAATGTGTTGCTTAATTTTTTATTTAAATTAATTACAGCACCAAACCAGTCATGTGAGTTGATAGAAGCAGTTTGAGAGATTCCAGAAGTTCCAGAGCTTGCAGCTGCAGGAGTGTTTGCGTTAGATCCTGAAGAGAAATTATTTTGGTAACGAAGACCATCAGGAGTGGTAACTTGTTTTCTAGTTTGTAATCCAGTAAAACCATTTATGTATACTGATTGACCAGAGTTGTAAGCTACAATTTTATCATAATCTACTAATCCATTAGCAGTTCTGAATGCAGTAGCATCACTGTAAACTTTTCCTCTAATTCCACCTGAAGCACCTGCTCCAGCACCACGTCCCATAGAAGCGTAAAGTACACTAGAAAGTTTGGTAGTTTCGTTTATTTTGTAATCCCAGTTCAAAGCTGCAATAGGCTTATGGTAGTAGTTTTTTCTGATATTATATGATTCCCCATTTAAATATCCTGCATCTGCATTATATCTTGTGTTTGGGTTTTCAGCAGTACCGTATTTTTGGTAAGTTTCAATTGATATGTTTGAAGATCTTTGGTTGTGCCATTGTGGCGCACCAGTTACAGTAAATTGAAAATCGTGTTTATTGTTTTTTGTAGCGTATCCTAAAGCTACATAGTAATTAGTACCTTCAAATTCTGTTCCGTTGATGTATCCATCTCCACGAGTTTGAGATAATAAAACAGAAGCAGAAAGTCCGTTTTCTAATTTTCCAGTATTGTAAGAACCTTGTAATTTTAAATAATTTGCATTACCAAAACCAGAAGAGAATGAACCACCTTCTTTCATGTCAGAAGCTTTAGTTACAATGTTTATTGTTCCTCCTACAGAAGAAACAGCAAGCTTAGATGAACCTAAACCTCTTTGTACTTGCATAGCAGAAGTTACATCAGCAAGTCCAGCCCAGTTGCTCCAGTAAACTGTTCCACCTTCCATGTCGTTGATTGGCATACCATTTACCATTACAGCAATGTTTTTTTGGTCAAATCCACGAATGTTAATTCTTGAATCTCCGTATCCACCACTACCTTTTGTAGCATATACTGAAGGTGTGTTTCTTAGAATCTCAGGAAATTCTTGAGTTCCTAATTTTGCTTGAATTTCAGCAGCTTTAATTGTAGAAACGGCAACAGGAGTTTTTCTGTCCTTAGCGATATCAACAATTGTGCTTTTGATAACAATCTCGTCTAATTGGTTAGAGTTTGATGTTAAAACGATAGTACCTAAATTAGTTGTTCCTCCTTTAGAAACTGAGAATTTAACCGTTTTAGAATCGTAACCTAAGTAAGAAATAACTATTTCTCCAGATGCAACTGAAGTTGTAATAGTAAATTTTCCATCAAAATCGCTAGAACTAGCATCGGTTGATCCTTTAATAGCAGCATTTGCTCCTGGTAAAGAACTTGAACCATCAGTAATAGTACCGGTGATTTTTCCTTGAGAAAATACGGTTGAAACTATCATGAACAATAGTCCTGTGAGTAACCAATTTTTCATTGTCTTCATTGTGTTATTTAGTTAATTGTTTTTGGCAAAATTATAACATTTTAATCGGATTATGTTATCAAAACGTTAAGAAAATTATGTTTTACGTAATCTCTTGAATATTAATGGGGTTTTATTGATTTATAGTAATAAAATTGTCATTTTTTTGAATTTATGAGTTGATTTTTTGTTAAAATAGCAATGTGTTTTGATGATAAAAAGCGACGTAGTGTTAAATTTTCATGAACTGAATATACTGAAAACTAGTATTATAAGAAAAAGCTTATTGATTGCAATTGAATCAATAAGCTTTTATCTATTGTGCGGTATGTGGTTCTTAAGTTTACTTATTTTTTAAGAAATGGTTTAGTAAGAAAGAAGTAGAGCTGTCGTGATTTTTTACTGTTTTTGTGTTGATTTCTTCAAGTATAGAATTGGCTAATTGCTTGCCTAATTCTACTCCCCATTGATCAAAACTGAATATATTCCATATAATTCCTTGAATGAATATCTTGTGCTCATACAATGCTATTAATGAACCTAACGATTTTGGAGTTAACTTTTGAATCAGTATTGTATTTGTTGGTTTGTTTCCAGTAAATACTTTAAATGGCAGTAAGAATGCTGCTTTGTCAGCTGGAAGACCTTGTTTGTCAAATTCGGCTTGAACCTGTTCTTTGGTTTTTCCGTGCATTAAAGCTTCGGTTTGCGCAAAGAAGTTTGACATCAATTTATTGTGATGATCTTCATTTCCGTATAAAGGTTCAATGTATCCGATAAAATCTGTTGGAATTATTTTTGTTCCTTGGTGGATTAATTGGAAGAAAGCATGTTGTGAGTTTGTTCCTGGTTCACCCCAAATGATAGTTCCAGTTTGGTAGTTAACAGGTTTTCCGTCACGACCAACGCTTTTTCCATTGCTCTCCATTGTTGCTTGTTGCAAGTAAGGAGCAAGTTTTTGTAGATATTGTGTATATGGAATCAAAGCTTCGCTTTCGGCTCCAAAGAAATTGTTGTACCAAACACTTAGTAAAGCTAGGATTACTGGAATGTTTTGGTCAAATTCAGCCGACTTAAAATGTTCGTCCATTTCGTAAGCTCCATTCAATAATTCATCATAATTATCAAATCCAACGGCTAAGCTAATACTTAATCCAACAGCACTCCATAATGAGAAACGTCCTCCAACCCAATCCCACATTGGAAAAACATTATCAGGGTTAATTCCAAATTCAGTAACTTTTTCAATATTAGTTGATACAGCAACGAAATGTTTAGCAATGTCTTCCTGACTAGCCGATTTTAAAAACCATTCTTTTATGGTTTCAGAATTGATTAGTGTTTCTTGAGTAGTGAAGGTTTTGGAAACAATTACAAATAATGTCGTCTCAGGGTTTAATTTTTTGATTACTTCATTAACATGGTCGCCATCTACGTTTGAGACAAAATGAGTTGTTAAATGATTTTTGTAATACTGTAAAGCTTCAACGGCCATTACAGGGCCTAAGTCAGATCCGCCGATACCAATGTTTACAATATCGGTAAAAGCTTTTCCTGTGTATCCTTTTCGCGCACCAGAAGTTACTTCTTGGGTAAATGTTTTTATTTTGTTTTTAACACTATAAACTTCAGGAATTACATTTTCTCCATCTACTTTTATTACAGCCGATTCTTTGGCGCGTAATGCAGTATGTAACACAGCTCTATTTTCGGTCTGGTTAATTAATTCACCATTGAAATAATCACTAATTGCGTTTTTCACACCAATTGTATCGGCTAGCTCAAGTAATAGAGATATAGTTTCTTGATTGATATTGTTTTTAGAGTAATCAATTAAAAAATCATTCCATTTTAAATTAAATTTCTCTGCTCTAGAATTGTCTGCTTGAAACAATTCTTGCATGCTAGTTCCTTGGATGTCTTTATAGTGGTTTTGTAATTTTTTCCACGCTTCGGTCCCTGTTGGGTTTATTGTATTTAAAGCCATTTTTATGTTTAAAATTGTAGTTCGGTTATTAGTAAGCAAAAATACTGAAATTAGTTTTAATAGATTGTCACTTCACAATTATATAACAAATTAAAAGGCTTCACGTATATTGGTGAAGCCTTTTAGTTTAGTTGTATTTTTTGTTGAATTTGTGAATACTAGATGTTAGTTTCTACAAATTTCCAATGCTGTCTAGTTCTCTTTTTAGCGGTTCTATTTGTTTTAAGAATCGTGTTCTGTTGCTGCCAGTTAAAGATTCTCCAGTTGGTAGGTTTAATTTTAAAGCATCTACTTGTACGCCGTTCTTCCAGAATCGGTAACATACATGAGGTCCAGTTGCTAGGCCAGTACTTCCTACTAATCCAATGGTTTGGCCTTGGGTGACACGTTGTCCACGTTTTACCAATATTCGTGACATGTGTAGGTATTGGGTAGAGTACGTTCCGTTGTGTTTTACTTTAACAAAATTACCATTTCCGGCAGTGTAGCCTGTCGTTTCTACAATTCCTGCTGCGGTTGTTGATATTGGTGTTCCTGTAGGTGCTGCGTAATCAGTTCCTTTGTGCGCTTTCCAAGTATGTTGTACTGGGTGAAATCTGTTGCTGGTAAATCTAGATGTGATTCGACTGAATTTAATAGGTGTTTTAAGGAAAAGGTTCTTAAGTGTCTTTCCTTCGTCATCATAATATTCAATTTTCCCAGATGTAGTATCTTGTTCGAAAGGGAAGGCGTAAACAATTTTTCCTTTATATTCAAAAAAAGCAGCTTCTAAGTCTTCAACACCATCATAGATAGAGTCATTTATAAAGCGCTCTTTGAAGATTAAGCCATAACGATCTCCTTTTTTTAATTTAAAGAAGTCAATAGACCAGGCAAATATTTTTGTAATTCGGCTAGCCAGAGCTGCTTCGACGCTTTCGTTTCCTAAAGTTTCTGATAAAGAGCTTTTTAAAACGCCACCTATTATTTTTCGTTTAAGAGTAACGGGTTTTACTTTTTTGTATGCTTTGGCAATGCTATCTCGTAAATCAATTACATAATAGCTTAATGCGTCAGGTTGGTATATGACTGCTAGAAGATCATTTGTTTTGTTCTTTGATCTAATAAGCGTATATGGTTTGTGGTACCGAATGGTTCTAACATTAAAAGAGTCTTTTATTTGTTCAACAATAGTATAAACTTGCTTGTTGCCAATGTTTTGTCCTTGTATTATCGTTCCAAAGGTTTGCCCTTTTTCTATAGTGTCATTAACTACATTGTAGTCAGCATAATTAAATCCAAATTCAATTTTAGATGGTTTTGGTTTGGTTGTTTTAATTTCAATTTTATCCGTTTTTTTATTACATGATATTATTAAAAATAATACTATTATAATTGCTGCTACTTGTTTCAAACTGTTCCTTTTTTGTTAATTAAACTTCTTTTTCATTTCCCCAATTGGCTAATTCTTCTGCGCTCCATAATTCTGGAAAAAATATCCTACGTTGATATTTTGGATGCATGTACTTTTGCCAATCACTTCCTCCTGTTGCTTCTCCGTTTCCTTTGCCGCTCTCGAGGATGTATTTTTTTGCCGTGTTTAAATGTTGCATTACCCAAGTAATATTTACTGTGTGGTCATAATGACGCATTGCTTGAACTAATGTGGGGGTTTTTTGGTCTTCTTGTGGAAGTTGTTTGAATTTTTGCCAAATATTTTTAGTTTGGTATTCTTTCATTTGGGATAGAAATTGAGATTTGTATTTTTTCTCAAATTCTTGTAGTAAATATGATTTTTTTCCTGTTTGGTAATCTTTTCCTGCTGCTTGCCAATACAAATGCTCAAAGCTGGTTTCTAAATCGGTATTTGAATCAAAATTATCTTTATATCTGCGATCTGTTAAATTGATTACATCGGTTGATGAAAATTCTATTAAGCGATATTGTGCACTCTGAAAACCACTGGCCGGAGTCAATGTATTTCTGAATTTCATGTATTGCTCAACTTCCATGCCATTTTCCATGATGCTGAATGAATTAGTTAGCATGTCAAAATAACGAGAGATTCTAGAAAGGCGTTCGCTAAAAAAATCGGTTTGAATGTTTTCTACCTCAGAGATTTGTTCAATTTCCCAAAGGATCATTTTGAATATTAACTCATTTACCTGATGGTACATAATGAATACCATTTCGTCAGGAAGCGTTGTTCTTTGTATTTGTAAACTTAAAAGAGCATCAGTCTGAATGTAATCCCAATATGTAATTGGTTTAGACCAAAGCAGACCTTCTAATTGTACATCTGTTTTTTGGTTAATAGCATGGTATTTTTTGTCAATTTCTTTTAAAATTGATTCTGAATTATCAGTGATATTCATTATTTTTTTACTTTAAGTGGATTTTTTAATCCTTTGAATGCATCTAGATCAGCTTTTATCGATCCAACTGCAAGTTCAGCTTTTACTCGAACAGGTAATTTATTGTTATCGTCTGATATCCATAATGTTACACTTTCTTTTTCTTTAAAAACTCGCCCCGATTGTACTAATGGTTTGAAAATCATAGTCGGAACGGTTCCAAATTTAGTTGTAATATCCTCACGACCTACGAATTTTAACTTAAATTTTGTTGTTTCATTGTCAAAAAACATGTCGATTGTTATTGAATCACCTGATTTTAGTTTGTCTATGTTGGGGTGATTTCTTAAAAAGTAAAATGCAGATATTATATCTTGTACGTTTTTACCAACAGCAACTGTCTTTTCGGTTTTGTGTTTGTAATCTTTTACTAAAACGCGACCCTCTTGGTTGAAGAAACCTTCTTGGTTCTTGGTGTAACCGCCTTCATCTATTTTTCGTACAAATTGATATGGGTTACCAGTTTCTTTGTCAAAATAGCTTTCGTATAAGTCATCTACTTTAAAGAAAAATCGTGACATACCTGTTGTGTATCCTTTGCCAATTGCGTGGAATACCTTCTTATTATTTACAGTAGCTTCTTTAACTTCGAGCGTAGCATATCCAGCATTTATAATGCCGTAATGTATTCTAAACTTAAACCATTCGCCTACGTCGAATGCATCTTCTTTTTGGGTATCGAAGCTAAGTGTGAGAATGACGAATATGGATAGGATTAGTTTTTTCATAAGTTTCTTTGACAATTTATTAAAATAAATGCAAATTCTATTCCAAATGTATTAAAACAAAAAAACTCAGTCAAGGAATGACTGAGTTTTTATGCTATTAACTAACCAAAAAACTATAAATTATGAAATTTATATCAATTTAGGAAGGAAACCACCCCCTCCTGTTTTGCGAGTGCAAAGATAGATACAAACTCTATAAAAATAATAGTAAAAAAGTCAGTTTAACATAACATTTGCAAAAAAAGCATCAGTTTAAAGAGAATTTTTTTGCATAATGCATAAAAAAACCGTTTTTATAGCGTTCCTCGCAATTCTTGTTCTCTTTCAATTGACTCAAAAAGGGCTTTAAAGTTCCCTGCGCCAAATCCTTTAGCTCCCATTCTCTGAATTATTTCAAAAAATAGGGTAGGACGGTCTTGAACTGGCTTAGTAAATATCTGTAATAAATACCCATCTTCGTCTGCATCGACCATAATGGCTAGTTTCTCAATTTCATTTAAATCTTCTTTCATCATTTCCATATGAACTCCTAATCGTTCTGGAATTGCTTGGTAGTAGGTATGTGGTGGAGCTGATAAAAATTCAACACCTCTAGCTTTTAATTCAGATACTGTTTTGATGATATTATCTGTAGCGATAGCAATATGTTGTATTCCTGGTCCGCCATAAAAATCTAAATACTCTTCAATTTGTGATTTTTTCTTTCCTTCTGCTGGCTCATTGATTGGGAATTTAATTCTTCCGTTTCCGTTGCTCATTACTTTACTCATCAAGGCAGAGTATTCTGTATTGATTTGTTTGTCATCAAAGGATAAGAAATTTACAAATCCCATAACGTCTTCATAGAACTTTACCCAAGTATTCATTTCGTTCCAACCTACATTTCCTACCATGTGGTCAATGTATTTTAATCCTGTTGGTTCTGGATTATAGTCAGATTTCCATTCTTTATAACCTGGTAAGAATACGCCATTGTAGTTTTTTCTTTCTACAAAGATGTGTACAGTTTCTCCGTAAGTGTAGATTCCTGAACGGACAACTTCTCCAAACTCGTCTTTTTCGACAGTTGGTTCCATAAAAGAGCGAGCGCCACGTTTCATAGTTTCTTCATAAGCACTTCTTGCATCTTCAACCCAAAGTGCAGCCACTTTTACACCATCCCCATGTTTTTTAAGATGTTCATGAATTGGTGAATCTTGTGTTAGTGGAGTAGTTAAAACAATTCTGATTTTGTCTTGTTTCAACACATACGATGCTTTGTCTTTTACTCCTGTTTCTAATCCTGCATAAGCTAATGATTGATAACCAAAAGCTGTTTTGTAATAATGTGCCGATTGTTTTGCATTTCCTACGTAGAATTCTACATAATCTGTTCCTAATAAAGGAAGAAAGTCTTGTGCTCCTTCAAAGATTTTTTCTAAACCGTATTCTACTGATTTTACTTCTTTTGACATAGTGTGATAATTAGAAAATGAGAAAATGAGATAATTTTGGAATGCAGATAATTAAAAATAATTTTCTAATTAATACATGCTGTAGTTCTCTAATTTTTCATTTTTGATGTTGATATTATTTTATTTAAAATTTTTAATATTTCTGATAAATCATTTAATAAATCTGTGCAATTAGGATAATCTTTATGTGCTTCACATAGAAATAACCAATATTCAGTTTCATCAGCTTCTTTAATTGCTATTTTTTAATTTATGAATGAAATCTGCTTTACTTTCTGCGTTTTGAGATTCTTTAGAATTTGCTCCAATTGATGTTCCGCTTTTTAATAATTGATTTGCAATCACGAATCTCTTTTGCTCTTGTAATTGATTTGTGTAGTCAATTACATTTAATGCAAAATTGAACGTTTTTATTAAAAGAGGATTGCTTTGTATTTTTCGTTAAAAGTCATTTTTATTGGTTTACTAGAGAATGAGACAATTGGATAATTGTTTTTTAATTTTATAAATTATCTAATTATCAAATTGGCACATTACCTTATTAGAACAATGTCGTATTAGAACATTGCCTAATTATTCCGTCCAGGATTTGTAATACTGTCCATCGTCTAGTCCCATTGCTTCTTCGGTTACCATTAACGGACGGAAAGTATCGACCATTACAGCTAATTCATGGGTTTCTTTATGACCAATGCTTCGTTCCATTGCACCAGGTGCCGGACCATGCGGAATCCCTTTTGGGTGTAAAGTAATATGACCTTGTTCTATGTTATTACGGCTCATAAAATCACCATCTACATAATATAGCACTTCATCTGAATCGATGTTGCTATGATTATAAGGAGCAGGTATTGCTTTTGGATGATAATCGTAGAGTCTTGGGCAGAATGAGCAAACAACAAAAGTTGCTGTTTCAAAAGTTTGATGTACTGGTGGTGGTTGATGCACGCGTCCAGTTATAGGTTCAAAGTTATGAATTGAGAATCCGTATGGGAAATTGTAACCGTCCCAACCAATAACGTCAAAAGGATGTGTAGCATAAACAACTTCGTGGATCATGCCTTCTTTTTTGATCTTAATTAAAAAATCGCCTTTTTCATCATGCGTTTCTAATTCATTAGGTAAGATAAAATCACGTTCGCAAAATGGCGAATGCTCTAAGTGCTGACCAGATTCGTTTTTATAACGTTTAGGAGTATAAAATGGCGAGTAGGATTCGACATAAAAAAGACGATTGTCTTCAGTATCGAATTCGATTTGGTAAATAATGCCTCTTGGAATAATTAAGTAGTCGCCATATTCAAAAGGAATGTTTCCTAACATGGTTCTTAATTTTCCTTTTCCTTTATGGATGAAAAGCATTTCATCGGCATCGGCATTTTTATAAAAATAGGTTGTTAGTGATTTCTTAGGAGCCGCTAATCCAATAACGCAGTCTTTATTGACTAACATTGCTTTTCGGCTATCTAGAAAGTCATTTTCAGGTTTTAATTCAAAACCTTTAAATAGCAATGATTTTATGTTTTTTCCGATTGCAATTTTTGGTTCAACAGAGTAGGAGTTTAAAATTTCTTTAACTTGTGTTGGTCTGTGAACATGATAGGATAATGACGAATGCCCATGAAAACCTTCGGTCCCAAATAATTGTTCGTAATAAAGTCCGCCTTCTGGTTTTTCGAACTGTGTATGTCTTTTTTGTGGAAAACTTCCTAGTTTATGGTATAGTGGCATGGCTTTTCAATTAGATAATTTACAAATTAGATAATTAGAAAATAGAATAGGTGCGAACAGATAATTAGCTTATTTTCTAAATTGACCAATTATCACAATTCGAAACCATTATTCTGGATTTCTCTTAATGAGGAATTGAAGATAATCTAATAAACCTGCCCATTTTGTTTTCATTATAACAAATGTCGTAATTTTTATTGAATTAAATTGAAATTAAAACACAAAACCTATTTTGAACCATGTGTAGCCTTTTGTGTTTTCTGGCGACCAAGAATATTTTACTTCTATAGGACCTAGTATCGTTTCTAGTCCGTAACCTACGGCATAGCCTGTGTACTTTGGTACTGATATCCATTCGACACCCTCGAAAATATTGTTGCCAAGGTTTGCAAAGTTTGCAGAGAAATTAATATGGTTTTTTTTGAAAATTTCATAATCAAATGTTATATCCGTTTTTATAAGGCTATTCCCAGAAACACTTAAAAAGTCATATCCGTAGAAATAATTAAAATTATCCAACTTTTGATAGCCATACCCTCCTAATAAGTAATTAAAAAAAGGCACACTTGTTTGACCAAAAGTTAGTCCTGCATTGGCTTTAAGGACTATCGTAGCTTTATTAAATATCGTTTTTGCTATACCAATTTCTGCTTTTGCAGTCGAGAAGGGTTCAAATGCTTTTGTGTAGTTTGAAGAAAATAAATAAGTTTGAACATTACCCGAAAAGCCCCATCCTCTTTTAGGGAAGTCTTTATTGTCATAATTATCGTAATTCAGGTATCCGAACAAACTTAAGTAACTGCTTTTGTCGATATTAGGATCTGTATTGACAGAAGTATTGGAATTTATTTTTAAATATTTATGTTCGACTCCACCACCGATTAGAAATTTTTGAACAAAAATACTTTGAAAATAAGCTTCATTAGTAATGTCAATAAAATCGACATTAACTAAATTTGGATCCAGAATTTTTTTAAGAGGATCACTTAAAGCACTTGATATGTTTCGATTAAACTGTGTCAATCTTGATTTGAAACCAAAACTAATATTAAAACCATTCTCGATGTAATAGTCTAGATTATATCTAAAATTATCTCCTAAAATTATATCTAATGAAGTAATATCATTTTTAAAGAGCGTTTTTTTATGTGTTAGATTTACCAAAATTGCACTTTTGTACAAGCCATCATAGTGTAGCCCAAATTTTAAATAAGTTTTTGTTGGGTTTTCTTTTAAAACTAAATTTAAGTCATCACGAGAATTATTTGAATCTAATGCATAGGAGATGGCGCTAAAGTTTTGAGTAGCATTAATGTTGTTAACTCCTTTTATCAAGTCTTCATAGGTTATTTTTGAACCAGATTTAAAACGCAGTTTACTTGTGATGTATTCTTCAGTATAATTTTCTAAGTGATTGCTGTTTATCTTTTGTATTTCTAGTGTATCTGAGGCTACTTTTAGTGCAGGTTTTTTATAATAACCTTGTTTTTCTACTAATGCTTTTATTTTTTCATAAACTGAAAACGTTGCATCTTCTCCTCTGCGGATAATTTGTTCTCCTTTGTCAAACGAGATTACGCCATATTCTTTAATATCTGGTTTGATATAAATATCGGTGTTTTTTATTTTTCTCTTCATCTTATCGATAGACTGAAGATTGGTAATTTGGACTAATATCCGAGTAGCATCTTTAAGTCTATGTCGGTCTAGTAAATCATCTTGAACATCGACTCCTATGATAATATCTGCGCCTAAATTCCGAACTTCTTTTATAGGATAGTTATTTACAACTCCTCCGTCTACAATAAGTTTTCCGTCTATTTCTACAGGAGAGAATAAGGAAGGAAATGCCGCACTTGCAATCATGGCTTGAGCTAAATTACCTTTGTTTAATAATACTTCCTCACCAGTTTCGATGTTGGTACCAATACATAAAAATGGGGTTGGTAATTTGTTAAAATCTCGAATGTGTCTTACGTTACGAGTTAAACTGCTTAGTAGATTATAATTATACATTCCTTTAGAAAGCGCTTCGGGAATACCAATTTTAAAATTGCTGAATGGTAAAATTACAGCATATAATTCATCATTTCTTTTTTCGTAAAAATTTTTAGATGATCTTGGTATATTATCATTAATTAAATCATCAAAATTGGTTCTTTTAAAAATAGAATCAATCTGAGCAGCATTGTACCCTGATGCATATAAACCACCGATTATTGATCCCATGCTTGTACCGCCTATAAAATCTATTTTTACTCCAGCTTCTTCCAGCACTTTTAGAACTCCTATATGAGCAAACCCTTTGGCGCCACCACCACTTAGTACTAATCCTATTTTTGGACGATAGGAAGGATCATTTTTTGCGTTCTTTAGGGTGTCTTGAGCAAGTTTGTCTTGAGCAAATGTGTGTTGTGTAAATCCAAAGAATACTAATAGGATTAATTTTTTTAAACCCCAGATAGGAATGGAAAATTGGGAGTAGGTTAAAGCTGTTTTTTCTTGCAAAATAAAAGAG
Organism: Flavobacterium branchiarum; assembly: GCF_030409845.1. Lineage (NCBI taxonomy): Bacteria > Pseudomonadati > Bacteroidota > Flavobacteriia > Flavobacteriales > Flavobacteriaceae > Flavobacterium > Flavobacterium branchiarum. Next base: position 1,698,149 of record NZ_JAUFQQ010000005.1, on the reverse strand, counting down.
ACCCTAGAAGCTCCTTTTTTTATAATAGAAAAAAAGTTTTTTAATCGAGTGTTTGTTGTGGACAGCTGGATGAGGCTCATAGAAATAGCTGGTTTGTTTTGTAAAAGTCGGAAATATTATTGAACTTTATGTGTCATTTTTGTTTTAATAGTATTATTTTTTCAATAATATTAAATTTTCGTTTTTATCAAATTTCCAGATATCTGTATACCATCGTGCTCCTCCTCGACAACTTGACTGAAACGTTTTTTCTTTTTTATTTACTTTGATGTCACAAAGCTCATCGCATTTGGGGCTACTGTTTGAGGGAATTCTTAATTTTTTAAATTGTTTGTTTTTAGGATTATAGATGAATATTTGATATATTGTATAAACTCCCATCCCGTCGTCTAGATAATAACAAGCAAAATCGTTATAACCATCAAAATTGTAATCTTCATTAACCAGATGCATTTCTCTTCCTGTTATAGATGTTTCGATACTATCTATAACTTGAGTTCTATTATTGCTTGAATTGGTGATTTCTAATTTTTCAAAATCATTTACAGCTTTTATCTTTATTTGAGTTTTATCTTTTTGATAAAATTCAATGCTATTTTGGCCATAACTATAATTTATAAATAATGTTATGAAGCTAATAATTAGGGTTTTCATTTGCTTATTCCTGCTTGTTATTGTAAAAGCTAGTAATTTTTTTTGCTTTTGATGGGCCTACAACATTTGCTATTTCTTCTTCGGATGCTAATTTTAGTCGTTTAACACTCTTGAAATGTTGTATCAATGCGAGCATTGTTTTTTCGCCAATTCCAGGAATACTTTCGATTGATGAATTTAATGCTGCTTTGCTACGTTTGTCACGGTGAAATGTAATTCCGAATCGGTGTGCTTCGTTTCGTAATTGCTGAATTACTTTTAGTGTTTCAGATTTTTTATCTAAATATAATGGGATCGAATCACCTGGATAAAAAAGTTCTTCAAGGCGTTTAGCGATACCAATTACAGTTATTTTGCCACGTAAGCCTAGCTCATCTATACTTTTTAAAGCCGATGATAGTTGCCCTTTTCCTCCATCAATAATGATAAGTTGGGGTAATGGTTCGTTTTCGTCTAGCAATCGTTTGTAACGGCGGTACACAACTTCGGTCATAGATGCAAAGTCATCTGGCCCTTCGACAGTTTTTATGTTAAAATGGCGATAATCTTTTTTACTTGGTTTACCATCTTTAAAAACAACGCAGGCGGCAACCGGATTTGTTCCTTGTATGTTTGAGTTATCAAAACATTCAATATGACGTGGCTCAACAGGCAAACGTAAATCTTTTTGCATTTGTGCCATTATACGTTTTGTATGACGGTCTGGATCTACAATTTGTAATTGCTTAAGCTGCTCGATTCGGTAAAATTTGGCATTCCTAATTGATAAATCTAGGATTTGTTTTTTATCGCCCAATTGTGGAACAGTTACTTTAATGTTTTCTCCTAAATCGACTTCAAATGGAACAATTATTTCTTTAGATAGTAATTGGAATCGTTCGCGAAGTTCTATTATTGCTAGTTCAAGTAATTCAGCATCAGTTTCATCTAATTTCTTTTTGATTTCTAAAGTATGGGAACGAATAATCGAACCATGAGAAATTTGGAGAAAATTGACATAGGCAGCGCTTTCATCTGAAACTATCGAGAATACATCAATGTTGGTGATTTTTGGATTTATAATCGTTGATCTCGATTGATAATTTTCAAGAACGTCTAATTTTTCTTTTATTTTTTGTGCTTCTTCAAAACGTAATTCTTGTGCCAATTGAGTCATATGACGTTTAAAGTCCTTCATACTTTCTTTAAAGTTTCCTTTAAGGATTTCACGAATGGCATCGACTTGCTTTTGGTAATCTTCTAATGTTTCTAGTCCTTCGCATGGACCTTTGCAATTGCCAATATGATATTCTAAACACACCTTAAACTTACCGCTATTAATATTCGATTGACTCAAATCAAAATTGCAGGTTCTTAGTGGGTAAAGCTCTTTTATAAGATCAAGAATTGTATGTACCGTTTTAAAACTAGTATAAGGGCCAAAATATTCGGAACCATCCTTGACCATTCTGCGCGTTGAAAATATTCGAGCAAAAGGTTCTTTTTTTATACAAATCCAAGGATAACTCTTATCATCTCGTAATAATACATTATAACGTGGCTGTAAGGTTTTTATAAGATTGTTTTCTAATAAAAGCGCATCTGTTTCTGTTGGAACTACAATATGCTTAATAGTTACAATTTTCTTCACCAAAACATTGGTCTTGGCATTGTCATGAATTTTATTAAAATAGGAAGAAACTCTTTTCTTTAAATTTTTGGCTTTACCGACATATAAGATTTTTCCTTCTTTATCATAATATTGATACACGCCAGGATTGTCTGGTAAAGTTTGAATTTGGAGCTCGAGTGGTGTTTTTTGCATTCTGTTTTTATTTCTAAAGTTCAATCGATTTGCCTTAGAAAATATTTTCGATGGCTTGATGTTGAATTAACTTCAAATTTACGAATTCAAAATAATAATCTCTATATTTAGCTTTTATTATTGAATATGAGAAATAGTAAACCGTTGGTGATTTTTGGAGAATCGATTTTACCTGGTGAAAGCAAAACTATCAATGTCGAAATTGCCCGACTGCACACTACAACCAAACTTAATATTCCTGTTATTATAAGACGCTCTAAGATAGAAGGGCCTGTAGTACTTTTTTCCGCAGGAATTCATGGCGATGAAATTAATGGTGTCGAAATTGTTCGCCAGATAATTAGCAAGAGGATAAATCGTCCTAAAAAAGGAACTATCATTTGTATCCCAGTTATAAATATGTACGGTTTTGTAAATAAGGCGCGTGAGTTTCCTGATGGTCGTGATTTAAATCGTGTTTTCCCCGGAAGTAAAAAAGGATCTTTGGCCAGTCGATTTGCATATCATATTGTTAATGATGTTTTGCCTATTCTTGATTATGCTGTTGATTTTCATGCTGGAGGTGCAAGTCGTTTTAATGCCCCTCAGATTAGAATTACTGAAAATAATCCTGATTTGAAAATTCTAGCTGATGTCTTTAGTGCTCCTTTTACGTTGTATTCTAAAAATATTTCGGGTTCGTTTAGAAGCATAAGTGAGAAATTAAAAGTAAAAATGTTGCTTTTTGAAGGCGGAAAATCATTGGATATTAATCACGATATTGCTAATGTTGGTATTGATGGAGTTAAACGCTTACTGTCACATTTAGGAATGTTAGATGTTGGACATGTTGTGGATCCTCCAGAAAAACCTTCTATTTATATTGAGAAATCGGTATGGTTGCGAGCTAAATGTTCGGGTTTATTACATGATTATAATACCATTGGTAAATTTGTTAATAAAGGGACTATTTTGGCAATTATTACCGATCCATTTGGTAAGTTTGAAAGGAAGGTAAAAGCGCCACATGATGGTTATATTATTAATGCAAACCATTCGCCAATTGTGTACGAAGGCGATGCTATTTATCATATGTCGAAAACTAACTTAGATGAAGATGACAACTAAAAAAGAATTACGCTTAGAAAAAAAGGCACTTAGGAAACAGCTTACTGAGGTTGATATAGACGAAATGAGTTTGGTAATTGCTAATAATGTTCTTTCGTTACCAATTTGGGAGAAGACTTATTTTCATGTTTTTTTGCCTATCGTTGAGCATAATGAAGTAAATACTGAGTTTATCTTGCATTTGCTTGCTGGTAAAGACAAAGAAATTGTAATCTCTAAAAGTGATTTTGAAACTCGAAAAATGACCCATTTTTTACTTACTGATAATACTAGAATAAAAAAAAACGAATATAATATCCCTGAGCCTGTAGACGGTTTAGAAGTTCCATCGAGCAAAATTGATGTAGTGTTTGTTCCTCTTTTAGCGTTTGATGCTTCTGGAAATAGAGTAGGATATGGAAAAGGATTTTATGATAAGTTTTTATCGGAATGTAAACCTGAAACTATAAAAATTGGTCTTTCCTTTTTTGAAGCCGATACCACGATCATAGATGTTTTTGAAGGTGATATAAAACTAGATTATTGTGTTACCCCAAAGAAGGTTTATAAGTTCTAATCGATTGCGCTTGGATTTTTAACGCGACGGTTATAAGTCTCTTATTTTGGGTTTTTAACATAAAGATTGGATGTTTCTCTGTTTGGATTTTAGCGCAAAGTTCGCAAAGGAAATACTTTGGTTAATGCTTAGTTAAGGTTCGCAAAGATTGAGAGTTTTTGAGCTTGGGTTTTATCGCAAGGTTCGCAAAGAAAATACTTTAGCTTGCACTTAATTTAGGTTCGTAAAGAGTAAAAGGATCAATGTGAAAACCTGTGTAGTAGTAAGAATTTCTTTTTTTTTAACCACAATCTTGTCCTTCTGAGGTACGAAGAATCTCCGCAAGAAACTAACACAAAGTATTCCTAGATTGTCGGACTACTAGGTGCGATTACTTCGTCTATTCGCTATCGTAAGGATTAAGAGTTTCTCTGTTTGGTTTTTTATCGCAAAGTTCGCAAGGGAATTACTTTAGTTTGTGCTTAGTTAAGGTTAGGAAAGAGTAAAGAATCAATGCAGAAAACTGTGGAGTAGCAAGATTTTCTTTTTTTTTGAAATTTTTTTAACCACAATCTTGTCCTTCTGACGAAGGAAGAATCTCTGCAAGAAACTAACACAAAGTATTCCTAGATTGTCGGACTACTAGGTGCGATTACTTCGTCTATTCGCTATCGCAAAGATTAAAAGTTTCTCAGTTTGGATTTTTTACTGTAAGGTTCGTAGAGATTGAAAGTTTCTCAGTTTAGATTTTTATCGCAAGGTTCGCAAAGAGTAAAAGGATCAATGTGAAAACCTGTGTAGTAGCAAGAATTTCTTTTTTTTAACCACAATCTTGTCCTTCTGAGGTACGAAGAATCTCCGCAAGAAACTAACACAAAGTATTCCTAGATTGTCGGACTACTAGGTGCGATTACTTCGTCTATTCGCTATCGCAAGGATTAAGAGTTTCTCAGTTTTGATTTTTATCGCAAAGTTCGCAAGGGAATTACTTTAGTTTGTGCTTAGTTAAGGTTCGCAAGGATTGAAAGCTTTAGATTTCGTATTTCACTTTTATGGTTAAAAACTATTTCACCTCTTTTACAGCCGATGACTCTATCCAGCCTTCTGTTCCGTCAGTCAATTCAATTTTTTTCCAGTTTTTTAATGACTGTTTTACATATACTTTTGCACCTTCATGAAGAGTCAGAATAGTAGGTCCTGCTTTTTGTGGTTCGCTACGTACTTCAGCAATTTCCGCAAATACGATTGCAGGTCTTTCGTTATCGTAATGACTTTTTTCTAAAAAACCAGATGTTAAACTTACCAGTAAAGCAAGCAATACTAAAAACATACCAATAAAAAAAACTCTTTTAACACGAGTACGTTGTGAGAAATAATATCCAATAAAGAATAATAAAAACAGTACCGAAATGCTTATCGAAATCCATGCCCAAGTATTGTAATGGTATATTCCAGTGAAATTTCGAATAAGTTTTGCAAAACCTACTTTAGGCACTTCTTTTATTTCATCAATGGTTAGTTTTTTTGCAAATTTTATATTGTTTAATGTCTCAATATTATCAGGTTGTAAGACTAGGGCTTTCTCGTAATTATATATCGCAGGAGCTACTTTATTAAGTTTATAATAACAATTTCCTAAATTAAAATACAATTCAGCTGCTTGTTTTTTTTCTGTTTTTATGACATTCTCATATTCTTGGACTGCTTGTTCGTATTGTCCTTTTAGGTACAAAGCATTCCCTTTTTCAAAGCTACTTTGAGCAAAGAAAAGTTGAGACAATAATAAGAATAGATATAAAAGAATATTTTTCATTTTAGTGATATGTAATAAGAATTTTAACTTTGTGAACATTGATTCAGTGTAGGCTAAATAACTTTTTTTGCGCACTTTAAGTTAAAAACCATTAAACAATTTGTTTTTCTAATTCTGAAATTATCAATACTGCTTTATCAAAATCTTGCTGAATAGAAGCACTAGATGCTGGTGCATAGCGTGCAAATTCACAATTTTCTGTTAGATTAATGAAATTCTGAACTGATTCTGGATTTGCCTCTCTAGATAATAAAAGCTCTGTGATATTATCCTTGCTCATTTCTGAAGTTTCAATATGCAATTTGGCTTTTAAGAAATTGTGCATTGCTTTTTCAAGTGCAATATAGAAGGCCTCTTTATTATTGATTTGTTTTTTAGCTTGTGATAAATATCTTTTAGCTAGTTTATTATTCATTCTAATTCGGTTTCCAGTGATATCGCTATCAAGTGCTTCTTTTTTCTTCTTAGCTAAAACAATAATTGGTATGATTATAAAAGGTAAAAACAATAATGCATAATATAAATTAGAACCATAGAAATCATCTTTTACCACTGAGGTAAAATTGCTTTTCATTTTGATGTTTTTGAATTGGTCGTGACCAGATTCTTTGCTTGTTGATGTTGGACCAGATGCTACATTTGCGTCAGCAGGAGTTGGGCCATCAAGAACATTTACCATTATTTCTTGTGAAGTAATCGTTTTGTAGCTTCCAGTATTTAAATCAAAATACGAGAATTGCATTGGTTTTATTGCGTAATCTCCTCTGTATTGTGGGACAATAGTATAGGTATCAGAAATTTTTCCTGACATACCACTAAGGGTTGTGTTTACTTTTTCATCATGTACAGGATCATAGATTTCCAATGCATTTGGTACCACAGGTTTTGGCAGAGAAAATAATTTCATGTTTCCACTACCAGCAGCACTAACGACTAATTCTAAGCTTTCTCCGTTTTTTAATGTTGTTTTAGATGGAGTCACTTTAAAATCAAATCGTCCAACAGCTCCTGAGAATCCTTCGGGTTTGTTAGTTTCTGGAAGTGCTTTTACATAAATTGTTTTAGTACCTGCAGATACACGTTTGTTTCCTTCCGTAATCATAACCTGACCAAACATATTTCTTCTGTTGGTAGGCAATTGTACATCAATATCCAATGATAAAGGTTCGATAGATAATCTACCTGATTTTTGAGGATATAAAACCGCTTTTTTAAGTACTACATAGCGATATTTTTCGCCTTTAAACATACCTTCTTCGGCAACAAGTTGCTTTATATCAATGTTCTGACTCCAGAAATCATTGTATTTTGGTTTGTTTACTTCTTTAAAACCAGAAATACCAATATTATTACTGAAATATAATTTATAAATGACAGTAATTGGTTCATTTACGTAGGGAGTTGTTTTTGAAATGTCTGCTACTAAGTATAAATTATCATCTGCTGATATTTGTTGTGGATCATTTGGGTCTCTCTCTTGAGCCACCGCAGCAGTAACATTTATTTTTATTGGTGAAGTTTTGTATATCTGACCGTTATATTCTATTGCGGCTTGTTTTATAACAAGATTTCCTTTTTGGTTTGGTAATAAAAAATAAGAATAAACTTTTTCGAATGAACTTCTTCCATTTACCCAAGATTGGCTAATTTGTTGACTTGGTCCCGCAACAATTCGAAAACCGTCAAACGAAGGTTGCACAAAGTTATCGCCATCAACATTCATAATGAAGTCAATTCGAAGTCTTTCGTTTAGACCAAGCGTAGTTTTGCTTACTCTGGCTTCAAATTGTACTTGAGCCATAAGCCCTTGGAAACTTAATAGTAATAGAATTAAATATCTTTTCATTACTTGTTTGTCAGTTTTTTTAACCGTTTATTTTTAAAATGTTTTATTGTTTATTGTGTTCTGGTTTTAAAAAGAACACATTATGAGTTTACCAGTCTTTTTCGGTTTTCTTAGGAGCTCCTTTTACTTTTTGAGCATTCACTTTATCTTGAATTTTCTTTTCTTCGTTATTTACTGCGTCTAAGAGATTCTGTAAACGCTCTTTTGATATGCCTCCAGGTGCTGGTTTTGGTTCTCCTTTATTATCTTCTTTTTTTGGATCTCCTTTGTCATCTTTTCCGTCCTTTTTATCTTTATTAGGATCGCCCTTGTCGTCTTTTTTGTCTTTGTCTTTATCGCCTTTGTCGTCTTTCTTATCTTTGTCGCCGTCTTTTTTGTCGTCCTTCTTATCCTTATCCTTATCCTTGTCTTTATTTTTGTCCTTGTTCTTATCTTCTTTAGGAGGATTTTCTTTTAGCATTTTCTTTGCTAAAGCATAGTTGTAACGTGTTTCTTCATCCGAAGGATTGTTACGTAACGCATTTTTATAAGCTTCAACTGCTTGGCCATAATCTTTCTCTTTCATAAAAACATTACCTAGGTTATGAAATGCTTTGTGTTTTTGAGAAGGAGTTTTAGCATTCTTTATGGCTTTCGCGTAAGCAAATTTAGCTTCTCCTGCTTGGTTTTGCTTATAAATAGCATTTCCTAAGTTGTAAGGAGCAACGGTTCGATTTGGAAATTTAGATTGCGAAATTCTATAATTAGCTTCCGCATCTACAAAATTATTCTGTTTATATTCTTCATTAGCTTTTGGCAACGCTTTATCCTTTTCTTGAGCCGAAATGGTCAATGAAAGCGTTAATAAAATATATAGAAGTAAATTTTTCATTCTAATTTTTTTGTTTTTTTGTTTCAAAATGTAGTAACTGTCTTGAAACAATTATTTTTTCTCGTTAAATAAATTCAACTCTTTTATCCAATTTGTTTTTCTTTCCAATAAGAATAGATCAATGAACAATAAAACAAAAGCAATACCAATAAACCATTGAAATTGAGATTGAAAATCGGCCATTTGTGTAGCTTCAAATTCAGTTTTTTGGATGTTGTCTAAAGCATTCTTTACATAATCTAAGACTTCTTTGGTGCTACCGCCGTAGACATAACCACCTTTTGTTGCTTTTGCGATAGCCTTTAAGCCTTCTTGATTTAATTTTGTAATAACTATTTCGTTATTATTATCTCTTTGGTAGCTTTCGACTACACCATTTTTCTTTAATGGAATCGTAGCACCTTTTTCGGTTCCAACACCAATAGTAATGATTTTCATTCCTAATTTATTGGCTTCTTCAGCAGCAACATCGGCTCCTTCTGAATGATCTTCACCATCCGAAATCAAGATCAATAGCTTACTTGTTTTGCTTTTTTCGTCAAAATAAGTCGCTGATAGTTTTATAGCTTCGTCAAGAGATGTTCCTTGTGAGGATACCATATCTGGGGTCATGCTTTGCAAAAACATTTTGGCAACACTATAATCAGTTGTAATTGGCAAAACAGGAAAAGCACTTCCGGCATAGGCAACAATTCCTATACGGTCATTTCCTAATTGTTTTACAATTTGAGAAACCAGTTGCTTACTTTTTTCTAAACGATTTGGAGCAACATCTTCTGCAAGCATACTTTTAGAAACGTCTACTGCAAATACAATATCGATTCCTTCACGTTTTACAGTCTCCATTTTTGTTCCAATTTTCGGATTAACCAATCCTAAAACCAATGCTGCTAAAGCTAAAAGGATAACTCCTAGTTTTAAAAATGGTTTAAAAATAGAATGTTCAGGAGCTAGTTTTTTTACTAATTCTAAATCTCCAAATTCGCGTTGTTTTTTTCTTTTCCAGTACATATTGAAAAAGAAAATGCAAGCCAAAATTGGAAGCAGTATAAGAAGGTATAAATATTTTTTTTCGTCTAATTCCATTTTTTAATTTAAGTTTTCACTCTCAGCCAAGGTCTTCATTACTTATTGAATAGATTGACTGATAACGGTAACATTATATAAAACTCCTGTAAACAGTATTTCGTAATCCAATTTCTAATAAAAGCAATAAACCTGCTAATATCACAAAAGGTCTGAATTTTTCATCGTAATCATAGAATTTTAGTTCTTCGATTTCGGTTGTCTCCAGTTTATTAATTTCATTGTAAATAGAGGCTAATTTTTCATTACTTGTAGCTCTAAAATATTTTCCTCCTGTTTTGTTTGCAATAGTTTTCATCATTTGCTCATCAATTTCTACTTTCATCATTCTGAATAAAAACTGACCATTCGGAGCAATTGCATATGGAAATTCGGCCATTCCGTTAGTTCCAATTCCAATTGTATATACTTTAATTCCGTATTGTTTTGCAATATCAGCGGCTGTGTCTGGTTCAATAAACCCAGCGTTATTTACACCATCTGTCATTAATATAATGACTTTGCTTTTTGCTTTACTGTCTTTAAGTCTGTTTACAGCAGTTGCCAATCCCATTCCTATTCCAGTTCCATCAACTAAAACATTGTCGTATTTTATGCTTTTGATTGCTTCAAGGATAATTGCTTTATCGCTTGTTACAGGTATTTTTGTATAAGCTTCAGATGCATATAAAACGATTCCAATTCTGTCATTTGGTCTTTCGTTTACAAATTCGGCTGCTAATTTTTTAAGGGCTTGCATACGATCTGGTTTTAAATCTCTTGCAAGCATACTTCCAGAAACGTCAATTGACATTACAATATCTATTCCTTTTGTAGTTTTCGTTTTATTGCTTACATCTACTGTTCTAGGTCTTGCAAGCGCAATTATTAATGAGCATAATGCTAAAATTCGAAATACACCCAAAAAAGGTTTTAGTTTGGCTAACAATGATTCTGAAGATTTAAAACCTTGCAATGAACTCATTTTTAGTGTTGCCGATTGCTGCTTTCTTTTCCAGAATAACCAAGCAATTGCAATGGGAATCAAAAGAAACAACCAGAAAAACTCAGGGTTTAAAAAAGTTATTTTATCCATTAATTAGTTGCTTTTTTTAGTTCCACAGAGTTTAATATACGATCTGCAATATCATTTGCATAAGTATCTCCTTCTTCGTGAAAAATCATTATTTGTTGTAATCCGCCTTCTTGACTAAATAAAAGAATCTCATAATACATTTTAGTACTTGATTTGCTTCCCTCATCTATGCTTGAGAAAGTTCCATATCCTTTTATTCCTCGAATTCCTTCCTTAGTTTCAAAATCTTCTTCTTTTACAATCATGTTTCGAGCTCCTTGCGCTTCGATAGTTTTGATGGTAACTTCTAGAGATTTTGATAAATCAATTTGAGTTTCTTGTTTGTATTTTAAAGTCGAAATCATCAATGAGAAGTTATCTACCAAGCTTCCATATCCAAAAGATTGCATTTCTTTAATTAATGCCAAACCTTCTTTAGGTAAGGTTTTGGTTAAATCCATTCGTTTTAAAACCTTTGGAGTTTCAATCAAGATTCCTGGATTTCCGTAATCACTTTTTACCCATTCTCCTTCTAATAGCTCTTTAGATGGATGCCCGATGATATTATCTTTTACATAAGTAAATCCTTTTGTGGCAATGAAATACCCAGTAACTAGAACAATCAGGAATAAAACTGTCGCTACAGATAAAGCAATACGTTTGTTGCGTTTTTTTAGTAATTGAAGTTTTATTTGTTTCTGTCTCTGAGCCTCATTTAATAATGTATCTTCTTCAACAACGACTTCAACAGGAATTGCACTGTCTAGAGTAAGAATTACTTTTTGAATTTTATTTCGGTCTTCCGTAATTTCAAAATCCAATGGTTTAGATTTTGCAAACTTAACTAAATCGGCTTGTTTAAGTACACGTTCAAGGTTTTCTACTGTTTCTGGCGTAAGCGTCATTTTCTTTTTCAAAGAAGCAGCTCTAATACCTTGTATTAATTCAGAAGTTGTGCTTTCCATTGCGGGAATTTCTATAGCTTCCTCTATATAATTTCTAGCAATATCAGTCAATTCACTATAATAAGCTTTGACTTCTCCTTTTTGCCAAAGTTCTTTTTTCTCTAATGTATTAAGCAAGCTTGTTGCTTTTTCGATTGGAGTTTTATAAACTTCTTCTTCTATTTTTTTCTGTTGCCTTTTTTTGATAAACCAATATACCAAAACACCAATTCCTAAAATTAAAATAAGAGCCAAAAGGTATTTCCACCAATCGCCAATTTGATTTTCAACTTTAGTAATGTCTTTAATGTCATACATTTTTTGTTGCAACGTATCAACTTTCACATTAGCAACCTCTACTCGAATAGAATCGGATAGGTAAGGTTTTTTATCAATAAGAATTTGAATACTCGGAATAGTATATCTCCCAGAATCAAATTGTGTTAAACCATATTTTTTAATCAATTCATAACGGTCTTCTTTTTTGACAGTATCAATTGGATAGGATTTAATTACCTCAAGTGGACCAATGTTTTTAAGTTTTGGAAAAACAACTTTCGACTTAGTATCGACCGTAGTTTTAAGTGTTAGTTTAAACTCAGCTCCAATTTTATTTTTAGTAGTATCTATACTAGTCTCAATTTGTTTTTGTTGTGCAAAAACAGTTGCTGATAGTAAGAATAAAAATATGTAAAGTTTTAATTTCATCTGATTAATGATTTTAGATTTTAGTCTAAAATGAATACTTAAAAAAGGACATTGAAGGTACAGATTTAAGCGAATTTTATTTTTTAATTTGTGTCTTCCTAATTTTGTTTAAATCTAACAATCTAAGAAGCCTAATAATCTAATTTCTTTATCTTGATTTAAAATAGCCTAATAATTTGGTGACATAACTTTCGTCGACACGGGTGTTTACCACACCAGCTCCTGATTTACTGAACGTTTCTTTAAAATAATTCACTTTGCTATGATAATGTTTCTCATAGTTTGTGCGTATTGTTTTTGAACTTGTATTGATTAATTGTGTTTTGCCGGTTTCGGCATCAAGCATAGAAACCATTCCGATATTTGGTATTTTTTCTTCTCGAATATCATATACTCGAATGCCTGTAATGTCATGTTTTTTAGAAGCTATTTTTAACGTATGTTCATAATCATCTGACATGAAATCGGAGATTACAAAAACGATAGCTTTCTTCTTTTGTGTACCCGATAAAAATTTAAATGCTTGTGCAATATCTGTTTTATTGCTTTTAGGTTCAAATTCGATTAGTTCACGAATGATACGTAATACATGCGACCTTCCTTTTTTAGGCGGAATATATAATTCGATTATATCCGAAAATAAAATCAACCCAATTTTGTCATTATTCTGTGTTGCCGAGAAAGCCATTGTTGCGGCAATTTCGGTTACGATATCTTTTTTAAATTGACTTTTTGAACCAAAATTTTCAGAACCCGAAATATCCACCATAAGCATCATGGTAAGTTCGCGTTCTTCTTCAAAAACTTTTACGTGAGCTTCATTATAACGTGCAGTTACATTCCAGTCAATAGCACGAATATCATCGCCATATTGGTATTGGCGCACTTCACTAAAAGTCATTCCTCGTCCTTTGAATGAAGAATGGTACTCTCCCGAAAAGATGTGATTACTCAATCTTTTGGTTTTTATTTCTATTTTACGTACTTTTTTTAATAGGTCTTTTGTATCCATTTTTTTAGTTTTCAGTCGCAGTTTTCAGTCTCAGTAAGTCTTAATTTGTTTACTGAGGCTGAAAACCGAAAACTATTTTTTAAGGTACTTCAATTTCATTTACAATTTTATTGATGATGTCTACAGAAGTTATGTTTTCTGCTTCTGCTTCGTAAGTGATACCTACTCTGTGACGTAATACATCATGTACAACTGCACGAACATCTTCTGGAATTACATAACCACGACGTTTGATAAAAGCATAACATTTAGCTGCATTGGCTAAGTTAATACTTCCACGTGGAGATGCTCCGAAACTGATAAGTGGTTTTAAGTCTGCTAATTTATATTTTTCAGGGTAACGTGTTGCGAAAATAATATCTAGAATATATTTCTCTATTTTTTCGTCCATATAAACTTCACGAACAGCTTCTTGTGCGCGTAAAATTTGATCTACAGAAACAACAGCATTAACTTTTTCGTAGCTTCCTTTTAAATTCTGGCGAATTACTAAACGCTCTTCATCCATTTTAGGATAGTCAATCACAGTTTTAAGCATAAAACGATCGACTTGAGCTTCTGGAAGTTGGTATGTCCCTTCTTGTTCAACTGGGTTTTGAGTTGCAAGTACTAAAAACGGACGATCTAGTTTAAATGTAGTGTCTCCAATAGTAACTTGTTTTTCTTGCATCGCCTCCAAAAGTGCCGATTGTACTTTGGCTGGAGCACGGTTAATTTCATCGGCAAGAACGAAATTTGCAAAAATTGGTCCTTTTTTGATAGAAAATTCATTTTGCTTAATGTTGTAAATCATCGTTCCAACAACATCGGCAGGTAATAAGTCAGGTGTAAATTGAATACGGCTGAATGAACCTTGCACTGCTTGTGACAATGTATTTATCGCAAGAGTCTTTGCTAATCCAGGAACTCCTTCTAACAAAATATGGCCTTGACCTAGAAGTCCGATTAACAAACGCTCGACCATATGTTTCTGACCCACAATAACTTTGTTCATTTCCATTGTGAGAAGGTCTATAAAAGCACTTTCTCTTTCAATTTTTTCATTGATCGCTCTAATGTCTAAAGTCGTTGTATTTTCTTCCATATAAATATTTTTAAAACCTTGAATTTAATGCCTTACTTTTGAGAGTGCAAATTGAATATTTTTTGAGAAGTAAGATGTTAAAGAATGGTTAAAACTTCGGGCAAAGCTCTAATTTTAAGGATGAATTGTGAATCTATTTTTATATTTTTAAGAACTTTGATGATTATGCTTTACAAAGCAAGATTTATTACTACAAATAATGTTATATTACCATGAGCAAAACACTATTATCGCCTATAATTGTGGGCACTATGAATTGGGGAGTTTGGGATAAAAATCTAACTCCCAAAGAAATGGAAAATCTTATCCAAATATGTTTAGAAAATAAAATCACCACCTTTGACCTTGCTGATATTTATGGTTCGTATACCACCGAAGCAGATTTTGGGAAAGGATTTGCAGCAAGTAAAATTTCAAGAGAGAAATTACAACTGATTTCTAAGTGCGGCATTCAAATGATTGCTGAAAATAGAAAAAATACAATTAAGCATTATGATTATTCGAAAGAATATATAATTTGGTCTGTTGAGAATTCTTTGAAAAATTTAAAAACAGATTACTTAGATGTTTTTTTATTACACCGTCCAAGCCCTTTAATGCAAGCAGATGAAATTGCTGAAGCTGTTGAAAAGCTAAGAACAGAAGGTAAGATTATTGATTTTGGATTGTCAAATTTTACAACTTCTCAGACTGAATTAATCCGTCAAAAAATTGATGTTAGTTATAACCAAGTACAATTTTCGGCTACAAATTTCGAGCCAATGGTAGATGGTAGTTTTGATTATATGCAAATGCACGGAATTCGTCCGATGTCCTGGAATCCATTAGGAACTATTTTTAGAGAAGATAATAAACAAACACGAAGATTAAAGAAGTTGTTGGCAACTTTGGTTTCTAAATATAGTTTAGGTTCGGATACTATTTTACTAAGTTGGATTTTAAGTCATCCGGCAAAAGTAATTCCAATTGCTGGAACTGTAAACGTAGCTAGAATTCAAGCTTTGACAAAAGCAGTAGAGTTGAAGTTAGAGAAAGAAGATTGGTTTGCTATTTGGACTGAAAGTATGGGAGACGATGTGCCATAATTAGTTTGCACGATTCAGTTCCCTAAATTTTAAATTAAAAATAAGCACATAGAAATATTGTTTTCTAAAAGTGAAATCAATATTTCTATGTGTTATAAACATAAGAGAATGAAAAAAACAGCCTTAATAACTGGTGCTACAAGTGGTATAGGTAAAGCTACAGCGGAAATGTTGGCGAAAAACAATTATAAAGTTATCCTTTGCGGAAGAAGACAAGACCGATTGGCAGCGCTTGAGAAAGAACTAGAAGTATATACAGACGTACATACTTTGGCATTCGATGTTCGTGATAAAAAAGCTGTTTTAGAGCATATTGGTTCGTTGCCAGAGTCGTTTTCTGAGATCGATGTTCTTATCAATAATGCAGGAAATGCACATGGATTAGATCCGATTCAAACGGGTGATTTAGACGATTGGGACGCTATGATTGATATAAACGTCAAAGGGCTTCTGTATGTTTCTAAAGCGATTATACCACAAATGACTGTAAGGAAATCTGGTCATATTATTAATATTGGTTCTACTGCTGCAAAAGAAGTGTATCCTAACGGGAATGTGTATTGCGGTACCAAACATGCTGTTGATGCCATTAGTCAAGGAATGCGAATTGATTTAAATCCGTTTGGAATTAGAGTAGGAGCGATTCACCCAGGAATGGTAGAAACAGAATTTAGTGAAGTGCGTTTTAAAGGAGATTCAAATAAAGCTTCCAATGTTTATAAAGGATTTACTCCATTACAAGCAGAAGATATTGCAGATATTATTCATTTTGTAGTTTCTAGACCGTATCATGTAAATATTGCCGATTTGGTTGTAATGAGTACAGCACAAGCTTCATCGACAATTGTAAAAAGAGATTAATTTAGAGTAACTTAGATTTTTCTTGGAAAGTAAGATTAATTTTAGTTTAAAAAGTCTAAGAAATCTAGTGTCTAAATAGTCTAAAATGTCCAATATCTAAGA
This sequence comes from Flavobacterium branchiarum, assembly GCF_030409845.1. NCBI lineage: Bacteria > Pseudomonadati > Bacteroidota > Flavobacteriia > Flavobacteriales > Flavobacteriaceae > Flavobacterium > Flavobacterium branchiarum. The sequence continues at coordinate 1,681,583 of NZ_JAUFQQ010000005.1, read as the reverse complement.
AGTCCAAAAATCTTACAAGTCTAATTCTATGATTAACAAGCGCCTTTTAATAAAAAACTTACTTGCTCATAATGATGAGAGTAGTTTTTATGATAAAAAAAGGCAATTGAATTTGCACTCACGTGAAGGGAAAGCCAAGTTTTTGAAGCACATTTGTGCATTGTCTAATTCTAATCCTACCAATAATTCTTATATAGTTGTAGGAGTTGAGGATCATGATAATGAGATTGTAGGAGATGATTTTTTTGATGACAGCCGAATTCAAAATCTAGTCAACGCTTTTCTTGAAAACCCACCAAAAATTCAATATGAAAATGTACCTTTTCCTAATCTTCCAAAGGATAAGGTAGTTGGGCTTGTTACCATTAAGCCAAAAAGGAAAATATCTTATTTTAAAAAAGGAATTCATACTATTACTGCTAATAGTGTTTTTATTAGACGAGGAAGTAATTCGGTTCCCGTTGAAGAAGGAGAGGTAGAGAAAAATTATCAGAATACTGAGACGGTAATCGGGATTGAAAATAATTCACGTAATAGTATTGAATACACATTAGATGGCGTAATTGATTTTATGAATTTTCGACATAAAGATATGTCGCCAAAGTATAAAGTTTTTAAAGAATTATTTGTGATCTGCTGGGCAGGAGTTCCTAAAAAATCGCGTGACAAAACATTTTTATCTCGAGTAGACATCGAATTGATAAACGAGCAAATTAAGTTGTTTTACTCAGCTCAAGATGTGGTTACTATTACTTATAATGAGGATACTTTTACTATTATTGAATACGTTCCGTTAGGATTAAATGATAAAACAAGTTATTATCCTTTGGAGCAACAAACCATTCATTTTTTTGATAATGGGTATTATAAAATTGATAGAGAAATACTTTTTCAGCCACCAGAGTTTAATAGAAAAATGCTATTTCATATTTATAATTCTAATATTGCATTACTTGCCAAACTGCAAAAAGGTACTGTTTTGTCTGATCGTGAAATGATAGATTTAGAGAATTTACCATCTACGTTTATGATTTGTTATCTCAATGGATTTGAAGATGCTAAGCAAAAATTAGTTGATGCTAAGTTGCTTTTAAAGCCTTACACGCAAGTTTATCAGTCTTTTAAAGAAGCTTTGCGAATCTTACGAAAGATGAAATATGATGTTGTTCAGTAAGTTTTTTTAAGGTTCAAAGTTACAAAGGTTCAAAGTTACAAAGGTTTAAAGTTGCAAAGGCTCAAAGTTGCAAAGGCTCAAAGTTACAAAGGCTCAAAGTTACAAAGGCTCAAAGTTACAAAGGCTCAAAGTTACAAAGGTCCAAAGTTACAAAGGTTCAGAGGGACTAAGCTGATTGCATTTTGTTTTTGAAGCTCTTGTAATAATTATTTAAACACTAAATAGTTTTTTATTGTCTCATAAGGCAATAATAACTCTTTTGGGCCATCGGCATACGACGCTACCTCATAAGAGTTATAATATAGAAGAAGGCCTTCTTTTGTGTAAAAAATATTTACAGGCAGATTGAATTTTTCATTTTCAAACATTAAACCTGTTGCGTTGATGCTACTGTTGGCTGGGATTTTATATTTTGTTCTAAATTGTTTTTCTGCGAAAGTTTTAAAATCATTTTCGTTTACAAATAATTGCTTGTTTGTAATTGTTTTTCCTGTTTTAGGATTGAATAATAAAGAACGATATCCTTGGTAGCCATGAGCGCCCCCTGTAAAAGTGTAATGATTAATTTTGATATTTAGTATGCTATCAGACTGGTATTCTACATTGCCTTCGATTTTGGCTTCCCATCCGAATGTGTCTTCAGGAAATTTTTTACGCATTTCTTCATACGAACCAATAAAAGAAGCTGTTAGCTCATTATAATCAGTTGAATCAAAAGGGTTTTCTCCAAAATAAACGATTTCCTTTAAAACAGAAAACACTTTTTTATTGATGCTATCTGATACGATAGGAACATCTTGAGCAATTGGAATTTTTATACTAATTTGTGGGCAATTGCTTTTACAAGGTAAAGTTGATTTCTTTTCAAACGTTTGTTCTTTGAATGAAAGTTCTCTAGTACAACTTGTTAAAATAAAAAGGGTTACGAATAAAAAAGTGTAATTTCTCATCTTGAAAATGTTAATTAATTACAAAGGTATCAACTTGTAACTTGATTAAAATAAATTAAAGGGTAAATTTGTAGAACATTTTAGTGTTACAAAAATATAAAGATATGAAATTCAATACAAAAGTTATACATGGTGGACAACATCATGATCCAAGTACAGGAGCAGTAATGCCTCCAGTGTATCAAACATCGACATTTATTCAAACAAGTCCAGGGCAACCTCTTGGTGATTATGAATATAGTAGAGCTTCAAATCCTACTAGATCAGCTCTTGAGAATGCATTGGCTAGTATTGAAAACGGGACTCGTGGATTGGCTTTTTCTTCTGGATTAGCAGCTACTGATTGTGTTTTACGTTCCTTCAAAGCAGGTGATGAAATCATCGCTATGGACGATTTGTACGGAGGGACATATCGTATGTTTACTCGTATTTATAAAGATTCAGGGATAATATTCCATTTTGTAGATATGAATGATATCGCAAAATTTAAATCTTTAATAAACGAAAACACAAAGTTGGTTTGGGTAGAGACACCAACGAATCCATTAATGAAATTAGCAGACATTGAAGAAATTGCTAAAATCACTAAGGAGAAAAAAATATTGTTTGCAGTAGATAATACTTTTGCAACACCTTATTTACAAAAGCCTCTTGATTTAGGAGCAGATATTGTAATGCATTCTGCAACTAAATATTTAGGAGGACATTCAGATGTTATTGCAGGAGCTTTAATCGTAAAAGATGAAGCTTTGGGTGAGCAATTGCATTTTCAACAATTTGCTACAGGTGCGACTCTAGGGCCAATGGATAGTTTCTTGGTTTTAAGAGGAATTAAAACACTTCACTTACGTGTGCAAAGACATTGTGAGAATGGAGAAAAAGTAGTTGAATTTTTAAGCAATCATCCTAAAATTGCAACAGTTTATTATCCAGGTCTACCTAGTCATCCATTTCATGAAATTGCCAAAAAACAAATGAAAGCTTTTGGAGGAATGGTTTCTTTTACTTTTGTTTCGGGTAAAAAAGAAGATTCAATTGACTTTTTAGAAAAATTAAAAGTATTTACTTTGGCAGAATCTTTAGGAGGAGTAGAATCTCTGGCTAATCATCCTGCTTTAATGACTCACGCTTCAATCCCTGCGGATAAGAGAAAAGAAGTTGGTATAACTGACGATTTAGTTCGTTTAAGTGTTGGTATCGAAGATGCAGAAGATTTAGTTGCTGATTTGAAACAAGCTTTAGCATAATAAAACAAGTTTTTAAAAAATATAAACCCTCAGTATTTGAAAAAATGTTGAGGGTTTCTTTTTTGTGGAAATCTATATATTCCGTAAGTAACCAATTAAACAGTGGTCTAGATTGTACTATTAAGTTGTGAACAATACTAAACATAATTAAACCTGATATTAATGTGTTTTTGATATCGGATTTAATTTTTGGGAACCAGTAAATTATTAAATTTCAAAAAAATAGTATTAGTAAGGAGTGTGTCTTTTTGGCTTTAAAACTATAACGTTTTCGTATAAGTCATTGCGTTAAAAAGATGTATTTTAAAAAATAGGTATTAATAATACAATTCTACTTATAATTTACGAAAATTTAAGCCCAATTTCTTTATTAGATGTATATTTGTGCAAAATAACAAAAGATGACTTTTATGTTAGTTTTTTGTTGTTTGGTTGAGTAAATAATTAAGATTAATTTATTTGATAATTTTTTATAAAATGAAACAAAAAATAAATGAATTTATGACTCTTGTAGAGTCAAAAAATCCAAACGAACCTGAGTTCATTCAAGCAGTTAGAGAATTTGCTGAAACAGTAATTCCATTCATTGCCGAACAGAAAAAATACGATGGGAAGAATTTACTTCTTAGAATTGCAGAGCCAGAACGTTCTATCATTTTTAGAGTGCCATGGGTTGACGATAAAGGAGAAATTATAGTAAATAGAGGATTCAGAATTCAGATGAATTCAGCAATCGGACCATATAAAGGTGGAATTAGATTTCACCATACAGTAAACTTATCAGTTTTAAAGTTTTTAGCTTTTGAACAAGTTTTCAAAAATAGTTTGACAACACTTCCTATGGGAGGTGGAAAAGGAGGAGCTGATTTTGATCCTGAAGGAAAATCTGACGGTGAGATTATGCGTTTTTGTCAATCATTTATGACTGAATTATGTCGTCATATTGGACCAGATCTTGACGTTCCTGCAGGAGATATTGGTGTAGGTGCTAGAGAAATTGGATACTTATTTGGTCAATACAAAAGAATCAAAAATGAGTTTACAGGAGTTTTAACTGGTAAAGGAATTGCTTATGGTGGTTCATTAATCAGACCAGAAGCTACTGGATACGGAGTTGTATATTTTACTGATCAAATGTTGCGTACTATCGGACATGAGATTAAAGGAAAAAGAGTTGCAATTTCAGGTTTCGGAAACGTTGCTTGGGGTGTAGCCTTGAAAATAAATGAATTAGGTGGAAAATTGGTTACAATTTCTGGTCCTGATGGATACATTTATGATGAAGAAGGAATTTCTGGAGAGAAAATCGAACACATGGTCGAGATGAGAGCTAGTGGAAATAACAGAGCAGAAATGTATGTTAAGAAATATCCAAATGCTCAATTTCACAAAGGAAAAAGCCCTTGGGAAGTAAAAGTTGATATTGCTATTCCTTGTGCTACTCAAAATGAATTGAACGAAGAAGATGCTAAGAACTTAATTGCAAATGGAGTTTTATGCGTTACAGAAGCAGCGAATATGCCATGTACTCTTGATGCTATAAAACAATTTGTTGGTAAAAAAGTTCTTTTTGCTCCTGGAAAAGCGGCAAATGCTGGTGGAGTTGCTGCATCTGGATTAGAGATGACTCAAAACTCAATTCGTTTGAACTGGACTAGTGAAGAAGTAGATCTTAGACTAAAAGATATAATGGTAGGAATTCATAACCAATGTAAGAAATACGGTGTTGGTGAAGATGGTTACGTAAATTATGTAAAAGGTGCTAATATCGCTGGATTTGTAAAAGTAGCAGATGCTATGCTTGCTCAAGGTGTAGTGTAGTCTTACTAAATTAATAAAATGCCTCCATTCGAGTTTCGAATGAATTGCCCCCAAAAAGTTAGATGCTATTTGGGGGTATTTTTATGGGGTAAGACCAAGTATAATTGCGAATTTTAACTTTAATGATAAATTATTTAAGTTTCTAATGAGCATGGTCTTACCGATTGTTTTTTTTTATAAAGAAGATTAGGTATTATAAAAATATAGGAAAGAGAGCTTCTTTTTCAAGGGAATAAATACCCAGTAGGAGGCTGTTTTAAGTTAAAGGTTATTCTTTGATGTAAAGAAGGAATCTTTGTCTTTGACGACGGTCTATTTACACTATAATGTTTCTTGGTTTTTGTATGTAATAGAGTGTTCACTAATATAAAAATCGGTTCCTTGCATTGGTTCTTTTTTAGGGCTTTGACATTGTAGCATAATACTACTCAAGATTAATATTACTAATTGTTTCATCTGTGCAAAGAATTAAATTTTAAAATATTCCTGACCTGTATCATGTACAATACGGATGTATTCTATCTCGCCTTCGGTCTGGCGGTACATGATATTATAAAAATTAGCATTTTCTTGCTCTTCGGAAGTTGAAAAACCTTTAAAAGTGGTAAAATAACCATTCGATAAAGTAGTGGTAGAACCGTGTTCATTTTTCCAATTCATATCTTCATCATAATATTTGATCACCGGCAAATTTGCTTTTTTTCGCTCCTTGTTGATTTCAGATACACGCATTCCCGCTTTTACTACTGCGCCCTCAATGTTTAATGGTTTTTCATAAATCTTAAAGGGATAAATAAAGTTTTCTGGAGCATTAGAGCCTCTTGTATTTCTTTCTTCTATTCTTTTATATTTTTCTTTTTTATAATCTTCATCAAGCCAATCTATCTTTTTATCTTTTTCTTTTGTAAATGCCAGAGACATTCTCCCTCTAGCTCTATTAAGTTTCCCCCTCTGTCCTAAAGGGCTATCTAGATTCATAAAAAAGATGTGGAGTTCATTAATTTCTGAATTAATTTCTGATTCAGAAACATATATTCCTAAATCATCCCATATATATATATATATACTTGTATGATATATCCTGCTATACTTACCGAAAATTTTCACCCATTCGGCTACGGGTTTACCAAAAGGTACTTCTTGGTTTTTGTATGTAATAGAGTGTTCACTAATATAAAAATCGGTTCCTTGCATTGGTTCTTTTTTTGAGCTTTGACATTGTAGCATAATACTACTCAAGATTAATATTACTAATTGTTTCATCTGTGCAAAGAATTAAATTTTAAAATATTCCTGACCTGTATCATGTACAATACGGATGTATTCTATCTCGCCTTCGGTCTGGCGGTACATGATATTATAAAAATTAGCATTTTCTTGCTCTTCGGAAGTTGAAAAACCTTTAAAAGTGGTAAAATAACCATTCGACAAAGTAGTGGTAGAACCATGTTCATATTTCCAATTCAAATCTGCATCATAATATTTGATCACTGGCAAATTTGCTTTTTTTCGTTCCTTGTTGATTTCAGATACACGCATTCCCGCTTTTACTACTGCACCCTCTATGTTTAATGGTTTTTCATAAATCTTAAAGGGATAAATAAATTTATCAGGAGCATCGGAACCTCTTGTATTTCTTTCTTCCATTTCAGCATAAATATTTAAATCCGTTTTTTCTGGAAACCATCCGTCTTTATGATTCCGTTCCTTTACAAATTTTAGAGACATTCTCCCTCTAGCCTCATTAAGTTTTCCCATCTGTCCTAAAGGACTATCTAGATTCATAAAAAAAATATGGAGTTCATTAATTTCTGAATTGTAATTTGATTCAGAAACAAATATTCCTAAATCATCCCATATATATACACTTGTGTGATATATCCTGCTATACGTACCGAAAATTTTCACCCATTCGGCTACGGGTTTACCAAAAGGTACTTCTTGGTTTTTGTATGTAATAGAGTGTTCACTAATATAAAAATCGGTTCCTTGCATTGGTTCTTTTTTTGAGCTTTGACATTGTAGCATAATACTACTCAAGATTAAGATTACTAATTGTTTCATCTGTGCAAAGAATTAAAATTTATAATAGTCTTGACCTGTATCATGTACAATACGGATGTATTCTATCTCGCCTTCGGTCTGGCGGTACATAATATTATAAAAATTAGCATTTTCTTGCTCTTCGGGAGTTGAAAAACCTCTAAAAGTGGTAAAATAACCATTCGATAAAGTAGTGGTAGAACCGTGTTCATTTTTCCAATTCATATCTTCATCATAATATTTGATCACCGGCAAATTTGCTTTTTTTCGCTCCTTGTTGATTTCAGATACACTCATTCCCGCTTTTACTACTGCGCCCTCAATGTTTAATGGTTTTTCATAAATCTTAAAGGGATAAATAAATTTATCAGGAGCATCGGAACCTCTTGTATTTTTTTCTTCCATTTCAGCATAATCTTCATCTGAAGTAAACCATCCAGTTTTTTTATCTTTTTCCTTTACAAATTTTACAGACATTCTCCCTCTAGCTCTATTAAGTTTTCCCCTCTGTCCTAAAGGACTATCTAGATTCATAAAAAAAATGTGGAGTTCATTAATTCTTGAATTGTTATTTGTTCCAGAAACATATATTCCTAAATCATCCCATATGTATATAGTAGTATGATATATCCTGCTATACTTACCAAAAATTTTCACCCATTCGGCTACGGGTTTACCAAAAGGTACTTCTTGGTTTTTGTATGTAATAGAGTGTTCACTAATATAAAAATCGGTTCCTTGCATTGGTTCTTTTTTTGAGCTTTGACATTGTAGCATAATACTACTCAAGATTAAGATTACTAATTGTTTCATCTGTGCAAAGAATTAAAATTTATAATAGTCCTGACCTGTATCATGTACAATACGTATGTATTCTATCTCGCCTTCGGTCTGGCGGTACATAATATTATAAAAATTAGCATTTTCTTTCTCTTCGGGAGTTGAAAAACCTCTAAAAGTGCTAAAGTAACCATTCGATAAAGTAGTGGTAGAACCGTGTTCATTTTTCCAATTCATATCTTCATCATAATATTTGATCACCGGCAAATTTGCTTTTTTTCGCTCCTTGTTGATTTCAGATACACGCATTCCCGCTTTTACTACTGCGCCCTCAATGTTTAATGGTTTTTCATAAATCTTAAAGGGATAAATAAAGTTTTCTGGAGCATTAGAGCCTCTTGTATTTCTTTCTTCTATTCTTTTATATTTTTCTTTTTTATAATCTTCATCAAGCCAATCTATCTTTTTATCTTTTTCTTTTGTAAATGCCAGAGACATTCTCCCTCTAGCTCTATTAAGTTTCCCCATCTGTCCTAAAGGACTATCTAGATTCATAAAAAAGATGTGGAGTTCATTAATTTCTGAATTAATTTCTGATTCAGAAACATATATTCCTAAATCATCCCATATATATATATACTTGTATGATATATCCTGCTATACTTACCGAAAATTTTCACCCATTCGGCTACGGGTTTGCCAAAGGGTACTTCTTGGTTTTTGTACGTAATAGAGTGTTCACTAATATAAAAATCGGTTCCTTGCATTGGTTCTTTTTTAGGGCTTTGACATTGTAGCATAATACTACTCAAGATTAATATTACTAATTCTTTCATTTAAAATAATTTAAAATAGCTGTAATTTTTTTGTTACTTATTGTTCTTTGTATCACCTGTTCGGCATGTTCATACACGGTAGCACTTTGGAGTCTTGTAATAATATTTTCGTTATTATCAGCCCAATCATTAACTGCTTTATTAGCCCAATCTGCGTTTTGATAAAGGGGATGAATGGTGTATTTGTTTATTACATATTTGGCAAGCTCCTCTCCTGTAGGGTCACTGCCTGTTTCCCAAATGTCCAAAATTTTTGTTGCAACATCTTTTACTGCTATTTTGGCAAGCTCAGATGCTAACGGATTTAGCGGATGATGCAGTGCATCTTTGGCAATTTGAGTATGAGTGGGATCAGTACCATAATTTTTATTACTATTTTGTGTTTGTTCTATTTTTATATCTTCATCTATTGAGCTTAATAATAAGTTATAGGTTATATGGCTAAATATTGCTAAGGTATCTCCCATATAACTCAATCCTCTGTCTATCGTTCTACCTACCCAGCCAGTATAGGTTAATGCCGCCGCTTTGGTATCAATTAGTTTTAAATAATTTTGATAAAATGTCAAGACCTCCGAACTCTTTATGCCCATGTAAACAGCTTTTTTTTCCTGCCCATCAGACTGTTGCCCATTAGACAAATCTTCTAGAGTCGTAAGTATAAAAGCATCCTGAAATGTTCTGTCTCCAGGTTTTCTTTGCACATAATCTTGTATGCCTATAGGAAACATTTTTTCGGCCACTTTGGGCAGTACGCTTGCCATTGTATCATCTAGTAAAAATTTTCCTGTTACTATGGGTATTGTGCTATAATCTGCTCCTTGCATGCCTTGTACCCACGGATATACGAGTGTTAATTGTTTGCCTAAATCGCTATTTTTATTTTGATCCAGAAGTAAACTTCCCGCTTTTATTAATGCTACTTCTACAAAATTAGTGTGTGAGAAAAAATCTTCAAGTACATGGAAAGCAGCTCCTAAATGCCTAAATCCGTCTTTGTTTTTCCCGTATTGCACTGCCAGTTTTAACTGTTGCCACATGTATCTATCAGAGGTTGGTCTATCAGGATCGGGATTTTCTTTTGTAGAGATGTAATTTTTTATTATAAGATCATTTACCTCCAGCGATTTTGCATTTTCACCCGCATAAAGCTTCTTAGTCGTAAAGTTTCCTTTTGAGTGTTCGTATTGATAAGAAATACTTAGACTGCTAAAATCTTTCAAACCCTTTGGGTTGTCTATGTGCTCTTCTGGTCGGTATATACCCAAAATATCTTTGGTAAGTTTTCCATATTCTTTTTGAAAAGTATTTACATGATTTTTATAATTAGAAGTATATTTATCAGAGCCCAACACAAATTCTTTGGCAGCTACTATTTCTATAAGCTTTACCAAACCATCATGAGAAACTCTGCACGGATTCATTTTTAGCAGACCATTAAGATGCTCAATGCCGCTTTGTTTTATCTTGTCAATATCTGTTTTTTCTAGGCGTATCGTACTTTCTAGTATAATCTGAGAATAATCGCGGAGCCAGTTACCATAGTAGATTTGTTTTACCTCTAAGCTAGTTAGTTTTTTATCTACAACCATCTGGCTTAAAGCTTCTCTCTCAATTCCTCCATGCATTCCTGCCTCAAAACCAGCACCAAAACCGTCTACGTTATCTTTTGGGTTGGCATCATACTGTTTATCCTCTGCTACATAATCTTTAACCTGGGTATGTAGTTCAGAAAAATCTATTATCAAATCACCAGTAAAACTTGGCGTATCGGCTTTAGCAAAATTTAGCTGTGTTTCTTTAAAAATGTCAAAATTGAACAAAGCATAGGCAAACTTTGCTCCTTCATCTATATAATCAGTATCTTCTAGGCCATTGGTTGCGAGTTCTGTTCTCAAGATATTATCGATATGATGCCCATATTCTTCTACCAAAGCCGACATCAATTCAGCTCTAGCCTCATTATCTTTTGCCGCTAAATCAATAAAATGTTCCCACACCAATATCTTTTTTCTATGGTTACTATAATTCGCTTTTCTGCCTCTGACAGGAAACTTTGTAACTACAATTTCTGGTGCACTAATAGATGCATCACTAAGTCCTCTGTATAACTTACTTAGTGCGCTTACTTCAATTTCTTCGCCAAAAACGCCAACCATAAAAAACATAAAAGGCAATTCATCTAATTGTTTTGCCAAAGCCGAAAGTTGTTCATGGGCATAAGTACTTCCAAGTTTATAGTTGCTTTCAACGATTTCTGGGTTAGGTGGGTCTTTGGGTTCTCCATAAGTAATACCTACATCGCTGGTTTCTGTAATTGTCTTACCTGAAGTATAGGTAATAGTCCCCTGAGTGTAAATGTTATGGTCCCCTCCTGTAGTTTTTGTTATTGTACCGCCAACAATTCTTATTCTGCTCATAGCTTAATTAGATTTAGATTTTTCGGTACTATTATTCTGCATTTCTTTTTTAGAATGCTTGGTTATTGCTCCTTCGGCACTTGTATCAATGCCTTTAGTTGC